>RFZJ01000041.1 GCA_009920765.1 Planctomycetota bacterium | reverse complement strand
CGGTTAAATTGGTCGTGAAGATTAGAAATATCTTTGCAAGTTAGATAGATTCTGCCATTTGACCTTGCTGCGACTTCTGCCATACTTACCACGCTTCGCCCTGACACGCGTTTTCTAATGCTTATCCCTCCTCTAGGGATTACGCGACTTCCGACTTTTCTTAATTCCCTATAAGACAAGGATTTCCTACTCTACAAAAGCCCCCACCCCATGGGTAAAAGCCTTATCAAAACAAAGAATTTGATGAGCTGGTTTTAACGCAATTAATGGAATAATTAATCACGGAATAGATGTGAAAAAAATTTAAATGATCCACTAAAAATTTGTCTATTCGGGCACCAAACTCTTGCGATAGACCATCATATCATCGCCTGCTGCATAAAACCCACGCATCCGGGCCTCTAACAAGTAGCCATATTTAAGGTAAAAATTTCTTGTTGGGTCATACTTTTCCTGCGAAGAAGTCTCAATGAATAATACCCTACCACCTAATTCCCGAGCATGATTTTCGACATGTTTAAGCATTCGCCCGCCCAAACCCTTACCTTGTAAATCATATTGCACCACAATCCACCATAATTGCCAAGTTCCTTCGGTCATGGGGGCAGGAGCATAATAAACAAAGCCTAATTTCTTATCCTTATCCTTTAATAAATAAGCTTTATGCTCATAAACATGATTCTCAGCATGAAAATCGTCCAGCACCTCCCTTAACGCTTGAACTTCATGCTCTTTAAAAAAACCTGTTTCATCCGCCATCTTTACCATCTCATCTGTATGACTAGGCAATAGGGGTATTAATTCAGAGTTATCCTGATGCATTTTCAAAACCTTTTATCTTAATAAACATGAACAAATCCATCGAACCTTCTTATCAGAGGCCACCTAATAAGCTGTAAGAATAAGCAAAATATAGATTAATAGCTATTTATTCCTGATCTCTTAATAAAGTTTAGCTATTTTAACATAAAATCACCCTTGGCAAGTAAACTAGATTTAGGTTATACTAGGTAGTGTAAATGGTTTATGACCAGAATGTTTGGAGTTTATAAACCATCACCAACATTAATAATAAAAATCGAGTTTACGAACGTTGTTATTATTAATATTGTGTAGTACTCCCACCCATGAGAACTTGGTCGCTTGATTTTAAACCAAAGTTGTCAAGTAGGCTTAACAATCCAACACTGCTATAAGCTGAGATCGCTCTAAGCTATATTTTAATTTGTTTATGAAAGTTTTTGATGTATTCATCCTCTAGGTCGATTATCGCAACTCTCGTATTATCCACAATCATTGTGGGTACTCCGCCACTTGCAGGCTCCGAAAGCTGGTCTGATTTCTTTAGAGACTTGTTCAGCATTGCTGATTACGAATCCATGATTGAGGATGAAAACAAACTGACTGAGCAGTTGAATCGAAAAGATGTGCTTATTTTGGGCAGGTTGACAGCAAAAAACAAAGTTATTGAGGCCTTGTCAGAAGGAAAAATATCCTTTGCCGAAGCTGCAGCTTGTTTTCACTTCATTCAGAAAGAAACCAATGATCTTCTTGAAATCTCAGTCAAAAACTTCAAAACCCTTCCCAGAGAAACCCAGTGTTCCATCAACCTGCTTCACTGGGCCAAGCCCAGCATAACTTTATCAGGTACCCAATTGGATGATTACGAAAACTTTAAACTCAAAGTGGAAATTGCGGAGTGTGAGGGCAGTACAGTTGAATTGCCCCTGCCCCCCGCTTACTTAATTGCTGACTTTGTCAATTAAAGCTTTAAAAACCAACAAACTCAAACCTCTACCAGTTATCTGCTTTTTGCACAGCAAGTGCTGCCTCAAGTTCAGACTTCTTGGGCCTTAATTCCAGTCCAATATAATCTTTATATCCCAGTTCCTTTACACCCTTGAGCAGTTCAGAAAATTTGATTTCACCAATTCCGGGTTCATTTCTGCCTGGGTGATCTGCAATCTGTAGATATCCCACACAATCGAGGCCCTTCTTAAGGTTTTCCAGAAGATTCCCCTCGGTTATATACATGTGATAAAGATCCCAGTTAAGTTTTACTTTGGGACTGTTGACTGCCCGGATGATTTTTGTCGCTGGCGCACTGCCATAAAGGCAATGCCCCTTATGATCAACCTTGATATTCATGGGTTCAAGAATCAGCATGATTCCATGTTTTTCAGCAATTGGAGCTGCTTTTTTAAGCCCCTCAATGATGCTTTCATGCATCTTTTCTTGGCTTACCCCTGCAATATCATTTCCCCCGACCACAGTCATCATCTTGCAATCCAGCTTCTTTGCTGTTTCGCAGGAAGCTTCAATTTCCTCCACGAACTTGGAGTGATTTTTAGGATCGTTCAAACCGGGAGTAAAGCCCCAAGCGGTAAACTGGGTTATGCTAAGGCCATGCTTCTTGCACGTTTCAATCACTGCAGGAATATTTTTATTACGCCAGGGCCAGAACTCAACTGCTTTGTATCCAAGTGCGGCTGCATTCTCCAACCTTTTGGTAAACTCTTTCTCCTTGGACCACCACATTTCCACATTAACTGCAAACTTGGTGTTCTTGGTCTGGCCTGGAAGTGGATCTGCAGCATTGGATACCCCAGCTAAAAAGGTGCCTGCTGCCAAGGCCGAAAACTGTCTGCGATTCATTGCCATGATTTAATTTCCTTGTCATTGTTTAGGATTTTCGTGAACAGTAGGAAAGTTTGCGCTCTTCCTCACTTCAAGCAAATCGTTTTTTCTGGTAACCACCCTGCAGGAAATTCCCGGTAATTTAGATGCTAATTCCATTCCCTTGGCCATACCCAGAATGCTTACCACTTTGGTAAGCGAATCTGAGTCTATCCCATGTGGTGCCACGATGGTAACAGAAATTCTTTCCGTAAGCCCAATCCCGGTTTTAGGGTTCACCAGATGGGAAAATCTTTTCCCCTCAAGTTCTACATATTGCTCGGTATCCCCCGATGTGGAAACAGCGCAATTGGCAAGCACCATATACCTGCTTGCTGCATCACCCTCTTCCAAAACTGGTGCAATCCCCACTTTCCAGCCCTTGGCATCAGGGGGAGGATCACCCAATGCAACATCGCCCCCCATTGCAACCAATGCCGAGCTTATTCCCATTTTTTTAAGCACTTTCAATGATTCTTCAGCAGCATATCCCTTGGCGATGCCTCCTAGATCAAGAAGCATGCCTGTTTTTTTCAACCAGACTGTTTTTTTGAAGGGGTCTAGGACCATTGATTGGTAATCAACCAATTTCAAAGCAGCTTCAAGTTCATCTTTATCGGGCATCTGTATGCTTTTTCTGGCCCTGCGCCAAAGCTTTACCACCGGCCCCACAGTTACATCAAATGCTCCGTTGGATAGTTCAGAAACCTCCCGGGCACGGGTTAGAACTTTAAAAAGATCATCTCCCACCGGAACCGGCACGGTTCCAGATCTTGCACATAATTGCCTCAATTCACTTTCCTGATTATAGTCCGACATGATACCATCTAATTGTTTCATGCGCAGGAAAGCAGCATTGGCAACACGACTTGCCTCCTCTTTGTTCATAGAATAAAGAATTATCTGGCAGGTGGTTCCCATATGGGGCTGGCTGAAACGATAAAGTGTAAGCTCGTTTTTCGACTGGAAAGGAATGGCCAGTGCGATTGCTGCAAGCAAGGTAACATTCATTCCTAAGGTTTCCATTTGACAAAGGTTGTCGTAATGTCTTCAAGTGTAACAAATCTTAAAAAAATATCAGCATCTGTTTGGTTCCTAGGCGGGGCCATCCTCGCTGGAGGGTTGGCTTTCCTGCCTAACGGTTCGAAATCAGCGCAGGCACAACCTGCTAAAGAACCGGCGGCAGACTTCAAACCCTACATCGAAAAAATAGGAGCTGCCAACATTCCCTTTGAAATGATTCCCATTAAAGGTGGAGAATTCCTCATGGGAAGCCCAGAAGCAGAAAAAGGGCGTCTCGAAGATGAAGGCCCACAGCACCCTATAGCTGTCAAATCTTTCTGGATGGGCAAGTGTGAAGTTACCTGGGATGAATACGATCAATATTGGAAAACCGAAGATCAACCCAAATTGAATGGCAAAGATGTTGATCCCAAGGGCATTGACGCTATTACCCGGCCTACTCCACCCTATGCTGACGAAACCTTCGGCCATGGCAGAGATGGGCAACCTGTTATCTGTATAACCCATCATGCAGCCATGGAATATTGCCGTTGGTTGAGCAGGAAAACAGGTAAGACCTACCGACTGCCTACAGAAGCTGAATGGGAATATGCCTGCAAAGCTGGAACCACAACCCCCTATTCTTTTGGTGATGATCCGACAAAGAGCGGCGAATATGCATGGTTTGCTGCCAACTCAGAAGAAGTCACCCACAAGGTTGGCCAGAAAAAACCCAACCCATGGGGCTTGTATGATATGCATGGAAATGTATCCGAATGGTGCCTTGATCATTACAAAAAAGACACCTATGGCACCTTCCCCAAAGATCGTGTAACTCTTTCCCCGGTGGTATTGCCGACCCAGAATAGGTTTTCGCACGTGGCCCGGGGCGGTTCTTGGGCAGACCAACCTGTAGGACTTCGAAGCTCTGCACGCAGGGGCTCCGACAAAACCTGGATCAAGCTTGACCCACAACGCCCCCAGAGCATCTGGTGGCTTACCAGTGCAGAATTCGTAGGCTTCCGAATTGTAAGGGCGGTTGAAGAACAGGAAAACCTCCTGTCCATACGGTCCAAGGTAACCAAGCAAAGTGATTAGTGTTTTTCTAGTTTAACGAGTCCGTCATTGTATTTTCAATCCTTTCCCTTTATTGGAGATCCGAAATGAGTAAGAAACAAGGTGCATCTGACCGAAGAGACTTTATCAAAACCAGCACCATGGCTGCTGCAGGGGGCATTGCACTCAATGCGGTTCTTCCCGCAGGCGCTTATGCCCAGGGTAGCGATGAAATCCGCGTGGGCGTGGTTGGTTGCGGTGGCCGTGGCAGCGGTGCTGCCCACAACGTCTTGAACTCCGCACGAAATGTGACCATCCATGCCGTTGCCGATGCTTTTGAATCCCAAGCCAAGGGCCTTCAAGCCCGCTTAAAAGGCATTGCCAAGGACGACCCAAAAATCAAGGAACTTAACAACAAAGTTGAAATCGCAGATGACAAGGTTCATTCAGGTATTGATGCTTACCAAAAAATCATGAATGATCCCAAGATCAATTATGTCATCCTAGCAACCCCCCCAGGGTTTCGCTCCATCCACATTATGGCTGCTGTAAAAGCCAAGAAGAACATCTTCACCGAAAAGCCCGTCTGTGTTGATGGCCCAACCGCTCGCGATTGCTTGGCTGCTTACGATGAAGCCAATGCCAGCGGCCTTGGCATTGTTGCAGGCACCCAACGCAGGCATCAAGCTGCCTACATCGAAACCATCAAGCAACTTCATGAAGGTGCGATTGGCGATATCGTTGGAGGCCGCTGCTATTGGAACCAAGGCATTCTTTGGTCCCGAGACCCCAAGCCTGGAATGACCCCTGCGGAAGCTCAACTTAACAACTGGTATAACTATACCTACCTATGTGGCGACCATATCGTTGAACAACATGTTCATAACATCGATGTAATGAACTGGGTGCTGCGCGGTCACCCCGTCAAGGCCGTAGGCATGGGCCATCGCACCCGAAACGATCCCAAGTATGGTATCATCTTCGATTTCTTTGCAATCGATTTTGAATACCAAAATGGCGTCCATGTTCTTTCCATGTGCAGACAGATCAGCAACTGCGCCAACAGTGTTTCTGAAGCGGTGGTAGGCACCAAAGGCACCTGCCAGGTCAACACCTACACCATCAACGGCAAGCCTGTTGTTGCCAGGAATCAAAGGGGTGTGGATCCTTATGTTCAAGAACATACCGACTTGATCGAGAGCATTCGTGCAGGCAAACCCCTGAATGAGCTTAAGACTGTCACCGAGAGTTCGCTAACTGCGGTTCTTGGTCGTATGTCAGCTTACACAGGCAAGGAAGTCTCATGGGAACAAGCCCTGAATTCCAAGCAACGGTTGATGCCCGAAAACTTCAACAAGGACACGGTACTTCCAGAATGGACTGTGGCAGTCCCTGGCAAGACCCAGTTAATCTAGTTCAATGATTTAGAATTGACAGGATGAATGAAAACAAGGCCTCTGGTTTAAAAACCGGGGGCCTTATTCATTCAAAAACTCGCATACGTTTTTCGATTGGAATTATTGGCACTTTTCCTTGGAAAACAATATCTTATCCTATGCGGTCTTGTGATCGTATTACCATTGGAAGGTACACGCATGAGCGATCTGTTGAAATGGAAAAAAGGCGCATGCGAGGCTGCAAAAATAGCCTCCAATCTACTGCTTTCCATGAGACAGAACTTTGCGGTTCGCGAAAAAGGCCTTTACGACCTCGTTACCGATGCAGATACTGCATCTCAAAATGCCATCTACGAGCATCTTAAAAAAGTATTCCCAGACCACGAGTTTCTCGGCGAGGAAGATGGCAAGGGCGAGAAAGATCCGGGGCCAAATGCGCCACCCACCTGGATCGTCGACCCCATCGATGGCACAACCAATTATGTGCATGATCTTCCACTTTATGCCATCTCTATTGGTCTTTACTATCGAGGAGAAATAGTCGTTGGAGTGGTTCACGACCCCTCCAGAAACGAAATGTTTCATGCTGCCAAGGGTTTGGGGGCTTTTGTCAATGATCAGCCACTTAAAACCAGTACCACCAACTCTCTCAGCAAAGCAATGATCACCACCGGTTTCCCTTACAATGTAAGAGGAATGGAGCACCTATTCAATTGGTGGAAGCATTTCTCGCATAGAAGTCAGGCGGTTCGACGAATTGGCTCGACTGCTCTTAACCTTGCTTATATCGCCTCTGGAAGATGCGATGTTTTCTATGCTTTCGATAATCATGTATGGGATGTAGCGGGAGGCATTGTTCTGGTCAATGAGGCGGGGGGAAAAATCACCAGGATCGATGGCTCACCCTATTGTCCGTTTAAACCTGAAAGCCTTGCCACCAATGGACCCATTCATGATCTTTTGGTCGCAGAATTTCAAAACGGACCACAAGAAGGATGACCATGAACCCGCATATCCATGCAAATGTCAGGCGTGATCGATTGAGGGCAAAACTTGCCCATGATGGTGTAGATGCTTACCTCATCAGTGGGGTTGCCAATGTTACCTACCTGACAGGGTTCAAAGGGGAAGCCAGTCATCTGGTGGTGACCAAGAATAAAGATATTCTGGTTTCTGATGCCCGCTTCACCGAACAAATCAAGAATGAATGCCCTGGACTCGAAGCTCTCATCAGGCCCCCCACAAAAAAAACTCTCGACATGGTTGCCGAAGCAATTCGCTCAATCAAAGGCCTTGCTATTGGTTTTGAATGTCAGGTGCTTACCGTTTCCGACTTTGAATCGCTGAAAGAATTACTGCCTGAGTGCAGTTGGCTTGCCACCCGTGAACGGGTTGAAACCCAACGCATGGTTAAAGAACCGATCGAAATCGAAGCCATCAGGGCGGCCATCAAAATGGCCCAGGATGCTTTCATCTCCCTTAATAAATCGCTTCATCCTTCACAAACCGAAAAAAATGTTGCTGATGAACTGGAACGACTGATGCGTTCGATGGGGGCGCAGTGTGCTGCATTCCCTATTATTGTGGCAGCAGGTGCCAACGCAGCCCTGCCCCATGCAATTCCTTCCCAACATTGCATTGGGAATGAAAACCTTTTACTGGTAGATTGGGGAGCAAGTAGCCCCAGTGGCTACAAAAGCGACCTAACCCGGGTTATTGACACGACTGTTTTTAGTAAAACAACTAGAAATGCAGAAGCAAAAGATAAACTGCAAAAGATTTACTCGGTGGTATTAAAGGCTCAAAAAGCAGCCTTTGACTCCATCAAACCCGGGGTTAAAGCTCTCGAGGTTGATCGTGCTGCAAGACAATTGATTGCAGACGCCGGCTTTGGTGAGTATTTTGGACATGGCCTGGGGCATGGCATTGGTTTACAGATTCATGAAGCCCCATGGTTCAGGCCCGGCTCTGAGACTGTTCTAGAGCCGGGAATGGTCTTCACTCTGGAGCCGGGAATTTATCTTCCTGGTTGGGGCGGGGTCAGAATTGAGGATAATATTCTGGTAACTTCCTCAGGTGCTGAATATCTGACTGGTATTTCCAGAGAACTCGATGATAATATCATCGCCTAAGTTTTTTACCCTTTGATTAGGGATGCTCTTTTGAAAGGAGTTGCAGGTGGCTGAAAAACCGAACAGTAAAACGAACCCATTCGAGGTCGAAACGATTCGTGACCTTGTTCGACTTATGTCTAAACACGGGCTAAGCGAGCTAGATCTTCAAGATGGGGAGAAAAAAATAAGGCTTAAAAAAGAGGCCCTTGCCCTGCCTACCTTCACACCCATTGTGCATCAGCAGCAGCAACCAACCCCTGTTGTACAGCAGGCAGTTCAGGCGCAAGCCGCCCCTTCAGTTCCGCCCGCTGCACCTTCTGCCAATAAGAACCTGGTTGAAATCAAAAGTCCTACGCCCGGCACTTTTTATTCCCAGGAAAAACCTGGTAGCCCTCCCTATGTTACTGTAGGCGCCAAAGTTAACCTGTAGAGTATGGCCAAGTTTTGTTCCGGGTTGATCCCAACGGTTGATAAGGAGCTCTCGCCTATCAGGCGGATATTATTCTCATGTTTCAACGCATTTTAGTTGCCAATCGTGGTGAAATCGCCCTAAGGGTTATTCGTGCCTGTAAAGATATGGGGATCGAAGTTGTCGCTGTTTACAGCGAAGCAGATCGTGATGCCCCTTACCTTGCGCTCGCAGACCAAGCCATTTGCATCGGCCCTGCGAACTCTGCCGAAAGCTATCTTAACATCCCCAGAATAATCAGTGCTGCCGAAATTGCTGATGTTCAAGCCATTCACCCCGGTTATGGTTTCCTGTCTGAAAACGCCCACTTTGCGGAAGTTTGCAGATCCTGCAAAATTGAGTTCATCGGCCCGCCCCATGAGGCCATGCGCAAACTAGGCAACAAAAATGAAGCCCGTAAAATGGCCAAAAAGGCCGGTGTCCCTGTCGTTCCTGGTAGTGAAGGCCTTATTACCAAAGACGAACAAGCTTTGGAACTTGCTCATTCCATGGGATATCCGGTATTGATCAAGGCATCGGCAGGCGGTGGTGGCAGAGGCATGCGGGTTGCCCATAACGATATCAGTCTTCATTCAGGCCTTGCTTCCGCTGTTCAAGAAGCAGAAAACGCATTCAAAGATGGTAGCGTCTATCTAGAAAAGTACATCGAGCAACCTCGCCATATCGAAGTTCAAATCCTAGGTGATACCCAAGGCAATGTAGTTCATCTATGGGAACGCGATTGCTCGCTGCAACGCAGGCACCAAAAACTTGTTGAAGAATCCCCTGCACCAAACCTTCCCGATAAAGTCCGAAAGGAAATCTGCGCCGCTGCCGTCAGGCTTGTCAAATCTGCAGGCTATTACAGCGCTGGCACGGTTGAATTCCTACTCGACAAGGACCATAATTTTTACTTCATCGAGGTCAATGCACGCATTCAAGTCGAACACCCAGTTTCAGAACTGGTTACAGGCGTTGATCTGGTCAAGGAACAAATCCGCATAGCTTCAGGCTTGCCTCTTTCTTTAAAACAAGAGGATATTATTCATCGTGGTTGTGCCATCGAATGCCGTATTAATGCCGAAGATTCCACCAATGGCTTCAGGCCTTTCCCCGGTTTAATCACCAAATGGCATCCTCCCGGTGGCCCCGGCGTTCGCATGGATACCCATGCGGTTCAAGGCTATAGGGTTCCTTCCAACTACGATTCCCTTGTTGCCAAATTACTAGTTCACAAATCCACACGAGCAGAAGCCTTGGCTACCATGCGCAGAGCACTTGCTGAATTCCATGTCGAAGGGATTAGAACCACAATCCCCATTCTCAGGGAAATTTTCACTAACTCTGCCTTTGTTGATGGCAAAGTTGATACAACCTTCATCGAACGGCATTATCTCAAGGGCCAGTAACAGCAATGTCGATTGCTCATATTACCCTTCTGACCAAGGACATTATTCCGTTCAAGGAATTCTTCATCAAGACATTGCATTGGCAACCGATTGAAAAACCAGGCAATATTGCAGTGACCGCAGCTTGGCTGCAAATCGCTCCAGGCCAGGAACTCCATATCCTTGAAAACAAGGATTTCGACTCACTGAAATTTGAACAGGAATATGGCAGACATATTGCGATTCGCTGGCCCGAGCAGGAATTCGATTCCCTGAAGCAAAGGCTGATCCAACACGGCGCAGAAATCATCACAGCAAAGCGCCCGACATCCTTTTCGCGATTCTTTTTTCGATCCCCGGACAATTATGTGTTCGAAGTGGTACCAGCTTGATTGTCACGAAGATGGCTTCATCAGTGCAAGTTTTTTAACAAGCTCCACATCCAGAGTTCGGCTGTAAATCCTGAAATCAGACATCTTCCCCATAAAGTTTTCTGAAGCTCCAGCTCCGATTTTTATCACACCATCATTAGCCAGTTGAAAATCACGCGCATCGAACACTGCACTTTCAGAAACTTTATTACCATCCAGATAAAGCTTGAGTTTATCCCCTGCTTTTATAGCAGCAACATGATGCCACCCATTGGCAAGAGAATGTCCCCAAGAAACATTACAACCTGACTCAAACGAAAATATTTTCCCCGAGGGAAGCGTTGAACAAAAGAGACGGCCATCGTGCTCCGCCATTGTCCATGCCCTGCGATACTTGACATCTGGAGTATGATCGAGGCGGGTGATTTTTTTCCAAGTCTTGTTATTGCTGTATTCATAAATCTCACCAAGGGGAAGAGTGCCTGCAAACAATTTCCCGTTATGCACAACCATACCCATGACCTCAAGTTCCTGACCCAATCTGCCAAGATCTGTCCAGACAGATGGCTTTTCAAAACGAAAAACCCTTCCACTGGGCCAGGTCCCCACATGCAGGGCTCCCTGATAAATTGCAAAGGAATAAGTCTGGGTGTTATCACCAAGCCTACCCATATTTGCCCAATTTTCACCATCAAAACGAAATACGTTCCCGCAATCATAACTACTTGCATAAAGGTATTCGCCAAAAACAGTCAAAGCTTCAACCCGCAAATGTTCAGGCTGCTTATTTATGGGGCTTTCAATTACAGGTGTTGCACATTTCACCCAAGTCTTTTCCCCATCATACCGATAAAAACCTGCAGGCTTGTACAAAGAAGAAGCGTAAAGCTTGCCCTTGTAGACCACCATCCCGCCCACAGCCTCGGTATCAGGCAACTGGCCGCAATCTTTCCAGGCATTGCCCCCCTCATAACGCAATACCTTGCCTCCAAGATTAACATTCATCGACTCAGGAAGCGCTGATCCAGCAATCCTGTATTTGCCCGTTCCTGCATAAAGTGCATCTTCATGAACAGCAAGAGACATCACACTGTTGGATTTATCGGGGGCACCACAATCAATCCAGCGCTTCCCGCCAGCATGACGAAAAACCCTCCCAGAATCATTGGCATCTGCAATGCAAGTTCCCGCATAAAGATTATTCTCGTGCACCGCCATCGAAAATGCACACAACGCTTTCCCGGGTATTCCACAGTCCTGCCATTCTCCAGCTTTGTTATTGTCGATACCAAAATGCAAATGGCGGACATTGGCCTGATTTGTCGTCACACCCTTGTTGCTTTTGAGGCTGAAGTTGATTCCGCGGGAAGTGCTGGGATCATACCAACTGAAAATATCTCCTCCCGAAGATGACAGCATTTTGTCATCCGCACGAATCCAGCAGGCGATGCTGAATTCCCCCGCAACCAGATCGCTACTTATAATCTTTGTAAGCTTAAGTTGAGAATCTATTCCATTAAAAGACGCCCCGGACAAAAAATTCACATTCAAACCTTCCGCATGATAATTGTTCCCTGAAATATCATGCCCATTTCCCTCAAGGGGCAAATGAACGACGAGGCCGCTTTTAAATTCATCTGTGTTGGTTTTAGGCATCAAATAACGATCAAAAAAGCCATACGCAAGAAGCCTCTCACCTGAAGGAAATCCATGATTGGTATCCGGGTGATGCACCTCCAATCTATTCTTGATGTTAAATATTTTCTCGTAGATGGGGAGAGCTGCATCAATGCAATCAATAACCCCTGAAACCTCAAAATCTGGCTCATCATGCAAAGGAGCATTGATGAAAACAGGCCTGGGTGCCAACGCTGCAAGAACTTCCGTAAAATCAAACGGTATCTTCGATGGAACATCTTGATATTGGGTTCGTATGATCGGCATGTAATATTTGCTGCTCCAAGCTCTTACATCCCCCTTGTTATGTTTAGAAAAAACATTGAACCCACAACTCGAAGCCACCGCCTTGACCCTTTCATCAAAAACCCCAAGAAACATCGCATTATGTCCGCCAAGCGAATGCCCGATAACTCCTATGGATTCAGAATCCACAAACGGAAGTGATTGAAGCATGTCAACACCTCTGCGATGATTGACAATTCCTTTCATGGTCGCGCTGACATAACCCATTTGATACGGATCCTTCACATATTCTGTGGTATGCAGAAGTGGATAATCCATTACCAAACAAACATAACCGCGTGATGCAAGCTCGTGGGCATAGGATTGCCTGGCAGATAGGGAAACGCCTGCTGGAATATCCTTGCCAGGCTTTGAACTTCCGGGAAGACAAATCACCCCGGGCTTTTTCCTCATATCAGTTGCATCATTCGGAACTAAAAGATAGGCTGGAACTCGATCATCTTTTTCAACAACAAATGATACATGCCTGCGGGTGTAATGCTGCAATCTCTCTTCGAAATCAATTTTCATGTCTAATGGAAGAGAGGTTGTAGCAGGCAGCTTTCCCATTACCAACTCCATGTTTGCCCGCGTATGTGCCACCCGATTGCCCCAGTCTCCAACTGTTTTGACAGGCTGTAGTTTCCCCTGTTGATCTTTAAAATAAAGCAAATGCCTGCGATCCTCATACCAGGGAGCAGCAACTTTATTAATATCCAACTGCCCCATCTGCAGATGCAGTGTGAATAAAATAGCGCTTAGGATCATTTGCTTTTCTCCTTGGTTCGAAACAATTACCCAATCAATCGATCAAAGTTTCTTTAAAATGTCTGAAACTTTGTCCTCGAAAATCTTTTGCCATTCGGGCGCAAGTATGCAATCACTGTCTTCCTGCGCATTACCGACATTCTTAAGCTGCTCGGCGGTTGGCGCATAATAAATATAGCCATTGGTATACCCTGCAACGAAAGTGCTCTTATGAGGCGACATTTTTTTGATGTTCAATCCAATCTGCACCGTCAGTTCCCCAGGAAATGTAACCATCACAAAATCTCCTATTCTCAAACCCATCACCTCTACATCAATGGTTCGTTTTCCTGAGGCAATATTCTTCGCCTGATTCTTCTTCAACAATGCAAGATTCGTCTGCACCCGGGTAAGTTCTTCCATCACATGAATGTTGGCAAGATACTTCTTCATATTCTTCCGGTTCTCTGCATCAAGTTTATCAAGATCATTTCTGCCAAGCATTTTCTCGTGAAGATAATGTTGAGAGAAAAACGAAGGGTACTCCTCAGATTGGTTGTACTTCACGATCAAGGGGAGAAATGTCTTGAAGTTCAAGTTGTTGGCACCAAGCGATTGCAGCAATTTCTGCTGCTCTGCCTGCAGGGATTCAATGCGCCCTGAGAGTTCCGCCCGGGGCAATGATATCGTTTCATTGATCACCTTGAACGCAACATCAGGCGTGCATTTGATTTGCCTTAGCCCCCTCATCGTACTGATGCCCAACATGTTTCCCAAAGGCTCTGCATCCGGAGGATAAGCAACATCCTTGTAAAGAAGGGGATTAATGTCACCCCCGCATCCTTGGATAAAAAACGCCATCGCCCCATCGCCCAGGCAATCTTCAATCACCTTGGACGAAAAACCCGTCAGGTCTGCAGTATTTCCCCCACTGGGAACCCCCTGAATCGGATGGCATGCAAAATTGTAAAGCACAGCAAGCGTCTTGCCATTCTTTTGATCCAGCCGCAATATCCCGATCTGCGGATCAATCGGGCCAACGCCTGCAACTTCAGCATCGGGCGGAAGTGAATAAGCCCTGCGCATATCCGCATCTTTGCCATTCTTCAGCTTCACTCTTCGGTTTTCCATGATCCTGTTTTCAAATCCCGTTCCACAGCCCACATCAACATCCACCAGATTTTTCATCGCCTCTCGCACCGCCTTCACCGTTCTTTCCTCTACATCTTCACATACAATTCCATGGCAATGGCTCGCATTCACCATCACATTCAAAGGTAAAATATTGAACTCTTTCTTCAGTTGCTCTCTTACTGTTGAGAGATAGTTTTTCTTGATTGAACCTATTTCCTCGATTGCAACCGCATCCACTGTAATGATCACCGCAGTTGATGCAGCATCTTTCAATACCAGGGCTTTCACGTATAGGGTGTCATTTTTCGCAGGCACTTTGCTGGTAATATCTTCCCTGCCTACTCCAGCTTTTAACTGTCCCGCAATCGCTTCCATATCAAAAATAATCGAGGCAACAACAATCAGCAAAAACCTTGTCAAAGAATCAAACCCTACAATTTTAACGAATTCAAAACTTTTGATCATGAAGTACCCCGCTTTTTACAATGGTTGAAAAGTCCCTTATCCATAGCATCCTAACCAATAAAATTGTGCTCTATCCATTCTTTTGTCAAAAAGAAGTTCAATTCATTCCATCACAATCCCGCTTTACATAAACAACGAATCCAACACCCTAATTAACCAAAAAGGGCAACATTCTCTTCATATCTGCTTGATCAATATTCATTCATCAGGTAGTATTACCTCATAAAGAAAGGTTCGTAGCCTCCCACCCGGATGATTTCATGCTTTCCATCTTTGGCAACTACAATCAAAAATCCAGCCGCAGACATTTCCTCACTGCAGGCACAATAGGCTTATCTGGTTTGTCCCTTGCCAATCTTCTAAAGGCAGAAGCTGCTGCTGGGATTCAATCTTCAAATAAAGCGGTTATCAACATCCATCTCGATGGTGGTCCACCACAATTAGATATGTTTGATCTCAAACCAGATGCCCCTGTTGAAATCCGTGGTGAATTCAAACCAATAGCAACTAATGTTCCCGGCTTGCAGGTGGGGGAACTATTGCCCAGGATTTCTCAAATCGCAGACAAATGTGTCTTTGTCCGCTCACTAGTTGGATCCGCTGGTGCCCACGATGGCTTTCAATGCCAGTCCGGCTTTGCAGCTAAAGACCAATCCAACATCGGTGGCAGGCCCGCCTTTGGTTCTGTAATTGCAAAACTTCAAGGATCCACTGGCGATACTGCGCCCGCCTTTGTAGATATCATGCAAGGCAGGCCACAAGTTCGTAACAGCGCCCGCCCAGGGTTCCTTGGCCCAACCTTTACACCCTTCCGGCCTGACATCTCCCATCTTTTTACACGCGAACTTGAATCAGGCATGAAAGGCGAACTCGCAAAACGCGGCAAAGCTCATGCCGTCCAACTCAACCTTGTTGATGGCTTGACTCCCGACCTTGTCAGCGATCGCACCAAGCTGCTTGCTTCCTTTGATGCATCCCGGAGAGCCCTTGATGCTTCAGGGTCAATGGATGCACTCGATCGCTTTACCCAACAAGCCGTTGGCATCATCCTGTCGGGCAAACTAGCAAACGCCATGGATCTTGAAAAAGAATCTTCAAGCACTGTCGCCAAATATTCTTACCAACTGAATGAACCCAAACGATCCACAACCAGCGAAGATGGCAACGCAGGAAAAAAACTCCTCATCGCCCGACGAATGATTGAAGCAGGTGTTCGCTGTGTCAGCGTTTCTTTCAGCGACTTCGATACCCATGAGGGCAATTTCCCCCGCATGAAACAACTTCTGCCCATCGTCGATAATGCAATCCATGCCCTCATCACCGACCTCGAAGAACGAGGCATGTTGAATGATGTTGCAATTGTTGTCTGGGGCGAATTCGGCAGAACGCCACGCATTGATCCCAAATCAGGAGGCAGACACCACTGGCCCGAAGTAAGTCCTGCACTCCTTGCAGGCGGTGGTTTCAAAGGTGGCCAAATCATTGGTGCCACCGATCATCATGGCGCAAGGGTTGTTGCGCGCCCTGTCACCTTCCAGGATATTTTCGCATCCCTTTATAAATCATTAAACATCAATCCATTAACCACCATTAATGATCCCAATGGCAGACCGCAACACCTTCTCGACAACGGCGTCCCCATCCGCGAACTGTTTTAAAACAACAACAAACAAGGCATTACCTTCCACTTTTTTGTTGAACCTTGAACCTATCAAGGGTTTACTATCTTTATACCTGCCAGATTTGAACATTCCTATTTGAGGAACATATGCCATGAAATCTCAAAGCCGAAGAAGCTTTATCAAAACCAGTGCAGCTTTATCTGCAGGATACTTTATTACAGAAGCCAGCTATGCGGTTGCAGGGCCAAACGATAAAATTCGGGTCGCTTGCATTGGGGTGCGAGGCCAGGGTGGCTCTCTTCTTGCAAACTTCGCAGCACAACCCGATGTCGAAGTTACGCATATCGTTGATCTCGATGAATCAGTAAGACTTCGAAAAGGCGCCGACATCAAAGAGAAGACCAAAAAGGAACCCAAACTCGTCATCAACTACCAAGATATCTTAAACGATAAATCTATCGATGCCTTCGTAATTGGAACCCCAGACCACTGGCACGCACTTCCCTGTATCCACGGTTGTATCGCGGGCAAAGATGTTTATGTGGAAAAGCCCGATGGCCATAATATCCTCGAAGGCAAAACCATGGTGGCTGCAGCCCGCAAGCACAACCGCATCGTGCAAATGGGAACCCAGGCCCGCAGTGCAGCTTTCCTTAAAGAAGCTGTCGAATACATCAAGGCAGGAAACATCGGTAAACCCATCTTCGCACGATCCTGGGAAACCGATCGCCAAGGTGCGATAACAGCGGTTCCCGATAGCGAGGCACCCAAAGGCGTCGACTACGATTTATGGCTGGGTGCCGCACCCAAGCGCCCTTTTAACCAACGCAGATTCCATGGATCCTGGCGCTGGTTTTTTGATTATGGATGTGGCGACTTAGGCAACGATGGAGTGCACCGTTTGGATTATGGAAGGTGGGCTCTGGGTGCAATCGGCTATCCCCTTTCCATAACTACCGCAGGCGGAAAATTCTTCTTCAACGATGTTCAGGAATGGCCCGATACCATGCAGGTTACCTACGAGTACCCAGGGCAGATTTTGGTCTATGAAATGCGCATCTGGTCCAAGCCCCGCCTTCACGATTTGACCGAAGGCGCTGTGGTTCATGGTGAAGGCGGATGGGTGCTGATTTCCAACAGCAACTGGAAGGCTTTCGACAAAGATAACAAGCTAGTAAAGCAAGGCACAAGCCCTTCTCCTTTGCCCTTGCATATCCGGAACTTCCTTGACTGTGTTAAATCACGAAAACGGGAAGAGCTTAATCAGGAAATCGAACAAGGGCACCAAAGCAGCGTTCTTTGCCATGCTGGAAACATCGCTTGGCGCACAGGCAAAAAGCTGAAGTTTGACCCCAAGACCGAAACCTTCGATGATGCAGAAGCCAACCAATTTGTTGGCAGAGAGGCCCGCAAGGGCTTCGAGCTTCCGAAAATTTAATCCTTTTTCTCGGCTTTGATCAAGGAAGAAGCAGGCTTCAGGATGATCATGGAATCTGCTTCACTCAAAACAAAAACATCCCCCTGCTTGTTATCGGCAACGCGGGCATAGTATTTTTTGGAACCACCTTCCTGCCTGCCTACCAAAAGCGTTCTCTTTCCCATGGGAGTTCCAATTTCAATTGTAGTTTCAACTGGATCGAGCCCGAATAGATTTAATGATGCACCCTTATCCACCACATAGCGTTCGAGTTTCAACCCTGCAAGTGAAGCAAGCATGGCATTGACCAAAACATCATTGATTCGATCTGCTGGTTTGGGCACAGAAACCCAAACGTTATTTCGTTTTGAGAGTTCAAAATTATTATTCGCAGAGGTAACTTTAATGGAATCTACTTGAACAGCATCAAGGGGCGTGGCCCAAACGGTGCGGGATCGAAATTCACCCTGAAGCCAGTTGGTTTGTTTCACATCGAGGAGAAAAACAAGATCTTTGCCTGTAATTTGTGCATAGCACCGGGTGGAAGATTCATCGCGTTTACCCAGATTGATTTCCAGAAGCAGCTTACCTGCATTTTTAATCTGCCAGCGGGTTTCAGGTTTATCCAAACCAAAACGGGCAAGATCTTCGGGAGTGGGTTTTTCAACAACAAGTTCATCAGCACGAAGCCTTGCAAGGCCATCGAGCGCATCATCAAGTTGTTGCTGATCCGCTTCAGATACAAAAGGTTCGGTCAATTTCCAGTTGCCATCAACTCGGGCAAAGGTTGCTTTACGAGGGCCTCTTTCAAGAAGAAGTTGATCAGCATCGGGGAAACGGGTTATATTGCGATCCCTATAAAACAATGGGGATGCAATCAGTTTTTTAACAATTACTTCAGAAAGGATACCGACAGCTTTGCCATCTTCGGACTTTGCATAACGAAAGCCTTTCTTTCCATCAACCTCCTTGCCAAGGAGAACTTTTTTAGTTTGATCCTTGAGTTTGAAACCAACAACTGCAAATGGAGTATCAAGTCCAAATAATTTGAGATCAGTGGCAGGAAACGCTGCGATGGAATCTGCTTTAAGATCGGAAGCAACTGCAACAAGATCGTTAAGGGTACGCTCATCTGCGATTTCAACTTTTGGTTTGCTGATAGACCAAACTTCATTTTTGCGATTAATCTCAAGCTCCCCCGGGATTCCCGTACGAGTCAGCGCATCAACATCATCCGATTTGAGTTTTAGAATTTCACGGGGAACATAAGCGAGATAGGTTCGCTCCAAAATCAACACGGCCGGGGCAGGAAGGTTGAATATTGCAGATTCCCCTGTGAACCTTGCATACTTTGAACCTGATTTACCTTTAACTTCAGTTCCTATTTCCAAGGTTTTGGATTCATCTTTACCCATATCATTGACAAGTTTCATTTCAATTTTAGATGAGGGTTTATCTAATCCGAAGGTAGCGGCATCAGCCTTGGGGCCAAAAGCTGAAAAACCATCTGCCCGAAGATTAAACCAAAGAGATTGCAGGGCGGAGATGGTATCGGGTTCAGCATTGAAAGTGCCAGCAACGGCTTCCACGACTTTCCAGATCTCCCCTTCCCGGGTGATGCTAATTTTATTTGCTCCCGATTCAATCTTGAAGCTTTTTATTTTGGACGGATCTTGCTTCATCACCAGGGGGTCGAGAAGATCCAAGGCATCAACATCCACTGCTTTTACAAATGCAGGGTTTACGATTGCAATGGGAGCTTTATCTTTCAATCTTGCATATCTGGTACCTGATTCTTCGGAGACAATTTTCCCAAGTAAAAGAGTATTTTCTTTTTTATCTTTATCCGTCACGGTTAATTGAAGAAAAGGTTTGTCGAGGCCATACTTTGCATCCTCTTTGGAATCGAGAGAAACAAAGCTATCTGCTCTAGGCCCACCAATTTCCTTGGCAAGCTCTTCCATTTTTTCTGCAAAGGGGGTAGCAGTAAAAGGTGCGCTGATTTTCCAGGCTGATTCACCTCGTTCAAGTTTGAACTCACTTGAAGAACGAGCAATTTTAACAGCGGTGATTTCGGTGGGGAGGAGTTTCCAAAAATCCTGTGGAAGATACGCAAGTGTATCTTTTTGAAGGCTTGCAACCAGATCATTGCTGATGACAAATACAGGCCCTTCTGCACCCAACCTTGCAAAGAATCCTGGCTTAGGAGCCAGAGGCTTCCCGATGATCATTTTTTTCAAGGGTTTCTTAGCATCTGCCAAGCCTATTTCCAAAGTCACAATCGGATTATCCAAACCATACTTAGTGACTAAATCTTCCTTGGTTGGCATTTCTTCAAGGAATTCAGAGACTTCAAAAGTGGACAACGAATTTGCAAGCTGAGAAACTTTTGGATCATCAATTTCAACACCCTTGGGGCTGATGATTGTCCACTTTCCTTCGGGAACTTTGGAAAAAGAGATATCCGTAGATTTTGTCTTTATATTGATTACGTTGATATCTGTGGTGGCAAGATCAAGAATGCGCTTGCCTCGATAAGCCATCGCAGGGCGGGCAGCAAGGGTAGCAACAACTTCATCAACAAAATTCACCCTGGGAAAACCATCCACTGAAACATACAGCTTCTTGGCCTTGGCATCTTTTTTGCCGAGAAAATAAGTAACTGTACGGGTTTTCTTTTCAGGGGCTTTATCTTTGGCCAAGGGTTTGGCTTCTTCCTCCAAAGTAATGATGATTTTATTCTCGGGCTTTTCCAATGCAAAATCTGCGAGCTTGGGGTTATCAATAACATCAGCTCCCCGAGCCTCCAGTGTGGAAAGCTTGGTAAGAAGTTCATTCACTTTTTCAGGATCTGCATCAGCTTGCACAGGCGACTCAATTTTCCATCTGCCCTCTTTTTTTACTAGTGACAGCGAGCTATTCCCCTGTTGAATTTCGCATTTTACAGCATCGGATGAATTGATTCGTGCCAGCATTGGGTCGCGGATTTGATCAACCGTGACGAAAATATTCTTTAGGCCATCGCCATTGATCTCAAAGATTTGATCATTATCAAGAATTTTAGCGAAGCGCATTTCTTGAATGATGGTTTCTTCTTGTGGGGGCATTCCGGGCGGAGTACCTGGCACGGGCGGCCTAATTTTCTTGCTGGTCTTCGTGGAAGATACATTCCCAATTTGGAGGGTGATGGTGGAACCATCGTTACGGGTGACTAAAAGTGTTCTCTCGGGTTTGGCCAAGCCAGCCTTTGCAAGATCTTGAGTGATGAATTTTTCGGCCCAAATATCGGGGATCGCACCAAGGAAGGCATCACGAGCTTTGGGATCCAGGTTATCTTTGCCCACAGGGTTGGAAAGCTGCCAATCATCAGCAGTGTTAACAAGGTTAAAGGAAATTGGCTTGCCTTCAATTTCGAAATTAACGGCGACTGATTTTGCAAGCAGTTTTTCATTTTTCTGCGAAGAGGAAAGGGAGCCTTCTTTGGAAGTTGCAGCCAATCTTTCGCCTTGGAATAATCTGCGTTGCTGAAAGAAGTCTGCAGGATGATCAAGCGATGCAACAAGGCCTGGCCCCAACCTCAGGACTAGATTCTTTTCTGGTATGCGTAGAAAAGTAGGCAGGGAGAATTTATTTTCCAAACTCGTAACAGGATCGGATTCGAATTCGAGTGTGATATTCTCAAAGTTCTTAGAGTTTGATTTTTCCCATGCGAGTCTAATTACAAGCTCAGGGTTATTGAGAGTTTTTTCCTTAAGGGGGGCGAAGCGGGAGCGGAGCCCAAGAAGAAGATCAACAACCTTGTTAACTTCAGAGGCACGGGTGGGCCATTTCCCCGGGAGGCTCCAAGCTTCGTTTTCGGATGATCGTTCTAATTTAACAATCTGATTACCTTTTACAATTTCAATTTTTCGAAGTTGTGATGCTTGGATATTTTCCAAAGGTGCCAGATCTGTCTTATCAAGTAATTGCTCTTTGGTTGACCTACGATCCAACCAAAACATCGCAAGAACTCCAACAAAAAATCCGAGAACAAGAGTTGTTTTCCAATTCATTCCTAGTCACTCCAAGGCAAATTCGATTATATCGACAATAATTTGATTAGCGCATTCTGCGAAGAATTAGCACAACAAACCCAAGGTAAGCAAACATCCCCGGCAAACCCAGTTGGCATGCCCACAACCATAAGTCCTGTGATTGGGTGGATAGTTCCACTCTGGGGAATTTCCAGGGGGTACTTGGCCTAGGTAGAAAATCATCCCTTCCCAGAAGCCAGTTGCAAACATCTAATACAAGCCTCTCCTTTACAGGGGGGAGATCGGGCCCTACAAGGAACCAGCTTTCTCCAACTACAGCCACCCTAACCGACTGGGGATGTTTTTCCTCTTTACCAAACCATTCTTCAGGTAGTGGAACTTCTGCAGCAGCCCCCACGGGGAAAGGCCCTCTGCGCTTGGCATCCAGATTACCTTTGTTGGGATCTTTATCATCAGGATTATAAGCAGGCGCTTTGCGTTCGCCTGAATTGGGCTGCATTTCTGGAAAGGGTTGGGTTTCGTTCCAAGAGTCTTGGGAAGTTTGAAACAAATCGGGGTTGTAAACAAGGTTCAAACCTTTGGGAGATTCGAAATAAACTGGTCTCGGGTGCCTGAGTCGCAATTCCAGAGGTTTATCGGGTGATTGACTACGGGCGGTAAGTCGCAGGGATTCCCGGATAGGATGCGCTTTTTCTGGATAATTAGGTTTGAGAGCGGGCGGCCTACCTGCGCCTTCATTCCAATCCAAGAGAAGGGGGGGAATTTTGACTGCGGTGCCCCCTGTAAGAAGACCCGCCATCTGTTCGCCAAAGCCTTCAACCTCTTCATCAAAGAGAACGGTTTGCTTACCGAAGCGAAAGCCGAGTTTTCCAAGCATATCTTCGAAGCCATCATTTGCAATAAAACCGGGAGGCACCGGGCCTTGATCAGAAGGTTCAGAAACGGGGCCAAGAAGCGCAAACACAGGTTTGCCTTTCTTGATGAAATTCTGCATTGCATTGATCTGTGCCTTTTCAAGTCCATGCAACCAGAAAGGAAGATTGCGATCATCGGTGATGACATCATGAAGTGTGGGTCTTGGAACAATCAAGAGGTCGCAATCACCGAGCAGGATATTCATTTTAGACTCAAGATCGGTCATTCGTTGTTGTTCAACCAGGGAATCAACATCGAGAAGGTTGCGTTCCTTGAGAGTTTCATCTTTTTGCTTTTTGAAACGCTCTTTTGCATCTTGAATGTTGCGCAGTTCACTTTCGAAATATTCCACCTGGTCTCTTCGGGCATTTTCAGACAATCGCCCGCCTCGAAGGAGTTCAGCGTAAGCTTTTTCGAGTTCAGGGATGGGTGTAGATTTCCACTGGGTGACCATTTTTCCAAGGGATTCAATTCCCCGGTCAAACCTTTCGAGATTCAAATTAAGGTTCCGTAGCCTTTGGTCAAGTCGATCCAATTTGCTTTCATCGAAGGTGTAGGCAACGGAGGAAGACGGCCGTTGCCGCAGTTTGCGGAGGATAAGATCCTTGACATCAAATCCCTGACTTTCAAGGGACTTGCGCAACCCTGCAAGGCCGAAAGAATCGGTACCTTTGGAGGTAAGCCATTCATCGACGACAGCGATTGCGACTTTGGGTTTGGGCGCATCAAGGCTTAGGATTCTACGAACAAAAGGTTCTGCAGCGCCAAGTCCTTCGGATCCTTGAGGCAATAAGACGAGGTTACCCCGCCCTTCATTTGCAAGTTGGGAAGAAGTTTTATCGAGCCTGTAAAATTCGTTGAAGCTGATTCGCTGTAGGATTTCGGTGGGAGTAGTAGAAGCGAGAGGCATCTTTTTTGCCCAGAAGAAGATGCTGTTTTCGGGAGCGGTTTCAATCGCCTTCCTAAGTTCGGGGGCATTTTGGGTGAGTTGATTTAATTTTCGCTCGTAGCTTTCTTCTTCAACATCAAGGACAACCACCTTGAAGCGTGGGCCAAATTCACGCAATTGATCTACGAGATCCTTCACCTTGCCGACCACAAGACGTTCTGCAGCGTAGTCGTAACGGTCGGGCTTGTCTGTAAAGTTGCCATAGGTTTTATGAAGTTGACAGACAACGATGGTGGTTTCTTCCTTGAGGTTTTGGAGTCGATCTTTAAGATCCTTTGGCAGGGTAAAAAGATGTGCCCGGGTAAAATCAAACAAGGAGTAGTTATAGAAACTGAAAAAGTTAACACCTAAAACCAGAATGGTTGCAAGTACAATTTGGGCGGTGGCCCCAAAGCCCATTGCATTTTTTCTTCCTGCTGCAAAACTTAAAGCAATGAACAACTCAATGGCGATTGCAGCAAAGCCTATCAAAAAAGCAGAAAGAGCAAGCAGGGGGATCAAAGCAAACTCGCGGGAACGAATCTGGCTGATAATATCTTTTGCGGATGAGGCAATATCAGCTGGGTTTGCAAGGATGATAGTTGCAAAACCAAGGAGAAATCCAGTTAAGCCAAGAAGTCGAACCGAGGCATGAAACCTGGTGAACAATCCGGTTTTTTTTTCTATTTGTGTTTTCATGATAATATTTTCCTAGCGCCAGCGCCTGCTTTCAAGGCTTCGAACAGTAAGGAACAGACAAAAAAACGCAGTGCTGACATAGAGGATAATGGGTCTGGTATCAAAAATACCGCGGGTGAAAGATCGTTCGAAATGCAAGGGTACGCTGAAGAAATAAAGGGTACGGTAAAACAACCCGCCATCCTGTTCGGGCCGCCAGAACCCCGCGACTAAAAACAACAGGCTTAATCCCATTGCAATGAGGGCAGAAACCATTTGGTCTTTGACCAAACTGCTGACAAGAATCCCGATCGAAAGAAACATAGCACCCGCTAGGAACATTCCAAGATAGGTGGAGAGAACAGGGAAGGGATCAATGTCCGATTGAAACTCCACAAGATGTGGAACATCGGATTGAAAATGATTCATGCCACCAAGTATGCCGATCACCAAACCTGAAACAATCATGAGCAAGCCCGAAAGCCTCCAGAATGGCTCAAGATTAAT
Organism: Planctomycetota bacterium; assembly: GCA_009920765.1. GTDB lineage: Bacteria > Planctomycetota > Planctomycetia > Gemmatales > Gemmataceae > UBA969. The sequence goes on along the minus strand of RFZJ01000041.1, from coordinate 9,284 downwards.
GGGAAACTGCAGCACAATGCCTGCAATAAGGGTAATTACACCAAGAAGAAAAACAAAAGAGGCGAAACCCGAGGGTGCGTGCAATGCCAAGGCATGCCAGCCTAGAAGAGCAGGAAGATAACAGAGCGTGGGAAGCCAAAGCACGACATAAAAAGCCAGGCAGCCTACATACTTGCAAAGCACAACCTGCCAATCAAGGAGGGGGGCGGTCATCAGCATTTCCAAAGTGCCGGTGCTGCGTTCTTCAGCAAAAAGCCTCATGGTAAGAATGGGCGGAATGAAGAGAAATACAAGCCAGAACCGTTCATCAGCAAACATGGCTTGCATGGGAAATTCTGTTCCCTTGGGGCCGGCGGTGGTTAAAAGATCGAATGTTCGGTGAAAAAGGTAGCCAGTGACTGCAAGGAAAACAACAAACAAGACATAAGCAATGGGCGAAAGAAAGTAAGCGCTGAATTCCCTTCGTAAAAGAGTTCTGGCACTATAAAGGCCACGGGCAAGGTAGCTGGCGACAAAAAACAGAACCACACCAAGAGCAATCGCAATGATCTTTGCGAAGACACTGGGTTGAGTTGATTCAACTAAGGCAATTTCCTGCATGTTAAAATCTCCAACAGGGAAAATCATCCACCTGCCAAGGCGGTTTCTTCCCTATCCACAAGTTTGATGAACATTTCTTCCAAAGTTTGATTCTTGGAGCGCAAGTCTTCGAGCGGGCCTGCAAGTGCCACTTTGCCTCGATTGATAATGATGGCTTGATCGCAAGTCATCTCCACTTCGGAAAGGATATGTGTGGAAAGCAGGATTGTATGCCTGCAACCAAGTTCCCGGATAAGTTTACGAGTTTCGCGAATTTGAGTCGGATCAAGCCCGGCAGTGGGTTCATCCAGAATTAACACCGCAGGGTCTGCAAGGAGGGAATCAGCCAACCCCACACGCTGCCTATACCCTTTGGAAAGGGTGCCAATAATCTGGCTTCGAACTTCGCCAAGCCAGCAGCGGTTCAAGCATTCATCAACGCGTTTGGCCCGAAGACTGCCATGAATGCCCTTGATACCAGCCCTGAAGGTGAGGTATTCGATAACGCGCATTTCTGGGTAGAGAGGGCAACTTTCGGGCATGTAGCCGATGCGCCTGCGGACTGCGACCGGATCCCAAAAAACATCAATACCATCGATGGTAACCTGACCAGAGGTGGCGGTAAGAAAACCTGCAAGGATGCGCATGGTGGTGGATTTGCCTGCGCCATTGGGACCAAGGAATCCAACTACCTGACCTTTCAGAACATCAAAGGAGACTCCTCCCACAGCAAGGAAATCGCCATAATACTTGGTAAGATTTTTGACATGAATCATAAGGCATCACCTTCCAGTCAACAGCAAGCCGGTTATCAAATGGCCAACTTATTTAAAATTAATCGATCCTGATGGATAGATCAAGGAGTTCGCACCAGGGAAGCAATCGATAAACAAGGAAAGATGTTATTCTGCAGCAACCAAGGTTCTGTTACCAGCAGAATAGGTTCTTTTTTTTGCAATCAATTGTGACTGAAGTTCTTGAAGTTGCGCAGCCAATGAATCAGACATATCTGCGGTAACATCTGCCATTCCAAAGCGGACAGCATAAAAGGTGCGGGCGATTTTTTCGGGTATCATCATCAACCGGGGTTCCAATTTCAAATGCATAAGCTCGGTCTTTATCTTAGATGCAAATTCGAGGGGAGTCTCGCCGGGCAAGGGCGATAGGCGCAGATGCATCAACGCAAATATTTTCAGTTTGTCATATTGGACTCGTGCAGGACTTTGGCCCACATATTTCAAAGAACCAATACCTGCTATAAGCCTGGGTAATCCCAGAACCAAACCAACGCCAGCAAGAAGGGTGAAACCAAGCCCCACAAAAATTTTAGGAAGCGATGCCATGAATCTTTGAAGATTCATATTACCAATATCAGGAAAAAGTTTGTACCAGAACTCAGCTTGTTGCTCTGCATTGTAATCAACGATCATATCTCGCCAGAACGTCTTGGCACGGTCAATCAATTCAGCAATCATTCTTAATAATGAAAACGTCTGGTTTTCAAGAAGCTCGCTATCAGGAGTGGGGTCAAGAGTGAGCCAGTCAAAAATGGGCCTACCTGAGATCAAATCCTGTTTAAAAGCCCCATCGGGGGAAAGTTGGGGAACAAGAACTTCGACCCAACTATGGGCCTGATTGTTGCGTACAACGTAATTACCATTTTCGGAATAAGTACAACCGCGAAATCCTTTGATGACACGCGAAGGAATACCAAGTGAACGAAGCATCAAAACAAGGCCAGAAGCATATCGTTCGCAGTGACCCTTTTTAACATTTAAAAGAAAATCGACAACAGGATCAATATGTGGATCATCGCGTTTAAGCTCTAGTGTATAAGTGAAATCGCCACTTTGGGATAGGTAATTGGATAGGGCCCGGGCAACAACTTCCCGGTAGGTGCTTTCAATTGAAGAAGGCCTTGCCCGCTCACGGGCAAAGCCCTTTTGGAAGGGAACCTTTTGCAAGCCATAGCGGGGGTTTTCTTTAATCGATTCAAGAACATCGAGAGTCCATTCTTCCAACGAACCAATTCTAGGGGTTATCAAATCCCCAAGAAACTCATTATCAAGGGTTGCTACACAGCGTTCGCCCTGATTTTTGAAAGGAACAACCTGCCTGTAATTTATGGGCTGCCTTATTTTGGATACACCCATGGAATATTGGACCGTGCTACCTTGTTCATAAAAAAAGGACATATCTTGATAAGGAGGGTCAATGACCACGGGAAGCCTAGTTTCGGGATCACTATTATTGAAACGGATGGGATCTGCAAGAAACAACCCTCCGACTTTTCTGGGGGTGAGTTGATATTGGAGTATAAGTTGCTCAGGGCCAAAGAAAGGTAAATCTTTCTGAACCACTTTAGGAGGGGGCTTTCGTGTGATCCTTCGATTCCATAAGCCATTCTCATAATGCTCAAGCACTGCACCTCGCCAGCGCTGGTCAAGGGGTAATCCTGGATAGGGGTTACCATCAACATCTGTGACAGAAACCATCATTGCGATATCATCATTAAGTTCGACTTCGCCGGTTTTATTTAGATTCATCTGCTCAGCAAACCCGGTAACACTTGGGCCACCAGGCCCCCTGGCCTGGCCAAAACGAAGTAAAGGGTTCCAGGAAGAAGAATCAGTTCTCGGAGTGATGAGAAAAAGCCCTACACTAAGAATACCGAGCAACATAGTCCAACCCATGCTGGGAAACATTCCCATACTTCTGAGCGAGGGCCTGGATTCCATCGGATTGGTGGAAAGCTCCACCTCTCCCCGTGTGGCTTGATAGCGTTTAAGAATCCAAACAAGGGAAAAAAGATAGGTAGAAAAAAGAAAGGCAAAAATAGTGCCGGTGGTTAGAACACAAGCGAGGCTGACTTGCAGCATACCCATACCCTGAAGAATCCAAAAATCTCGTCTACCCTTGGGTCCGAATAGCCTGAGCATAACTAGAAATGCAAGTATGGGTCCGACAAAAGGAACCAGCGCAGTGGGCATGGGTAAAGATTGTGGAACCCCCGCATCTCTGGAAACCTTGGAAAAGACCCAAAAACAACCCAGCAGGGAAATAAGAACACCCAGCACATTGGAAACAGAAGTGGCTAGAATTCTGCGGCCCTTACTTACATAAGAAATCCAAAGGAAGGCGTAAAACAAGGGTAGAAACATTATCAAGCCGGGCACAAATGCCATTTCCGATTCCAACAAACATGTTGTGGAAAGAGCAAGGGCAAGGTGGCCCAAAAAATGCAATTGTGGGTCTAACTCTGAATAAGACTTTTCATCAGGGGAATTGATATCCATTATGATTCCCCCACAAGGGAAGGTGGCTCGTAGATACCTTTTTCACGGGCTGTTTTAATATCAAGAAATGGAGCCGGTCTTTCCTTCAAAGGCTCAAATGAATCCGAGTTATTGCTTCTCCTTAGTGCCAGGACTGCTGGAGGCAGTGTTAATTTTTCCATGAGACTTACAGCCTTTGAACATGCATTTCGGTACTCCAGATCGCTTGCACATGCGTTGGAAGCTGCAAGATACCGCAGCACTTTCACGCCAAATGCATAATCAGCACGTTCATCAAAAACAGCCACCTCGGCATCCAGCACCACTACCACCATTCTGTTTCCGCGAGCCCGACAATAATCATGTACCACAGTTGCAGCAAAACTAATGAAGGATTCAAGTTCGTTGTCGTTTCCTATGCCTGGATCCACCACCAGAAGCAAATCATCACCCGGAAAATCTTCCAGTTCACGGACCATGAGTTCACCACGCCTGGCAGATGTACGCCAATGGATGGCACGCGGACTATCACCTGGCCTGTAAACCCTCAAGCCGTGAAACTCTTCCTGCGCCAATGGATGGAATTGCGCAACATTACCTGTATCGTCAAGCACTGAAAGCTTGGCAATGAAACTTTCCAAAGAACCCGGCCTGGATAAACCCAATTTGGGAAGCACGAGGACTTTTTCTTTTTGCTCGGCCCAAATACGCTTTTGCACCAATCCAAAAGGATAACTGCCCCTTAGTTCCAACTTCGCGAGTTCCAGATAACCTCGATGCAATGGAAAAATTCGGGACTGCAGATAATACCTTGCATACGCCCCAAGTGAAGGGATCGCCCAACCCTTGCCCCGGTCGCACGAAGCATCAATGAGATACCAGGGAGGGATTATTTTATTTTCAACATTATTGACTTCGATCTGATAGATTCCCGGAACGCCGGCATAAAGTTGATCCGGGAAATAGCGTTTTACAGTGATATTCCTAAGACGCCTCGAAGCCAAAATTGCATTGAAAAAGAGTGTGAGAAACAAGAAATAACCCATCAAAGACAGGAGATTAATACTTTTATAGACACCAATAAAGACCAATAAAGCTGAAAAAAGTGAGAATATTTTACCAAGAGGCAAAAGTGCCCTCTTGCGTAGTTTGACTTCTTTAACCACTTGGATTTTATCATGCACAGAAGAAACAGTAACAGAATCCGCCATGATTTATTCCGGAACAACCAAACGACCAAGAATATCGCCCAAGATCTGCTCCGCAACACGGATAGCCCCTGAACCACCTGCAGACCTTGGCATTATCCGATGCGCCAACACATGCCTTGCCAGATTTTTAACATCGTCGGGAATCACAAAACCTCTACCACGCATCAGGGCGATCGCCTGTGATGCACGATAAAGACCGAGAGCCGAGCGCGTACTAGCACCCAGCAATATATCAGGATGCCTTCGGGTCGCATCGATCAAATCCAAAAGATAATCAGCTATACTTTCTTCCACAGCGACTTTGCAAACCATGCCTTGGATTGCAATAAGATCTTCACTGGAAAGCACAGCTTTCAAACCATCAACGGGCTCTCCACTGCGATGGCCAGCCAAGATTTTCCTTTCAGAGGACCGATCTGGATAACCAACAGAAAGTCTGATCATGAACCGATCCATCTGGCTTTCCGGCAAGGGGTAAGTGCCTTCAAACTCGCGGGGGTTCTGGGTTGCAAGCACAAAAAAAGGCGGACCCAAAGGGCGCGTTTTTCCATCGATCGATACTTGGCGATCACTCATCGCTTCCAGCAAAGCAGACTGCGTTCGGGGACTGGAGCGGTTGATTTCATCCGCTAGAATAATCTGCGAAAATATGGGTCCGGGCTGAAAGACAAACGAACCGGTATTTTGCTGGTAAACACTGGTCCCCAATAAATCGCTGGGAAGTAAATCCGGGGTGAATTGAATACGGTTGAACGAACAGGAAAGACTTTTTGCAATCGCCCGCGCCAGAAGTGTTTTGCCTATCCCGGGTACATCTTCCACAAGCAAATGGCCTTCCGCAAGAAGGGCAACCATTGCCAGCTGAACGACTTCTGATTTTCCCAGCAATGCAGAGGAAACATTTTCGCAAACCCCATTGATTGAATCAACAATCCCCGCATCAACCTCAAGGGGTTGCATCGGTTCTTTATTTTCTCGGATATTCATCGTATCCTTTACGACTATATTCATCAAATAACCCTAAATCATTTTCCATTGAAACCAATGACTTAGTAGACAACAAACTTTTAAAAATTGATAGTAAAAAGCAGATAATCAGAGATTCTTCATAATTGTTTAACGGCAAGCAAAGTAGTAAACCTGTCCTGAATCCAAAAGCGCAAATTCGGGCTTATCCATCAAGGAAGGGTCGGAAACACCCTCCAGCCTGATTACCCTTGCGAAAAATAGCTTTTTTAAACCTTCATGAAAGGAAGGGCAATCTAAATAAGAATAAGCATTCTGCAGCATTTCAAAAAGTTCGGGTAGCGGGCATTTCCCTGAATCCAACTCGCCTCGGCGCCACTGCAAATAACGTACCACCTCGATCGACCATGGGACCTCCTTAAGAACGGCCGGGGGCACCAAGGGGCCAGCTTGTTCGACCCGGTCCAACGCATCAAGAATTCGCTTTTCAAGTGATTCAAGTTTCTGAGTCCAACGGCCAGCCTCTTCCAAAAGTTTTTCGGATATCTCCTGCAGCCTTTCCTGCATTCGCACCACCCCAACTGCAGTGGCATCTTTCTCCTTTTTCAGTAAGTTCAACGCCTCATCCAAGGCTCGCACGGGCGATTCTCTTTCATGCAGGAAACGAATACCCTTGGCGGTGATTTTCACCCACTGGAATAACTTTTTCCCTTCCCCCTCACTTCGAACCAACTCTATGAATTGTCTATCCAAAGCATTTTGGGCAACTTCTGCCGCAAGCCCTGACTTCGATGCAAACAAACCTTCCTGCTTTGACACCTTGAACAAGAGGTGCTCCCCACCAGAAGCCACCACTTTTCTCAAAGCTCCGACAAGCATATCTGTTTCGTGGTTCATCAATTACCCCTGGGCTTCCAATTACCTGCACCATAAATATTCAGGAAAACGAGCCAAAACTGTCTCTGAACATTAAACTAATTCTTTATACACCAAAAGGAGTCCTGCCATGAGCAATAATCAGCCAAAAAAACGCATACTCAGTGGGGTTCAACCCTCGGGCAAACTTCATCTGGGAAATTATTTTGGCGCAGTCAGGCAGCATATCGAACTTCATCACAGTGCAGAATGCTTTCTTTTTATTGCAGATTATCATTCCCTTACGACGATCCATGATGCTAAAACGCTGCGAGAAAACACGCTTGATGTCGCACTTGATTACCTCGCACTTGGTTTGAATCCTGAAAAAGCAGTCTTTTTCAGGCAATCCGATGTTCCCGAAGTTGCAGAACTGGCTTGGATTTTTTCCACGGTTACCAACATGGGCCTTTTGGAACGGGCTGTATCCTTTAAAGAAAAAATCGAAAAAGGCATCGATGCAAGCGTTGGCCTGTTTTATTACCCCATCTTGATGGCAGCTGATATTTTAATTTACCGTTCAACCTTGGTCCCTGTGGGAAAAGACCAGATCCAGCATGTGGAAATGACCCAGGATATTGCAGGAAAGTTCAATCGAACTTATGCAAATATTTTCCCTATCCCAGAATACAAACTCGATAAAGAATCAAAAGTTCCGGGAATTGATGGCCAGAAAATGAGTAAATCCTATGGAAATACCATCGAAATATTCGCAGAAGGAAAGGCCCTGGAAAAAAAAGTGATGAGCATTGTCACGGATAGTACGCCAGTTGCAGACCCCAAGGATCCGCAGAAATGCAACGTGTACACTCTTTACTCACTGTTTGGATCGGAAGAAGAAAAAAAACTGCTCGCAGAAAAATATCAGGCGGGCGGGATGGGGTATGGGGAGGCAAAAAAATCGCTGCTTGCCAAGATCAATGCTTATTTCGAAACTGCACGAATCAAGCGCAAAGAATTAGCTGCAAAACCCGATATTGTTGAGGAAATTCTTAGGCAAGGCGCAAAAAAAGCACGAACCGAGGCACGAACCACCATCAACCTTGTTCGTGAAGCAGTCGGGATGATAAATTACTAACTCACCCAATGTCTTAAATTATATTTTGTTAAAAATTTAAAATTGATTGCTTGCATTGTTTGATGAAGAACATTACATAAGTTCAATCGAAATGATTTCATCAATTGGTTAAAGAATCCAAAAACCAACCAGATGATTTTCTTGTATTGCAGGTGTTCTGGCAAGGAAGCTAATAAGGGGTAGGATGCCCCACTTTCTTATTGGCTTACTTTTAGTTTTGCCTGAGCTGCGTTCCAATCCCCCACCACTGCATTAACTTCCCTTGCAACTCTTTCGCGCCAAATTCTTAATTTGATCGTCTTGCCCGGATCCATCGAACTAACCACATTGATGAAGTGATTTTCATTACGGATCACAACGCTGTCGATCTGCAGGACAACATCGCCTTTTCGAATGCCTGCAACTGCTGCAGGAGTTTCAGGATAAATAGATTCAACCAAAGCGCCCTGCAATCTTTCCAAACCAAGCTTTTGAGCATCTGCAGTTTCAAAAGAAGGTGCAACTTGAAGGCCAAGGTATCCTCGAGAAACCACGCCCTTATCCAAGAGATTACGCACCACTTTTTTAACCATGTTGATCGGAATACTAAATGCAACACCACTATTGTTGCCACTATGCGATGCAATCGCAGTGTTCAAGCCGATGATTTCGCCATCGATGTTTGCAAGAGGTCCACCACTGGAACCTGGATTGATGGCTGCATCAGTTTGCAGAAAATCCTTGATGCGAATGGTGTTTCCCAAACTAACCTGACCTCGCTCCCTGGCACTAATAATTCCATGTGTCACGGTTTGGTGCAGGCCAAAGGGGCTGCCAAAAGCAAGCACCCATTGCCCAACTTTAACCTGCTCGCTATCACCTAAAGGCGCAGTGACCAGGGATTCAATATCTTCAAGTTTAAGCAACCCGATATCTGATTCAGGATCAGACCAAACCTGAATTGGATGAAGGATTCGATTGTCATGAAGAGTGATGGTAATCTGCTGGGGTTGGGATTGAGAAATTACATGATTATTAGTAATGACAAAAATCCCTGTTTGTCCAGGAACACGGATAAGAACACCCGAGCCTGATTCATCAACTGACTTGCCTTTTTTTCCGGGTTTCAAAGCTTCGACAGAAACTACCGCCGGTGCAATTTTACGGGAAACCATTTCAAATCGTTCGCCCAGTCTCACCGATTCACCAGGGGAAACTGCGCTTTTATTTTCTCCATCGGCATGAAGATCGGCACCGAATTGGTATCTGGCTCCAACAATT
>RFZJ01000005.1 GCA_009920765.1 Planctomycetota bacterium | reverse complement strand
GGGATGGTCGACGTCCGTGACGTCGCGAGCCTTCATGTCAAGGCCATGACCGCGGTTGGCGCTGCGGGAAAGCGATTCATCGCCGCAACTGCCGAGCCGGTCGAGATGGCCACGATCGCAAGCGTCCTCAAGAAAGCGGGATATACTAAAGTTCCCTCTCTCAGAGCTCCTACCTTTCTTCTCAGAATGATGAGTTTGTTTGATCGCGAAGTGAAGGGTATGATACCATTTATTGGAAAGAAGGCTTCATTTGACAACAAGGCAACTTTTGAGATACTTGATTGGAAACCGACACCAATAGAGACTTCGTTTACGGAAATGGCAGCAGCCATTCTGGCATCGAGGTAGGCGACCAGGGTCAGTGCAATGACGACTAGCAAGGAAGGAGTCGATTGGCGCTCGGTCTGTCCTATCAGTTCCGCCCTCGACGTACTCGGGGACAAGTGGACGATGCTGATCATACGAGACCTAGTGATCCACGGGACTCGTACCTACTCAGATTTCCTTGAATCCCCGGAGCATATCTCGACCAACATCCTGGCATTGAGGCTCAAACTTCTCACCTGCCTGAAACTGATCGAGCGAACCAACCCCGATGCAAGCGCTCGGAACAACGGGTTCAAACTCACCGAAAGCGGAGCGGCGCTTCGCCCGGTCCTCGAAGGACTTGGCAGATGGGCGCAGACCCACCTGAAGGAATTTCATTCCGACATGGTCAAGATTCCTTGAGACTGCACAACTAGCGGGGGATAAACCACGCAATTCGGGTTTGCCATGTACTCCAAGAGAACTTTACTCCAGCCAGAAAAAGTTCAATTGCCGTCTTGTCGGCCCGACTAATTCAATACTAAGCTCTGCATTCTTAGGGATGCAGGGCTTTTTGTTTACTCCTATTACTTTCACCTAATCCATGATGCTCCCAGGTTTTTGCTTATCAACCAATTCATGGTAGTGTAAACTAATTGTTTACTGCTTTAGGATAAACCCCCTTTCAAGGTACTATGATCATGTTGAACAACATCACACGCAGAACGGCACTCGAAACTCTGGGCGTCACCCTTGCTGCAGGAACCATGCTTCACGCAGCACCTTCTGAAACTATTCGTATCGGTTGCATCGGAACAGGTGGCAGATGCAGGGCGTTGATGAAATCTCTGCTCACCATTCCAAACACTAGCATCGTTGCAATTTCGGATGTCCGCCAGGATGCCCTAGCTCAAGCCAAGGCAATGACAGGCGATAAAGCTGTAGTTTTTACAGATTATCGCAAGCTTCTTGAAGATAAAAACATCGATGCTGTTTTGATCGGTTCTCCTGATCACTGGCATGTCCCCATGACCATTGATGCGGTTGCTGCGGGCAAAGATGTCTATGTGGAAAAGCCTTTGACCCATAGTTTGGAAGAGGGCGAAAAGGTTATTCAGGCGGTGCGAAAATCCAAGCAAGTGGTTCAAATCGGAACCCAGCAGCGCAGCATGGAACATATTAAAAAAGCAAAGGAAGCCGTCGCCCAAGGTAAGATTGGCAAAGTCTACCGTGTACACATGAGTTGGAACAGGAATTCAGACCGGGTCAAAAAAGGAGACCCTACCACCAATGCCTCTAATGTTAACTGGAAAGCCTTCCTAGGCAATGTTGCTGACCAGCCTTTTGATGATTACAAAATGCGAAACTGGCGTTGGTTTTGGGACTTTGGCGGGGGCATCTTCACAGACCTTATGGTTCATTGGGTTGATGTTGCCCATTGGGTTCTTAACCTTGAATCACCTTTAACTGCCTCCAGTCTTGGCACCATGGTCAACGCCAAGGGTATTTGGGAAACTCCCGATATGGTGCAAACCATCATGGAATACAAAGACGGTATTCAAATGTTTTTCGAAGGGGGTTTTTCGAACGCAAGGCATGGCTCAAGAATCGAGTTCATGGGAACCGAGGGCACCATTTATGTCGATCGGGGACGCTTCGAAATCATTCCTGATTGGAACCGGAAAATCAAAGCGGAAGAAATGATCCTTGGGGCAGGAAGGCGTGGCGCGGATTTCTATGACAAGCCAGACGGCGAAAAAATCCACCTCGAAGATTGGATCAGCGCAATGCGAACACGAAAAGATCCTAGCACTCCTGTCGAAGCAGGTGTGCACGCCGCTGCTGCTGCGTAAATCATTAAACTCTATTTTCTAGGCAATATATAGTTGCAACATAACGATTAGCATCAATCCTACGCTGATCACTGCATTGACATTAAAAAAAGCCTGGTTCACTTTGGAGAGATCTTTTTCGCTTACCAACGCATGCTGATACAGAACCAGGCAAGAAACAATGCCTATGCCTGAAAGGTATATTGCTCCCAATGGAGGCGATGCAAGCCAGTAGAAACCCAGCAAGAAAACCAACATTAAAAGATGACAAACAAACGCCAACCTTAGCGTATTACGTATTCCAATTGTTGCAGGAATACTAAACAAACCGTTCGATTTATCAAAAGCCTCATCTTGGCAGGCGTAAAGCATGTCAAATCCAGCAACCCAGAAAAAAACCGCCCCTGTCAACATAAGTGGAATGGGGGATTCATGCCATGCCATACCTCGAATTGCTACCCAAGCACCTAAAGGGGAAAGAGCGAGCGCCAAGCCCAGCCAAAAATGACACAAAGCGGTAAAGCGCTTGGCATAGGAGTAAGAGAGCAAGAACAACAACACAGGCAAGCCAAAGACCAAGGGCCAGATATTATTCACAAGCAGAAAAAGAGAGCAAGAAGCCATAAAAGCAATCGAAGAAATTATGACAAACGCAACAACCTGAGTTTTATTCAGTAACCCAGCAGGAATATGCCTTGAGGCTGTCCTGGGGTTTGCAGCATCGTAAGTACTGTCCACCAAACGATTAAAGGCCATTGCAGCACTTCTGGCAGCTACCATGCAGGCAACAATCCCAAGAAGTTGAATCCAATGAAAACTTTCGGTCATTTTCCACGCCAGAATTGCGGAGATAAGTGCAAAAGGCAGTGCAAAAAGGGTGTGTTGAAGTTTAATCAAATCGATAAAATAGAAGAGTTTTTTTTGCATTGCGATTTACCCCATTATTTGTTCTAAAACCGGACTTATTATCAATATTCAACAATTATGTGGCTTTTTTTCATGGATTACGCTTGCCTATCGACCCAAAACCCATGAAAATAACTTAGTGTACTTGGGTACTCGATTCGTCTTTGTATTCATTTGACACACCAAACGGTAAGCCGGAGTTCATCTCAGGGCTTTAAAGTGATAACTCTTTAAAAAGTTAATTCACTGAAAATGTAGGTAACCGGCCTGCATTTACTTCCGGGTGGGGTTATTCCCACTCTTTTTTTTTATATGCGGTTTTAATCGATTTTTGCGGAGAGCTAGGATGAATGGCCAGGATTTAATTCGAGGCGTCGATTTGCTTAACAGGGAAAAAAACATTCCTCGTGAGCTAATATTCACCAGCATTGAAAAAGCTTTGCGTCTAGCCATTACCAAATGGCAAATCACCACACAAGCCGCAGCCAAACCAAAAAAAACCAAGAAGAAAGAAAAAGTTGAAGTCCTTCCAGACGCCAACGGCTTGCCACCAACTGTTGAAATCGACCCCGATGAAATCAAAGAAGAAGACATTCATGTAAACATCGACAGGCAAAACGGCAATATCACAGCCCGCTATAAAGATGAAATATTATCACCCGAAACAGTAGGCAGAATTGCAGCCCAATCTGCCAAGCAACTTATGATTCAAAACTTTCGGGAAGCCGAAAGCGAACAGGTTTTCAACGAATATAATGCGCAGAAAGGTGATCAATTGCAAGGCGTGGTAACACGCCTTGAAAAAGGCGCTGCCACAATTTCTTTAGGTAAAGTCGAAGCCCTTTTACCGCGCAGTGAGCAAATCCCTGGCGAAACCCATCATGTTGGCGAACGAGTCAAGGCGGTTATCCTTGAAGTTCGCAGGGTGGGCCATCGAGTTAGGATCGTTCTCTCCAGAACTCATCCCGACTTTGTTCGCAGATTGTTCGAAAATGAGATCCCTGAAATTGGTGATCGAACCATCGAAATCAAGGCTGTCTCCCGTGAAGCGGGCTATCGTAGCAAGGTTGCAGTCACCAGCATCGATACCAAAGTCGACTGTGTTGGCGCTTGCGTTGGTGTTCGTGGCAGCAGAATTAAAAACATTGTGGATGAACTTGGTGGTGAAAGAATTGATATTGTTCGCTGGAATGATTCATTGCAGGTTCTTATCCCTTATGCCCTGCAACCTGCGGTTGTGGAAGAGGTATTTCTTTACCCCAAATTAGGCCGGGCTATTGTGCTTGTCAAGGATGATCAACTTTCATTGGCAATCGGAAGACGAGGCCAGAATGTAAGGCTTGCTTCGAAACTAGTGGGTTGGGATATCGACATCATGACCCATGATGAACTTAATGTGGTTATTGAAAAGGCTGAAGGATGGTTCAGTTTACTGCCTAATATCACCTCCGAAATGGTGGAAGGATTTATTGAAGAAGGCTTCCTTTCCTATGAAGACATCACTTATATGGAACCCGCCCAATTGGCGGAAATGACCGGTTTAACCGAAGGTCAGGCCGAAGACTTGGTTGCTTTTGCAGAAGAAGCCGCAGAACAGGTAGAAAAAGAAAAATTAGCCCAGCAAGAATTAACGGAAACGGAAGAAGAAGACGACGCTGCTCCTGCCCCCATGCCTGCTGCCAAGCCAAAAATTTCGGAATTTGAGAGTTTATTTTCAAACAGTTCGAACGATGCTGCAGAGCCAAAGACACAGGTTGCTGAGGGCGAATCGGCCCCCAAGGATGGCGGAGCAAGCGAATAGGGGTAGAGAAACGAGCAAAAAGATTGAAAAATAGGTTGGCAGATTGTTCCGTGAACATTACCCAACTCACCTTTTCAACCGGTTTTATTGCGTTAGAATAATAGGCATGACATTCATTTGAATGCAATTGCGGGGGTTTTTTAGAAGAGGTACTGGAGCCAAGCTTGCAAAAAGAAAAAATTCGAATCTATGTTCTGGCCAAAGAGTTGGATGTTGATTGCAAAGATTTGATTGCTCTTTGTCATAGGCTGGGATTCGATATAAAAAACCAACTGAGCAGCTTGGAACCTGCCCAGCGTGAACAGGTTGAAACCATCATCAGCAAAGGCGGATTAAATACTGCTGGAATTGCTGTGTCTGGTACACCCACGCCATCGGCTCCCATAACAGCCATACCCACAGTTATTGCACCTACCAAACCCCCGACAATTTCAAAACCTTCTACGATTAAAAAAGAACCAGCCTCTTCCAAAACCCCAAAGGTTGTTGAACCCACTACAAAAGCTCCAGAACCAAAAACCGTAGCACCGAAAATCGAAGTGCCCGTTCCTGAAGTGCCCGTTTCTAAGACCGATTCCGTTCCGGTTACCACCGAGGAGCCAGATGCCTCAGAGGTTGCCAACTCCAAGGAAACACCAGTTTCTTCAGTCCCGACAATTAGAAACATGCGCATGCGCAATCTGGATGCAGCCCCAAGACCTGGTGCAGGCGATCCGGGATTACGAAGAGTAAAGTCAAAAACTCCCCAGCGGCCAACTTCGGTGCATTTTGCAACACCTCCCGTTCTTAAACCAAAACCAGTCGAAGAAAAGAAGCTTCCTCCTGTTCCCACAGGGCCACGTAAAATCGGGGAAATCCCCAAGGACTTAGTAGGGAAAGGCGGGGGCCCCATACGCTTTGAAGATATCAAGCGTCAGGTTACGCTTAATCAGCAAGCTGGTGCTTTTCAACCTCAAATGCCGGTTATCCCCTTTGATGACGACGAGGAAGAAATAAAAGGAAAATCCAAAGGTGGCAAGCGCCCTGGTGGTGTTGCGGGCAGATCCGACCGACATCGCGAACGGGAAGTTCGCAAAAAGAACGATATCGCCATTCCAAGAGTCACCAGTCTTTCCGGGTTGCTGGACCAGGAAGAATTAGAACAACAGCGGATTGTGCGTGAACGTCGTAGGCAGAAAACGCTCAAAGGCCCCCAACCTCGCAAAGGAAAGGTGCCTATCGAAGTGCCAATCACCGTACGGGCATTATCAGAGGCATTAGGTATAAAATCTGGCGAATTACTCATGAAACTAATGGGAGCAGGCCTTACAGCCGGGTTGAATATCAACTCCATTGTGGAGCCCGATTACGCTGCTACCATTGCATTGGAAAGTGGCTGCGAACTGGAAATCAAACGCAAGGAAGATCTAGAAGAAAAAATCATTTCCGATTCGGGCAAGGACGATGCTCCTGAAGATCTAATCCTCCGTGCACCCATCGTTACCATCATGGGCCATGTTGATCATGGTAAAACCTCGCTTCTTGACAAAATCCGCAAAAGCGAAATCGCAGCTTCCGAAGCAGGCGGTATTACCCAGTGCATTCGTGCCTGGCGAGTCGAACATAATGGCAAACCCATTACCTTCCTTGATACCCCCGGCCATGAAGCCTTTACGAAAATGCGTGCTCGTGGCGCAAATGTCACCGATATTGCTGTAATTGTGGTTGCTGCCGACGACGGCGTCATGCCCCAAACTGAAGAAGCCATCAGTCATGCCAAGGCCGCCAATGTTAAAATCATTGTTGCAATCAACAAGGTTGATCTTCCCAACGCCAACATTCGCAAAACCGAACAACAGTTATACGGCCAAGGCCTGATCCCCGATACCATGGGTGGTGATGTTCAATTTGTTCAAACCAGTGCTGCCACGGGCAAAGGCATCAATGAACTTTTAGACAACATTTCCCTTGTCGCAGAAGTCGAAGAGTTTAAATCCAACCCTAACAAGACAGCCAAGGGCGTTTGCTTGGAAGCGAATGTAAGTGAAGGCGAGGGCGTGTTTGCCACCGTTATCGTACAAGATGGCACCTTGAAAAAGGGTGATGTCATCCTTTGCGGATCCGGATACGGGCGAGTTCGCATGATGTACGATGACATGGGCAAGCCGATTGCACAGGCAGGCCCTAGCATCCCCTGCAAAATCACAGGCCTTGATGAACTACCTAACGCCGACGACGTTTTCGTGGTTATTTCAGATTTGGCAGAAGCCCGTGAAATAGCTGAAAAGCGAAAAATGCGCAGCTTGGAATCAAGCATTTACAAGCGCTCGCCCATGACACTTGAAACGTTATCGCTTAATAAAGTCACAGAACTCAAGGTTATATTAAAGGCTGACTTCCGCGGCTCCATCGAAGCCATCCGCAAGGAACTTGAAAAATTCACCCACGAAGAAGTTGCGGTGCGAGTGCTGCACACAGGCGTAGGTGGTATTACCGAAAGCGATGTTCAACTTGCACTTGCATCTCCGGATGACACAATCATAGTCGGATTCAATTCCGTTCCAGACGATCGTGCCAGGTCACTTGCTGAAGAAAAAGGAATTCAAATCAGGCAGTACAACATCATCTACAAGCTTGCAGAAGATGTTCGAAATGCCTTGGAAGGCAAACTTAAACCACGCGAAGACATCATTCATCTTGGCAGGGCTGTGGTTCGTGATTGCTTTAAAATCAGTAGAGTTGGCACTATTGCTGGTTGCTATGTAACCCAGGGCACCATCGAACGATCTGCAAAAGTAAGACTGATCAGAAATGGCGTGGTGATCTATCCACCTCCTGATAAAAACGTCGGGCTGGAATCGCTAAAACGTTTCAAGGAAGATGTTCGTGAAGTGCGAGAAGGCTTCGAATGTGGTATTAAAATCCTCAATTATGATGACATCAAGGTTGATGATGTGATTGAAGCCTACAAGGTTGAACAGGTTCTTAGAACCCTTTCCTGATTCTAAAGGAATCAGTATGGACGACATGTACTTGGGGGCCATGCGGGTCCGGATGATTGTTAGGGAATCCCACAGCCTCAAGGATAAAAGACAGGTTCTCAACAGTATCAAGGACAAGCTAAAAAACAGCTTCAATGTTTCGGTTGCAGAGATTGATGAGCAGGAAAACAGACAGATGATCGTACTTGGTATTGGGATGGTTGGAAACGAATCACAACATGTACGCAGTGCCTTGGAAAAGATCGCACAAGCATTACGGGTGCATCCGATCGCTGAATTTGTTGATCAAACAACGGAAATATACTAACTAGCAAAGAGAATCAATGAAAACACATCGAATTGCTAGAATCGCTGAAGTCATACGTGAAGTCGCAAGTGAAACCATTTTATTCAAAATGAGTGATCCTAGAGTACGCATGGTTACCGTTTTACGTGCAGAAGTTTCAGGCGACCTGCAGCATGCCAAGATTTATGTTTCAGTCATGGGTGATGAAGAACACCAAAAAGAAACTCTTCGTGCGCTTAATGGCGCAGCAGGGTTTGTTCAGTCTCAATTAGCTGATAGAATGAAAACTAGGTTTCTCCCTGTTTTGAACTTCGTACTGGACCAAGGTGTCAAGAAAAGCCTTGAAATCAGCAAGCTAATTCAGGAGGCCCTGGCTAATCCATCGAAACTTTCGGATTCTGAGCAACTAGAAGAAGATATTGAGCAAGAAGATTCTGATGGCGATCCATCAGATGTAGCCAAGGAATAATAGATCCCGGACAGAGAGACAGGAAAATTGGTTTCCTGGCTCTTACGCCTGACTCATTCATGGAGTTGTGAAAGATATGGCGACGACAGTCAACAAGCAGAAAATTGTTACCGTTCTTTTTTCGAAGGTCAAGAAAGTTGTCTCCCAAGAGCAACAAGATCTTCCTGTAATGGAGCAAGTGATTTATTCCATATGCAGGGAAGGTTCGAGCAAAGAACAAGCTGATGAGGCATATCAGAAGTTAACCGCCCAGTTCTTCGATTGGAATGAGCTAAGAGTAAGCTCTGTACGGGAACTGGAAGAATGTTTCAGGGGAATGACCAGGCCGGTTGACCGGGCCAACAGAGTGATTGGTTTCCTACAGGAACTATTCGAAACCACCTATTCCTTCGAGTTGGAATTTCTGCACAAAAAAGGGCTGAAACAAGCCACCAAACATCTTTCCCGCTATCAGGTTTCAAATGATTATCTTGGCGCCTGGGTAACCCAAAGGGCATTGGGTGGTCATGCGATTCCTATAGATCCACCTACACTCCGCGTTTCAAAAAGGCTTGGGTTGATTGAAAAGACCCAGGAACAAGTTGTAGAAATCCGCAACACCTTGGAACACCTGATCCCCAAGTCTAAAGGCGTTGAATTTACGGATCTTATCAGCACTATTGGCATGGAATATTGCCACGAAAAACAGCCAAACTGCACTGCCTGCCCGCTTGCCAAGGAATGCCAGTTTGCCACGGAAAATGCCAAGCCTGCCAGCAAGAAATCTGCTGCCACAACTAAGAAATCCAAGTAATCTTATTTTCGAAACACTTCAGGAAGCCCTTACTTTAAACGGTACAGGGCTTCTTGTGCTTCCCTTGCAAAGGGATTGCCTTCGTAGGCAGTGGCTTGTTCATAACAGGCGATGGCCTTTTTCGTGTCGTTTAATTTCTCAAGGGCAATGCCCAATTTAAGCCAGGTTCTGGCACCGCTCTTGGGACTCTTTTTAAAATCCTGGAAACACGCAACAGCCTTCTCGAATTCATCAAGCTCCATGTAAATATCCCCCAGCAACTGGCATGAGCCATACCAGGAGTCCTCATCATCGCTGCTCGAAAAACTTTCGGGCTTGGGTTCTCGCACCTTTTCAAGGATGTTCTTCGCCTCAGTACGATCGCCATGCCTTAGCAACGCTCTGGCATACAAAGTTCTGGCTTGAATACTTTCAGGTTCAAAAACCATCGCCAAGTTGGCAAGATGCCTGGCCACATCAATCCAATCAGGGCCATCCAGTTTGCTATCAAGAATACCCTTGGCCCTTTTCATGCAATAATCAACATCGAAACCTTTGGCGAGAAGATCTTTATTTGCAGTAAGTTCTTCAACAGTTAAAGAATAAAGATATCGATCTTTACGGGCGATGAGATCCTTGTCATCAGGTTGATAAATAAGGGCTTGTTCGACTGCACGAAGGGCTGAAAGGGCCTCGCCTTTTTCTTCATGCAAGTTTGCGAGTGTACGCAATGTTTCAACGCCACTTCGCTCAAACTGCGCAAACAGGTGATAATATTCAATCGCCTTATCATTCTCTTTACGATGCAAGGAAGAATCAGCAAGAAACTTTAAGGCCGAAAAATAGGCCAAGCGATCAGCATCCTGCAAGTTTTTATGACCAATTTTACGACCCATGACCACGGCTTTATCAAAGTAGCTTTCTGCTTCTACTTCTTGGCCCTGCTGGGCAAAAGCTTTGCCCACTTGAACCATTAAAAATGGCGCATGCTGGGGCAGACCTGATACAGCAATATCCAGGTATTCCGCACCTCTTGCCAGTTCTTTTTTTTGTTCTAAAAGCGCGATTCCAAGATCCTTGACAAACATAAAGTCAAATTCTGCAATGCTGCGCGGAGGATTTTGAAAAAAGATGGTGCTTGTAAGGTCTGAATACAAGAAACGCTTGATCCCCCATGCAACCTGATCATTCATTTCGTGGGCAATATGCCTTTCAACAGCAGCAATGGCATTCATTTTGATGGCGGGATCAGCAAGCAATGGGAAACCAACCCGGGACTTCATTTCGGGATGCCCGGCTAAAGCCAATGCCCAAGAAGCATACAGATATTTCCCTGCTAATTGGTCTTCAGAAACATGATAATTATTAAGATTTTTGAGAAGGAGAACTCCTGCCCCTACAAAATTTTTATCATGCAGGGCGAGCACAGCCCTCCAATAACGGGTGCCATAATCAAGCGAAGGTTTGAGTTTTTCAACCAACGAGAGCAGCCTTAAGGTTTCCGCAACTTTTTCATCACTGGGCTTTCCCAAGACCAGGAGTGATTCAACCCGGTCAAGACAAAGATCACAATCAACCAGGGCCATGGTTTCTGGATCGGTTTCAAGTTTAACAGGATCCAGGTCAGCATGAAGTTTCCAATAGTTATTGCTTGCGAGATTGTTTTTTGGATCAAGTTGCAATGCTCTTTTGAAAGCCATCAGTGCATTTTTTTGCTGCCCCAGCTTGGCAAAGCTCATGCCTCTAAAAACATGCTTCAGGATTCTAAGGGCGGGTAATATACGCATGGTGTAGACAAAAAATAAAACTATCGGTGCAAGGAATCCCAAGGTTCGCAAAGGAACATGTTCCATGGTTAGGATACCAAGTGCAAGACCCAACAACGAGCTGAAAGCACCAATTTCGATTTCGGATTCTTCCGCCAGGCCACAAAATGTCAGGATGTAAAATAAAGGTAGAAAAGCAATTAATTGAAGGGAAAACAAATGTGGATGAGGCAGAATAAGTTGCTTTTCACTCCAGGGTGTTGCCCCGAGGAAATAAGCAATCGCAACACACAGGCTTGTTGCAACTGCAAAAATAATTCCCAAGCGGAAATTTGGTACTTTTACTTTTTTAACACTGAAAAAACTGAGGCCCAAGGCCCCCCCCAGCCCCACGCAAGAAATCAACAATTTTGAATCCGAAGGCACCGCAACAAAAACACCAAGGGCAGTGCCTATCAATATGCCATCAAATATCTTGCTGGAGTTTTCGAGGATGAGAAAAAGAATGAAAGCAGCAGGATTTTTAAGCCCAACCTTTAGCTGTGCTCGTTGTGAGACCACTCCTGCAACAAATGCCAGAAACAATCCACCCCAGGCAATTCCATTGAGTGTAAGAAATGTTTCAAGGGTTGGGTTTTCCAAACTTCCAGCTCGGAGGGCGCCATAAATCGCCAACCCTAAAAATATTCCCTTTAAAAAGTATTCAAATACATGCGCTCGCATTATGCTACCCGTAATGAAAAGATCTTATTATTCATATTTCCCTACAATAAATACAGTCAGATTACTATCGATGCTTTAATATTTACACCATTATTTTTACCTTACTGCGCTTGATAAAAGGAGTTTATTTTAATGAATCACCAAGAAATGATCGAAACTCTTCTAAAGTCACCCAATTGCAAATCTTTAACCAGCAATGCCGCCCTGATTGAAAAGGCACTTTTACGCAATGAAGGCCAACTTAGTAATCGAGGCTCCTTTTCAGTAAAAACAGGCGCCCACACGGGAAGATCTCCCAAAGACCGTTATTTGGTCGACGATCCCTCAGTAAATGCAGCCATTGAATGGGGCTCGATCAATCAACCAATGAGCTCCACTGATTTTGACGTTCTATTTTCTGCGACCATAAAAGCACTTGGCTCGAAGGAAATATTTATGTTGGCGGGTTCTGCATGTGCGGATATCAGCCATGCCATCGGGGTAACTGTAATTGCAGATTTGGCATGGCACAATTTATTCGCACGCTGCATGTTTAGAAAACCAATCAAGCACTTCAAAGGTAAAAACTTGACGATTTTAGTTGACACTCATGCTACAAAAACCACCATTGCGCTCGATCTCACCAAAAATCTAGTGATTATTTCCGGTACATCCTATGCAGGAGAAATCAAAAAAGCTGTTTTCAGCTTCCTTAATTTCATTCTGCCTGAACAACAAGTTTTTCCCATGCATTGTGCTTCAACCATGGGCAGGGAAGGCGATGTGGCATTGTTATTTGGTTTGTCGGGCACTGGTAAAACAACATTATCTGCAGACCCCGAACGGCTTCTTATTGGCGATGATGAGCATGGTTGGTCGGATACAGGGATATTTAATTTCGAGGGTGGATGCTATGCAAAAACCATCAAGCTTTCACCAAAAGCAGAGCCTCATATTTTTGAAGCCCTTCAATTTGGATCGGTACTTGAAAATGTTCCCCTCGATGAAAAAACTCGCATCCCCGATTTCTTTGATGCCTCATTGACTGAAAACACCCGCGCTGCCTACCCGCTCGATTTGGTTCGCGATATCTGCCCGGATTCCCTGGGCGGGCACCCCAAAAATATCTTTTTCCTTACCTGTGATGCCTTTGGTGTTCTTCCCCCCCTTAGCAGACTCAACGAATTTCAAGCCATGTATCATTTCCTTTCAGGCTACACCGCCAAGGTTGCAGGCACCGAGCAGGGAGTCACCGAGCCTTCTGCCACATTTAGTTCATGCTTTGGCGCGCCTTTCATGCCCAGGCATTCCTCGATTTATGCAGGCCTGCTTCAAAAGAAAATTCAATCCCACAATTGCAAGGTTTGGCTTATCAATACCGGCTGGAGGGGGGGTAACCCGGGCGTTGGCCACCGCTTCCCCATTCAAGTAACCAGGGCATTGTTATCTGGGGTACTGCATGGAAACTTTGACTCCATAACTTTTAGGAAAGATTCTTGTTTTGGGCTCGAAGTCCCCACCTCATGCCCCGGGGTGGAAAAAGAAATGCTCAATCCTATGCTTGCTTGGGTTAACCATGATGATTACCGGGCAAACGCTGGCAAGCTTTCTAATTTGTTCGAAGCGAATTTTAAAAAGTTTGAAGGGAAGGTTGCATTTGAAGTTTTTAATGCAGGGCCCAAGCCACAATAAATAACAATTTTTATAGATGCTGGTCTATCCATTGAACTAACTTTGATTCACCCCAGCGAATTCCACCCCTGCCATCTGATCCCAAAAATCCCAGATGCCCCCCTTGCTTTTGAATCGAAATCGTAACACAATCCGGGGCATCCAGCTTTTCAAATGGCCCAACGGATATAAATGGGTCATCACGGGAAGTAAGTATCAGGGTTGGCACATTAATGTTTTTAATAAATCTTTCGGATGAGCATTCCTCGTAATAATGCTCTGCGCAATCGAATCCCGCCCTGGGCGCGGTGTAGTATTCATCAAAAAGCCTGATCGACATGTTGGATGGAAATTTCAATGGTGGCAGGTCAGGAAAATAACGCTGTCGTTTTTTTGCTTCCTGAATCAGATAGTATAAAAAATGACTTTCATAGATTCGATTTTCCTGCTTGCCAATCAATTCTGAACATTGCATCAAATTGATTGGTGGCCCCATTGCTGCAACCCCTGCAAGGCCATGCAAGTCGCCGGGTTCACCTGCCGTTTTTAATATCAGGTTTCCGCCCAGCGAAAATCCCAATAAAAATATGGGCGAAGGATCTACCACATTTTGGAAAAACTCCATCACCTTGCGGATATCGTCAGAACGGCCCGCATGATAAGACAATCGTGCTAAATGCAACCCAGGGCCTGCCCCCCGTTGGTTAATTCGAATCACCCTGCAGCCCCGCCTGTATAACCGATCGCCCACCCTTACCACATGGCTTGATCTATGGCTTCCTGATAAACCATGCACCAAAATCGCTATCGGCTTGCCCGGAATCCACGAAATAGGCTTGCTATCCAAAACCAAAATCGAGTCACCATCGCTTACGGGAACGATTACTTCTTTCGAGGGGAATTCTGGGGGTGTTTTGTCCGTGAGGGATCCCAATAAAGTCTGAAGATGGCGATTACCAATCAAAGAAAAAGGGCGGAATTCATCTTTTAAAGAGAAACTGGCTTTTGCCAATTCGTTCTTCTTGTCCAAATACATAATTAACCCTTGCGACAACGAAATCCCTACGATCTATTAGTTTATAGGAAAATATCTTAATATCGCACTTAAATGTTCCAAAGAACTTTTTTCTTTTTCAAAAGAATCAGAATTATAGGAGTCAGGCATAATGGGTAATTCAACCGAAGATCTTACAGGGCTGGGATTTAGAATGCCTGCAGAGTGGGAACCTCATGCCGCAACATGGCTGGCTTGGCCTCACGAGCCAAGCGACTGGCCCGGAAAATTCCCCTCCATCGCTTTTGTTTATTGTGAAATTGTCAAAAACCTCTCAAAGTATGAATACATCCGGCTTATTGTCCCCGATCAACATTCCGCAGATGCTGTTTCCCATCTCCTTTTAGATGCAGGTGCCAACCTTGATAACATTAATTTAATTCCAGCGCCCACCAATCGCTCTTGGATTCGCGACTACGGCCCGCTGTTCCTCAAAGACAAACATGGCAATAAAACCATTCTCAACTTAGGATTCAACGCCTGGGCCAAGTATGACAACTTTAATTTCGACGATGATATCCCCAAGATTGTAGCTGCCAAACTAAATTACTCCCTATGGCATCCCAAACATAATAAAGTTCAACCAATCCTCGAAGGTGGCAGTATTGATGTTGATGGTCAGGGCACCCTTTTAACCACAGAAGAATGCCTGCTTTCCAAAATTCAAGAACGAAATCCAGGTTTCTCCAAACAAGACTATGAAACTTTTTTTGCCAACTATCTCGGAGTTAAAAAAGTTCTCTGGCTGGGTAATGGCATAGCAGGGGATGATACCCATGGCCATGTTGATGATATTGCAAGGTTCATCGCCCCGGGAAAAGTCATCACGATGATCGAAGAAAACAAATCCGACATCAACCACGAAGCCTTGAAGGATAATCTTGCAAGGCTTAATGCCATGACCGATGCCCAAGGGAACAAATTGCAAGTTTTCGAACTTCCAATGCCTGCACCCATTGTTTATGCAGGCCAGCGCCTGCCCGCAAGCTATGCCAACTTTTACATAACCAACGGTATCGTACTTGTGCCAACTTTCAACGATCCAAATGATCGAGTTGCGTTAAACCTGCTTTCCCAATTGTTCCCGACTCGTAAGATTGTCGGTATCCATTGTGTGGATCTAGTACTTGGACTCGGTACACTGCACTGCTTAAGTCAACAGCAACCCGCCTAAGGAAAAAACAAGCTTATGCGAACCATGCGGGCAGCGGTATTAAGAGATTTTTCACTAGGTCTACAGTTGGAAGATCTCCCCATTCCTGAACCCAAGCCCAATCAGGTTTTGGTTCGGATCCTCGCATCGGGTATTTGTCATACCGATCTTCATGCCATTAATGGTTCTTGGCATAAAAAGCCCGTTCTTCCTTTAATCCCCGGACATGAAGGCGTTGGTATCATCCAAGCTTTGGGCTCTAAAGTTACAGGCTTTTACCTGGATCAAAAAGTTATCATTCCATGGGTTGGCAGAACCTGTCGAACCTGTTCATACTGCTCTTCAGGAAAGGAGAACTATTGTGACAGGCAATTCAATACAGGTTATGTCATCCCGGGTACCCATGCTGAATATACCACTGCAGATTTTCGTTATATTCTCCCGCTTCCAAACGATATGGATCCAGTTCAGGCTGCACCTCTGGCCTGTGCAGGACTTACCGCTTTTGAAACCATAAAACAATTGCGTTCCAAAGAAAATCAAACACTTTTAATCATGGGCATGGGGGGAGTGGGCCATCTTGCAATACAGTATGCTAAAGAGTTTTTTACACGCATCATTGCAATTGACCCCTCTGAACTTCGAATTGACCAAGCGAAAGTATTTGGCGCAGAAATTTATTCCCCCGAACAATGGCTTGCTCTTAATTCCAAACCTTTGGTTGATGCTGTCGCAGTATTTGCTTCAGACCCAAAGGCAGTGACAGATTCAATCAAGGTATTAAGGAATGGTGGCACTCTAGCCTTGGTGGGCTTGGGCAAGAATAAAGAATTGACTCTACCCTGGTTTGAACTAGTCACCCGCGGAATTCATATTTTGGGTTCGCATGTCGGGCCGATTTCCACCCTGAAAGAAGTTGTGGAATATCATCATCTAGGTAAAGCCAATGTCTTGGTCGAAACAAAACCACTTGCAGATATTCGCATTGCTATGGCAGACCTTGCCGCAGGCAAAAATAACTCTCCAAGAATCGTCCTAGTTCCATGATTGCTTTCACCCCTAATTAAATCACCCATCATTCTTTGGAAGGTTGAAGCCCGATTAGGCCTGAAGATTGAGCTTTAACTAGGCTAACCCTCTAAACTAACTAGACTGACAAACGATTAATTAGATATGCCTTAGTTCCAAGACAAGCAAATTGAGCCTTATTTTCGTGGTGTTTACCATAATTTCCCCCTAGGCGGATGTAGGAAGGAAAACAAAAATGATTAGTCAAAACTAGTATCAATTAAAACCAAAGATAACTATAAGTACTGCGAAAAAGTTATCAACTGACATTAAAACCAGGATTTACCATCCCAGGCGATTACTTTCTCCAAAAAGGCAACTGCATCTTTCGCAAAAGTAGAAAAGAGGATCTCACCTTTTTCTGCAGTTGCATGTTTGGGATCGCCGATATGGCCAGGCTCCGTGCGATCCTTGGTGATCCAACCCCGATACGCAGGCTCAAACGCAAATCCAAACTCCACTTTTTTAAGATCTGCGACATTACCTTTGACAAGATTGGGCGCCAACTTCATCATCATCGAGGTTTCCCACTCGCAGGCATGGCCCATTTTTTTCTGCACGAAATCCTTCAGCTCAACTTGTGGTGTAGGGCTTAAATCCCAGTAGGTGCTAAATAATAAAAGAAGGTCAGAACGATGCCTGTATTTCTGCCTGAGTTCAAAGGTGGCTTGCTTCCCAGGATAGATATTCCCACCATGGCCATTGATGAACACAATGCGTTTAAACCCATGATCAATGAAATTATCTGCAAGGTTGTTAAGCATATCAAGATAAAGCCTTGGGTTGGCAGAGAGGGTGCCTGAAAAATCCATGTGATGATGGGAATTACCAAACCATGTAAGAGGGGCGAACAAAACTTTGCCATGAAGGGTTTCAGAAACCCTGCGAATCACTTCGCCACATAGCATCGAATCCACAGAAACAGGCAAGTGTCTGCCGTGCTGTTCGATTGCTGCAACAGGGATGACAACAGGGGTGTTTTTATCGAGTTTGCTGACATCTTCCCAGGTGGATTCTACAAGTTTCATTTGGATCTCTCTTTTTTCGTAAAAACAAGCAATACAGCAAGATAAGTCAAGATCAGATTAGAAGCAAGTGGCTGTTTTAAGAAGTTCATTTTTGGGTTAAGAGAGCATTCAAGGTTTTTTCTGCAAGATCGATCTAGTACGGTTCCAGCGGTTCTGGGTATGCTTTAGGAGTCGAAAGTGTAGGCCTGATCGGGTTTTGCGACAAGGCGTGAGATGATGCACCCACCGGCAGGTCATTATTACCATGAACCGCAGGTTAGTCCTGCCATTGTTCCTGAGTGAAATGGATGAATTGTTGTGACAGAACCAATTGAAAGCCTTGAAAGTGTACGAAGTGAAAAAGTAAAAGCCCTTACTGCATTAGGCGTCGACCCTTGGGGACAGCGCTTCGATAATCATATTCCCATTGCACAAGTACGCGAATTACCAGTCGACCCGGAAAACCCCGTACAAACCAGACTGGCAGGAAGAATCGTACTACGCAGGGGCATGGGTAATGTTTACTTCATTGATCTGCGCGACTGGACTGGCCAAGTTCAAGTAATGATAGGTAAGAAACAAGTAGGCGAACTGGGTTGGGATATTGCAAAGAATATCGACCTAGGCGACCTTCTGGGCATCGATGGTTCGTTTGGCAAAACCAAAACAGGCGAACTGACAGTCTTCGCAACCAAGATCACTTTTTTAGGAAAATCCCTTCTGCCCCACCCAGACAAATGGGAAGGTATGCAGGATATTGAATTTCGATTACGCCATCGTTACTTGGATTTAACTTACACCCCCGAAACGTTGAAGCGTTCGCGAGAACGAATTCTTTTGGTGCGAACGATCAGACGCCATCTTGATGATTCGGGGTTTTGGGAAGTGGAAACGCCCACGCTGCACAATATTGCAGGGGGCGCTGCAGCACGGCCTTTCATTACCCATCATAATACTCTGGATATTCAGCTTTACCTTCGCATCGCTTTAGAACTGCATCTCAAAAGACTATTGGTGGGCGGCATTGAAAAGGTTTATGAAATCGGCAGGGTGTTCCGAAATGAGGGCATCAGCCCCAAACACAACCCCGAATTCACCATGTTGGAACTGTACCAGTCTTATGGCGATTATCAATCCATGATGGATCTTACAGAAGGATTGATACTCGCTTGCATCAAAAATCTTGGCGAAGGCACCGTAAGGCCTTTTGGCTCTCATGAAGTTGATTA
Organism: Planctomycetota bacterium; assembly: GCA_009920765.1. GTDB lineage: Bacteria > Planctomycetota > Planctomycetia > Gemmatales > Gemmataceae > UBA969. The sequence continues at coordinate 76,311 of RFZJ01000005.1, read as the reverse complement.
CAAAGCCCCTTGGCGCAGGGCGACTTACTCTGAATTATTCAAGGAACATGTTGGCGTTGCCATGGAAGATGCTGATGCAGTCTCCCAAAAGGCGACGGCGTTGGGGTTGAACACCAAGGGCAAGCATAAGGATGTAATCATCCAGGAATTGTTCGAAATGAAAGTCGAGCACAATTTAATGGGACCAATTTTCGTCTACGATTACCCCGCTTCCCTCTGCCCCCTGACCAAGCGAAAAACAGGCAACCCGGATATCGCAGAACGATTCGAGCTGTATGTATGTGGCATGGAACTAGCCAACGCTTACACCGAATTGAACGACCCAATCACGCAGGAACAAACCTTCCGCCAGCAACTCGGTGGCTTGAAGGAAGAAGATTCGATGTCGAAGATGGACGACGATTTTGTTCAAGCATTGAAGTATGGAATGCCCCCGGCAGGTGGCTTGGGCATAGGTATTGATCGGCTGGTGATGTTGCTGACAAACACACCAACCATTCGAGATGTTATTTTATTTCCTTTATTAAGGCCCGAACATCGGGGAGAAGCTGTGGCTTCTAAGGAAGATTGAGGCATTAAGCCCAAGGCAGAATTGTTCTCAAGGATTGAGGTGGGACTTGTACAAGCTTTTACTGTGCTGGAAATATTTACGAACCAGGTACCTGGCGATGGTATGCATTGTCAGCGTGATGCTGGGGGTTGCAACCCTGATTGTTGTGAACAGTGTAATGGGTGGATTCAGCACTAAGCTAAAGGAAAGGCTGCACGGTTTGCTCTCGGATGTAGTGCTTGAAGCATACGATTACGATGGCTTCACCGATGCGCCCAACAAAATGGCACTGATAAGAAACGACCCGTTTTTAAGCAATGAAGTCGAGGCAATGACAGCAACGCTGGAAATATTTGCGATGCTTCAGTTCAATTTTCGCGAGGTACCCTTCACCAGGCCTGTAAGAATCATCGGGATAGAACCTGAAGGTCGCAAGGCTGTGGGCGGATTTGCAGAGCATCTGGTGAACCCCAAGAATCATGAGAAGCCAAGTTTCAATCTGGATGAAAATGCACGTGAAAGATTCATCATCAGGCGGGCATCGAGGGGCGTGGATTTTCCCGGGCCAAGAGAGGCACCCAACCTGAATGAACCACCACCACCCGACCCACCACCCAGCAAACCCCACGAACCCCAAGGCGTGATTTTAGGCTATGCCATCGCCCATTATCGCGACCGAAACGCCCCTGCTGATCTTCCCAACAAGGATGTTAGAACCTTGGAACCAGGTGACGAAGTGGTTATCACCACGGTGAGTGGCGCGAAGATGTCGCCTGTATTCGATCGTTTTGTGGTATCTGATTATTTCAAATCAGAGATGAGCGAATATGATTCGAACTATGTATTCATGCCGATCGAACACCTGCAAAAACTGCGCACGATGGAAGATCGTGTGACGAGCATACAAATCAAATTGAAGGACTACAACAATGCACCGAAGGTGGTTGCAAGGCTGAGGGAGTTGTTTGCCAATGCGCCATTGGAAGTACAAACCTGGGAACAAAAGCAGGGGGCGGTGCTTGCAGCAATACGTGTTGAGAAAGGTATTTTAAACATACTTTTATTTTTGATCATAGCGGTGGCGGGCTTTGGAATTTTAGCAATATTCTCGATGATCGTGGTGGAAAAAACCAGGGACATAGGAATCCTAAAGGCGTTGGGTGCCTCAAATGGTGGAATCCTGACCATATTCATTGGTTATGGCTTTCTGCTGGGTCTGGTGGGAGCAGGCTTGGGCACCATCATAGGCCTGGAAATCACGGTGCATATCAATGATATCGAAAAGTTTATTGCAAATGTAACCGGCCAGGATATCTTTCCCCGGGATGTCTACTATTTCGACAAGATCCCCACCGACATCAATTTATTCAGTGTATTTCTGGTGAATCTGGGATCGATCGGGATTGCTGTTCTTTTCAGCATACTCCCAGCATTAAGGGCATCGATGTTAAATCCAGTGCGTGCGCTACGATATGAATAATCTCAACGAAGGATAAAAGCTAATGGCTGATAATACATTCATGTATGCGCGAAATCTTCACAAGGTGTATCGCAAGAATGCGATCAGCACGCCTGTATTGAAAGGTGTGGATATGGAAGTGGCAGAAGGGGAATTTTTAAGCGTGGTTGGCGCCTCGGGTTCAGGAAAAAGCACCCTGATGCACCTCCTTGGGTCACTCGATAAACCTGATGAAGGCGAAATTTACTATCGAGATAAAAGAATTGACAACCTCTCTGCAGATAAAAGAGATCATCTTCGAAACCATGACTTCGGTTTCATCTTCCAATTTTATCATCTGCTTCCCGAACTTACAGCACTTGAAAATGTGATGATCCCATTGATGATCCGAAGTTCGGCACTTTCATGGTTGGGTAACGGAAGCGCAGCGAGAAAGCGTGCAATCACCCTTATGGAAAAAGTAGGGCTTGGACATCGTATGCACCATTTACCCAAGGAACTTTCGGGTGGGGAAATGCAGCGAACAGCAATTGCAAGAGCCCTGATCGGGAACCCCGCACTTCTTTTTGCAGATGAACCCACAGGAAACTTGGATGAAGATACCGGGCGGGAAATCGTACAACTTCTGCGGGAATTGAATGAAATTGACAATGTAACCATCATCATGGTCACCCATAATCTTGAGATTGCCCGGGGAACCCATAGAATTATTAAGCTTGTTGCAGGCCATGTGGAAGTGCCCCTTCAACAGCAGCCTGAGGCTTTTGGCGTGGTCAGGCCGGATTCATTTGACAACCATCCGGAAGATGAAAATCATCCGGGTGAAACCAGGCGCCAAGCGGGCATATAATAATCTTCTGGCATCCTTCGGAGTTTTTCAATGTCTAAGATTTACATGAATGGCAAGCTTGTTGAAAAAGCTGACGCAGTTATTTCAGTTTATGATCATGGCTTTCTTTATGGCGATGGGATTTTCGAAGGCATTCGAATCTACAACTCGGTAGTTTTCAAATTGCATGAACATGTCGTGAGACTTTACGAAAGCGCCAAGTCCATTGATTTGAATATCCCGCTAAGCATCGACGAGATGTGCAAGGCGGTAAAAGATACGGTCCATGCGAACGCAAAAAAAGACGGTTATATAAGACTAATTGTATCAAGAGGTGTTGGCAACCTCGGGTTGGACCCAAGAAAAACCACGAACCCCCAGATCATCATCATCGTGGATGATATTTCCATCTACCCTGAGGAAATGTACGAAAAGGGAATGGAAATCATAACAGCAGCAACCATTCGAAATATACCAAATGCATTAAACCCCAGGATTAAATCCCTTAATTATCTCAACAACATACTAGCAAAACTTGAAGCCAACAGGGCCGGTGTACCCGAGGCGATCATGCTCAACCATCTGGGCGAAGTAGCAGAATGCACTGCGGACAATATTTTCCTGGTGAAGAATGGAGTGCTAAAAACTCCGGCCCCCCATTGTGGTATTCTGGAAGGTATCACCCGCAACACGGTGATGGATCTTGCAAGGGTTGAAAAAATCACGGTACAGGAAGTTGTAATTACCAGGCATGATGTATTTACTGCTGATGAATGTTTTCTTACAGGCACTGCTGCAGAAGTAATCTCGGTGGTAAAATGCGATGGAAGAAAAATAGGTGATGGAGTCCCGGGCGAGGTAACAAAATTACTACGGGCGAAATTTCGCAAGTTTGTTGGTATATAATGTTAAAGTAGGCCATGGATGGTTGAATTATTCCCTAATTGCCCGGGAGATCATGCCATGATTACATTAAAATCCATCCTTGTCCCCACAGATTTCAGCAAGCAGTCTCAAAGCGCAATGCGATATGGAATCGAATTTGCCCAGAAGTTTGGCGCAAAACTTCATGTTCTTCACGTAGTTCAGGATGTTGCAATTTTCCTTCCTGAGATGGGTTTTATCAATTCCTCCAGCGTTTCCAGCGTCGAACCAATTCTACAAGCTGCTGCAAAATCCTTAGCTGATTTTCTAGAACCATACAAGCATGATGGAATTGATTTTGTCTCCCACTGCCAGGAAGGGAATCCTCTTGATGAAATCATGTCCCTTGCAACCGATGAAAATATTGATCTCATCATTATTGGAACGCATGGGCACACAGGCTTGGCACATTTTTTCCTCGGTAGCCTTGCTGAAACCCTGGTAAGAAAATCCCCCTGCCCTGTGCTCTCACTCCGAAACCCCGAACATGAATTTGTAAACCCTTAAGCATGGTTAATGAATCATTCCCATTTGCAATGCTCCTCTTTTCAAATTCAGAAAAGTATCAATTGCAATTCCAGACTTATGAAAACGCAGGGTTATTGCGCCTTCTTCCCTCGTTGACATCCATCTCGAAGATGAATTTTCAGGCAAAGGCATGGAAGGATAAATATCCCCCTGAGTGCCAATCACCATGGTTGCAGGCTTGCACCAATCCAGAAATTCCTTCGGAAGAGATTTCTTGCTGCCGTGATGTGGCGCCATCAGCACATCAATGGATTTTGGAGGAAGTTGCATCACCATTTCCAAACCCGGGCTCTGAAGATCGCCTGTCAAAAGCATTTTGAATTCCTTGCAACCAACCTCAACAACCATGCTACGTGTATTTTCATTTCCTGGTGGGCCTGCTTCTGGTGGGTGAAGCACCTCAAAACCGACACCGCCCCAATTCCATTTTTTTCCCTTGATGATCAGTTCAAGATTCGCACCCGGATCACCAAGCAATTGATTGATCAAAGCAACACCAGGCGTTGGCTTTTGCGAAAAGCTTGGAGTTGTTGCCACCGATCGAACCTTGAAGCTTTGCAACAGGAAAGGCAGGCCATTAAAGTGATCAAGGTCTGCATGAGAAATCAAAAGTTTATCAATGGTGGTGATTTTCTTGGACCAAAGGAATGGTGCAATTTTCCTCCGTGAGACTTCAGGCCCTGAAATCGAACCCGCATCATACACCAACACCTTTCCATCCGGTGTTTCAAGCACTACACAAGTGCCATGCCCCACTGCCAAAAAAGTGACGCAAAGATCCCGAGGCGGTATTCGAATGGGAAAGATAAAAAACAATGTCCAAAGAATCGCAAGGCCATACCAGGAGTATTTAGGCAAAAGCGAAGCCCAATTCAGCCATATGAAAATGCAAAGATACCCGAAGGGGATCAACCAGAATGGAAGATCCGGTAGATAAAAATGGCCCATGGGAATCAACAAAGCTGCATCAACAAGTTTGCCGCACAACCAAAGGCATGGAAAGATAATCCAGGTTGCAAGCACGGCAATGGGACTGATAAAACTTCCCAAAACAATACCAATAAAGCCTGCCAAGAGAGCAATGGTGGTGAGAATGATAAGAGGCGGGCCGATTAAAAGTGCAACGGGTGAAACCACATGGGTGAATGCTGTCGCCATTGGAGTAACAAAAACCCAGACAATGGCTGAGACAAAAAATAATTCGCGTGTTGCCTTCAAAAAATCAGAAAGTATTCTGCGCCACAATGGTTTTGATTCATGTGTTAATATCTCAAGGGGAGATTCCTCCATTTGCGAAAACTTTGGGACTACCCATATAAGACAACCTGTTGCAAAAAAAGAAAGAATACAACCTGGGCTGAATAAATCCCAGGGTTGTATAAATGCAAGAATAATCCAGGAAGCTGTAAGGGTATGAATTGCGGGTGCAGGCCTGCGCAGTATGATTCCCAGGCTAAAGCATCCCACCATGATGACTGCACGCATCGCAGAGGGTCTGCCCCCTGTAAGCAATGCATAAACCAAAAGAAAAAGGGTAACCAGGAAGGCAATGGATGCAGGCTTGAATCTGAAGGCCCGCAGCAGCCATGCCAAAGTTCCACCTAATATTGCAAGGTGTTGCCCACTGATCGCAAGCACATGAAGCACGCCTGTATTTTTAAACTTATCCCACTCACTATTATGCAATAAAGGGCTATCACCCAAAAGCAATGCCTCTGCGAGAGGTCCTTCGGGCATTGGAAGGTTGCTGACAAGAAGGTTGGCTGCCCTTGCCCGGATGAAACACAATATAGATGAAAAATTAAACCACGCACCTTCTTCAACCATTCGAATTGCAGAAGAATCATTGATTCTGATTTCACCATATATCCCTTGTTGGTTTAGAAAACTCCGATAGTCCCACTCTCCGGGATTAGCAGGGCCTGATATCAACTTGGCCCGCCCTGTAATTTCCACCGTATCCCCCAGATGAAACTCAGCCAGGGAATCATTACTCACCATTCTTAAATTTCCCTTGACCGGGTTCCATGCGCCATTTTGGTGCATCGCATATAAATAGAGAATTGCAGAACTTCGATTGGCAGAGGGAACAGTTCGCAGAGGATTATTGGTTTCGCCAACCCATAACCTTGGTTCTTCTTGGAGATAACCTTTAAACTTGCAAAGAGAAACCGAATCATCCAAAAAAAGCCTTACATCATCGGAGGTAACCAAACGAGCAGCAATAAAGTGCCTGAAAGAACCCAAACAAACAATGAAAAGCAGCAGATACATAAGGGCAAGGTTTAACTTTTTCCCCACAATGCAAACCAACCAGGCAAGAAGGAGGCCCAATGCCAACACCATCATGAATAGCAAGGGTGGTTGATATGCAATATCAAGCAAGAAGCCTAGGGTAATAGCCAGGGCTGCGGGTACCGATGGAACTTTCCAGAGTGTGAAATACCAAGCTGGGGAAGTATCTTTGTTTTCGGCCTTCTGGGCGGAAGGCATTGTAATTCTCCATGGGCGCTAGAGATATAAAACATCAGTCTTGATCTTTAGAAGCAGGCTTCTTGGTTGCATATTTGGGCAGGAAGAAAGCCGCCCTTACAGGTGGAGGCATGGGGCTATTGGCACCCTTGACCGATTTCCAAATGACTTCGTTAAAAAGTAAATCATCTGCTGCATCTTCTTTATCAAGATCAAAGGCAAGAGACTGCTTCGCCCCCCACGATTTCTCCGTGTTTTTTTCAGTCAGGCTTACTTTAGCTGCAACATGCTTGAAAGGGGTAAGGTCGGGTTCTGCTTGAAAGGAATGAAACATCGGGGTGGCAGCAGCATCAAACTGGCTCATGGGCTTTAATCCCAGAATAAGTTCCATGGTTCTCAAAATACTGGAGGTTGAATACATCGTGGAATCAACAAATTTCCGCTTTGTATAAGGGCTGATCACCAGCGAGATGGTACGATGTGCATCCACATGATCCGAACCATTCTGTGCATCATCTTCGATCACAAAAATTGCAGTTTCTTTCCAGAACTTACTCTTGGAAATACCCTCTACAAGTATGCCCATTGCCAGGTCATTTTCCGCCACCATCGCTGTTGGGGTTGGCTTATCCGGCCTGGTGCCATAAGTGTGATCGTTTGGAAGTCGAACAATACTTAGCTGGGGCATTCCACCTTCTTTTTCAAAGCGGGCAACTTCTTCCAAAAAACGCTCTGCTCTTTTTACATCAGGGTAATCAAGATCATACCCTCTAAAGTATGGATCAAACTTGCCTACAAGCGCCTTTACCCTGGCTTTAGAGGGCTCACCTGGTTTTTTACCATTATCAATCCACTCGCCATAACTGCGGAAAGAAACCTTGGCTTCTGCACAACGATCCCAGATGTAACCACCAGCAGGGCGGGCGATAACATCGTAAGCCCCCTCCGAAGGATAAGCAGTAAGCTTTTTAAGCGGGCTGCCCCGATAAGTCAAAGGCCACACTTTTTCCACAAAGTCAGTAGAGTAAGCAGCCATGCTCCATTGATGGCCATCTGCAGAAACTTCTCCATCCACATAAAGGTTATCCAGCAAGGTATATTCCCTTGCGATCTTATGTTGATTGGGTGTTACCTTTTCATCAAATATACAAAGGGATGGGTCACCATTGCCTTCTTTGATATCGCCAAACACCTGGTCATAGGTTCGGTTTTCCTTGATGACATAAATGCAATACTTGATGGGACTGGGGTCACCAATTTTTCTAGGTATGGGATTATTACCGGGCCACTGGGCTTTGGGAAGATTATCTGCCTGAAGAGGGCTGCAGGAATATGCCTCCTTGGTGAATGCGATCATTTTTTCAGGGGTGGGCATCTCAAGAACCCCCAAAGAACCCTGCATAAGGCCTGCAATATACTGCCTAATCGGAAGATCCTTAGCGAGAGGGTTAGAGCCTTGCGGGTTGGGCCTCGAGGTTAGGCCTTTGCCATTACAGAAGTAGATTTTGCCATCAACCTGGTTAAAACGAACACTTGTGGGGTACCAACCAGCGGGAATATAGCCCATGGGCACAGGCTTAAGTGGATCTTCCACCTGAAACATACTAAGATTATTTGCATCCGCATTAGCCACTAAAAGGATCTTTCCATCGTTGGTGAGAGTCAGGCTGCCAGGGGTGTTGCCGTTGGGAGCGTTGGGATAAAGTGCGCAATTAAGCGTGCCCAGGCTTTTGCCATCCTGCGAGACATCAAGAATACTAACACGTGTGGAGTTCGAGCAGGCGACAAAAAGAGTTTTGTTATCAGGAGATAAAACCATTTCCGTTGGATGACTTTCCGTAGGCCAGGTCGCAAGAATTTTGGCATCTTTGGTATCGATGAGTGCAACAGCAGAAGCCCCCCAAAGGCTGACCAAAGCTTGTTCTTTTTTAGGCAATGCAAGAAAGCCAAAAGGGTAGGAATCAACTTTAAGATCAACCATCTTGCGGGCTTCTGGCTTATCAAGGGGGGTTATGCTAAGCGAATGGCTCCAGCAGCCAGCAGCAAGAATTTTCTTACCACTTGAATCAAGCGCCAGCCCCGTGGTTACAAATTTACTTTTCTCATCAGCTACGCTTATCTCACTGCGATTAGAAAGGTAGCCATTTTTAAAATCATAAACATAAGCGCTTGCAAACTCTGCAGCACTGGCGTAAAGCTTATCGCCATTGGGAGAAAAGCAAATGCCACAAAAAGTCTGCTTGATACCAACCTTGCTGATGATGGTAGCGCCTGATTTATCAAGCTCTGCAATATGAATTTCATGTGGGCCATAGCCTGCATGAAGTATTGCAAGATATTTGCCACTGGGGTGGACCACCATGTTGACTGGAAAATCACCAAGCGGGATCTGCTTTCCTGCGGGCTTTAATGACCAACCATTGGGAAGTTTTACTTCGCCTGAAAGCTGGGGTCCAGGCAGATCTTTCTTGACACTTTTTGCTGGTTCATCCGCACCAACTACAATTCCAATCACCACGAAACTCAGGATTGCAAACGAAAGAACTATTTTAATTTTCATGATGCACCCTTTAACTAAAAACAATGATCCACCTAGTTTCAGCGATCTAGGTTATAAGTCCAATGATATTTTGATGAACTTTGTAAACAACCATGTTTTTTATTCCACCTAGCAATAATCGAAATGCAGTGACGACCTGTAAAGATGGAGGAAAAGCAAAACCCCAGGTAAAGATACCCGGGGTTTTACAATGGATATTAAAAAGCGTAAAGGAAGTAATCACTTCTTCTTGTCGTTGGCTCGTTCAGGCCTGAGGGAACGAACAGCAGCACCTGCACGCCACATTTCGCTATCTGCAATTTGCTTGAGTTCAACTTCAAGGTTCTTGCGATAGTCAGGATGGCTGTTGGATTCAAGCGTTCTACGAGTTTCAGAACCATCTGCAACACTGCGATAAAGTTCTTCGAAAACAGGCTTGGAAGCATCGTGAAACTTCTTGAACCAATCCAATGCGCCTCGTTGTGCAGTAGTGGAACAGTTGGCATACATCCAATCCATGCCGTTTTCTGCAATCAAGGGGTAAAGGCTTTGGGTTGCTTCTTCAACAGTTTCGTTGAAAGCTTCGCTGGCGGAATGCCCATTTGCACGAAGCACTTCGTATTGTGCAAGCCAAAGGCCATAGATTGCGCCCATAAGCACGCCTCGCTCGCCAGTAAGGTCGCTGAAAACTTCTTTTTGGAAAGTGGTTTCGAAAAGGTAGCCCGAGCCGATTGCGATCCCAAGGGCGCGGGCACGTTCATAAGCTTTGCCCGTTGCATCTTGGAAAACTGCATAGCTGGAGTTAATACCCTTGCCTTCAAGGAACAACCTTCTTACAGAGGTACCAGAACCCTTGGGTGCAACCAAAATCACATCGATATCTGCAGGAGGCACTACCTTGGTTTGGTCTTTATAAACAATGCTGAATCCATGGGAGAAATACAGTGCCTTGCCTTTGGTAAGGTGGGGCTTGAGTTTGGACCATTGTTCTTTTTGGCCAGCATCAGAAAGCAAATATTGAATGATGGTACCCTTGGCAGCAGCTTCTTCCATCGAAAAGAGAGTTTTGCCAGGATCCTTCATGTTGAGTGATTGGCCGCGTCCTTGCACACCATAGCCTAAAACAGCCACAATTTCATTCGCCATAATTTGGCGGATCTTTTCTGGCGGATAATCTGAACGCTCGATTACGGTTTCCGACTCTGAGTCGATCTGAATCTTTTGCATGACATTCCCCAACAATGATGGATTTTCAACCAGGAATATTGGCCCGGACACTATATTAGTGTACATTGCGACATGCCTATTGACTACTTGCCAAACCCGGAAAGAGAAAAAAACATGCTAATTTTCGATGCCCACCTGGATTTAGCCTGGAACGCCCTAGACTGGAATCGTGACCTCCGACTCGATGTTTCCCTTATTAGAAAGCGGGAAAATGAGCTCCTCATGACGGGCAAGGGCCGCGGCGTGGGCACCGTTTCTTTTCCCGAGCTTCGAAGGGGAAAAGTAGGCATTTTTATCGCAACAATCCTAGCCAGGCTTATGCGACAGGGCATGATGCCACCCCTGCAGCGCTACGAAGCCATGCCCGCCTCTTATGCTGCCGGAAGGGGCCAACTCGCCTACTACGAATCCATGGTAGAGGCTGGGCAATTACGCTTTATCAAGAATTCTAAAGATCTTATAAATCACGTCCAACGCTGGCAGGAACCTGTAGCCGAAACCGAACCTCTGGGCTTTATCCTAAGCATGGAAGGCGCAGATCCAGTCCTTCACCCCAGCCAGGTTCATCATTGGTTCAATTTGGGTTTACGAATCATCGGGCCAGCCCATTATGGAGTCAGCCCCTATGCACATGGCACCAGCACAATTGGCGGGTTTTTCCCCATGGGCCCCGATCTTTTAAAAGAAATGCAGGCCTGTGGCATGATTTTGGATATCACCCATCTTTCTGACCAATGCTTTGATGAAGCCATGGAACTCTATGGCGGGCCCGTGCTTGCAAGCCATCATAACTGCAGGGCACTGGTACCCGAACAAAGGCAGCTTACTGATGATCAGATTAAAAAGCTAATTTCCCGAAAAGCAGTCATAGGTGCGGCCTTCGATAACTGGATGCTCTATCCCAATTGGATTCGCGGAAAAACGACGGTGAAAGAAAGCGGTGTCACCATGAACACCGTCATCGATCATATTGACAGGGTTTGCCAGCTTGCAGGGAATTCGGATCATGCAGCGTTGGGAACCGATCTGGATGGTGGATTTGGTACCGAGCAATCTCCGGGCGACATTGATACCATAGCAGATTTACAAAGGTTTCCAGCTTTATTGAAGCTGCGCGGTTATGACGATACAGATGTTGCAAAAATCACGCATGGCAACTGGATCAGATTCTTTACCAATGCCTGGAGCAAGAAATAACTCATTATTCATCCGCAACATCTGCAAGCAGCGAGACCGAGATGATATCCCTGCGTGAGACCAGAATTTTCTTGCGGTTGCGTTTTATGCCTGTGGATAGGGATGCAGCTATGTAGTTTTCCCTCGAGGTCTTGGTGTCGCGCAAGTCATGAAGATCGGCGTTGATGACTTCAAAAAAACCCTCATCAAAGCGGTTTAGGGTTCCAAGGCAGACAAAAGGGCTATGCAGATCGATCACCACTTTTTGATGCAGATACTCTTCAATCATCGGGGCCTCACTTAGATATGCCTTGAGTTTTCCATTTGCTTGTTACAATTGCTATTCTTCTAAGATTAATTTTAATCCATCATAGAATAAAGGGTATGAAATTGCTTGGAAATGATATTTAATAGCAATGCCGTGTAACAACCTTGTCAGGGATTTTAAAAGATGCGCGAGCATTTTGTTGCTAATGAATCAGATTTCCTTAAAAGTTGCGAGCAAATTGCCAAAAGCAATGTGTTTGGCTTTGATACGGAGTTTGTTAGCGAAGAATCCTTCCGCCCTGAATTATGTCTGGTGCAAGTTGCGACCCCTACCGATCTTTTTGTTATTGATGCTATTGCTATAGGGTCGCTAGGGGCTTTTTGGGACTTGGTAACTGATGGAAAACGCAATGTCATCGTTCATGCAGGCAGGGAAGAAATTCGCATCTGCCAGCATTTATCCGGCAAAACCCCCGCTCGGTTGTTTGATATTCAAGTGGCTGCAGGATTAATAGGAATTGGCTACCCCGCGGGCTACGGAACTTTAGTGCAAAACTTTACAGGCACCCGGCTTTCGAAGCAGGAAACCCTCACCGACTGGCGCATCCGCCCTCTTACCGCAGAGCAGATCACTTACGCATTTAATGATGTCCGCTATCTTTTGCAATGCCATGAAAAAATCTCTGCAAGGCTTCTTGAACTCGACAGAATCGATTGGGCGGAAGAAGAATTTGCTGATCTTAAGGCTAAATCGAACCTTGATGAACCCGTTGGCGAACGCTGGCGCAAAGTCAAAGGCACAAGTGGTTTTGATCGCAAACGCTTGGCGATGGTACGCGAAATCGTGGCTTGGCGCGAAGAAATTGCTGCAAAGCGTAATCGCCCTCCCCGAAGCATCCTTCGCGATGATCTTATTGCTGACATTGTCAAACGAAACCCTCAGAAGGCCCAGGATATTTTAGCCTTCAGGGGCGTTCAGCATCGCGATTCTGAAGAAATCATGGCGGCAATTCAAAAAGCCAGGGCACTCCCTCCAGATTCTTTACCCCTTCAAGATGAAACCAAGCCCGATGCTCCACAGGTCGGACTTATCGGCCAGGTTATGGCTGGGCTTCTTGGCGACCTCTGTAATCGTAAAAGCCTCGTTCCTGCAATGGTTGCAACTCCCTCCGATTTACGCGAGCTGGTTCGATCTAAAATTGACAATACTTCACTTTCCGATAATAATTCCTTGGCAAAAGGATGGCGTCTAAAGCATGTATTTCCGGTTTTAATGGACTTTCTTGAAGGAAAGACATCTTTAAGGCTAGCTCGGGTCGATAACGAGTCCCCTTTTGAGTATGATGACTCTAAGCCGAAACTCTAAATTGAATCTCGGTTTCTTGATTTTTTCCTTTACCCATATGCTTCCCGGTGCGTATGACTGCTTCCTTTAATGACAATCTTGTTTTCCAACGCTGTGTTTTTCCGCACTGCGGTGGTACTAACTCCCTCGATGACACCTCCTTTTCTTGCCCCAAATGCGGGGGCATCATGGATGTCGCTTACGATTGGGATAAACTCCCCTTGCCCAAATCCTTGAAAGATTTCGAAGCCAAGTGGTCGCTTAGGCATGAGCCTTTGCCTTTCAGTGGCGTTTGGCGCTTTTATGAACTTCTTCCTTTCGCCCCTCAATCCTCCGTTCTAACCATTGGCGAAGGGCAGACCCTTCTTAGGCAATCCGATCACGTCGCCCAATATGTTGGCGTTAACAACGGCAATCTTTTTCTTCAATACGAAGGCATGAACCCCTCCGGAAGCTTTAAAGATAACGGCATGACCGCTGCTTTCACCCATGCACACATGACAGGTGCTAAAAGAGCAGCATGTGCCAGCACCGGAAATACCAGTGCCTCGCTTGCGGTTTATTGTTCCGCAACCGGCCTTATGCGTGGCATCGTTTTTATTGGCAGTGGTAAAATCTCCTACGGTAAACTTGCACAAGCACTCGATCATGGTGCGCTTACCATTCAAATCGCAGGCGATTTCGATGATGCAATGCAACGCGTTCAGCAGATTGCAAAAAAAATGGGCATCTATCTGGTCAACAGTATCAACCCCTTCAGGCTCGAAGGGCAGAAAACCGTAATGTTTCGCGTACTCGAAGCTTTAAAATGGGAATCGCCCGATTGGATCGTGGTTCCCGGTGGAAATCTAGGCAACAGCTCGGCATTTGGCAAAGCATTCATCGAACTCAAGCAATTGGGGCTTATCAGCAAAATACCCAGGCTTGCAGTCATCAATGCCGCAGGTGCCAATACCTTCAATCTTCTCACGAATATGAATAGCGTCTCTTGGAATAAAGGTGAACCGAATAAGCCGGTGATGAATCAATTTTATAACGACATGGACTCAGAAAACCGCAGGGCATCCACGATTGCAAGTGCGATTGAAATCAACCGGCCCGTCAACCTGGTGAAAGGTTTGAGGGCAATTGAGTTTTGCAATGGTGTAGTCAGAGAAACCAATGATCAAGAGATCATGGATGCCAAGGCAAAGGTGGGTGCAGGCGGCATGGGCTGCGAGCCTGCCTCTGCTGCAAGTGTTGCTGGCGCAAAAAAACTAAGGGCGGAAGGCGTTATAGCTCCCTCAGACAGGGTGGTCTGCATTCTTACCGCACATCAAATGAAGGATTCCACCGCAACAGTGGCTTATCATAGTTCTGACCAGAAAACTTTTGACGAGGTTCTCGGGGTCAGAGGGGTAAGAAGAGCTGGATTTGCCAACCGGGCTGTTCAGGTTCCCAACAGTCTTGATGATATTGTCAAGGCAATTGAAGTTTACGCTTAAGCATAAGGAAACATTTCATGAAGATTGCAATCGGGATTAACGGTGCAGGTGGAAGGATGGGGCAAAGATTGGTTGCATTGGGCAAGGAAGACCCAGCCTTGAAGATTGCCTGCGCCCTCGAATACCATGGCCACCCCATGATGGGTAAAGATGCAGGTGAAATCGCAGGCATCGGACATCTGGGCGTGCCTCTGCGCTCCCAAATCCCGATTGATCAGGTTATTAATGCCATCATCGATTTTTCGACCCCTGAAGGCACCATGAATGTATTGCCCATATGCCTGCAAAGAAAAATCCCCCTGGTGATCGCAACTACCGGGCATACCGCTGCCGAGAAGAAAGCTCTCGAATCTGCAGCCCATGAAATTGCAATCCTATTTGCACCCAACATGAGCCTGGTTGTTAATGTCCTCTTCGAACTGGTCAAGGTTGCATCCACTTTGCTGGTTGATAAAGGATTCGACGTCGAGATCATCGAAAGACATCACCGATTCAAAAAAGATTCTCCGAGTGGTACCGCCCTGCAGTTTGCAAACATCGTGCAGAAAGTTCAGGGACAGACCGAATTCTTGCATGGCCGAGAAGGGCTTGTGGGTGAAAGAAAGCCCTCAGAAATAGGCATTCATGCGGTTCGTGTGGGCGATAATGTAGGCGAACATACCGTTATATTCAGCACCTTGGGCGAAACCATGGAACTCGTGCATAAGGGCCATACCCGTGATAGTTATGCCCGTGGTGCACTTCTTGCAGCTAAATTTCTGGCGGACAAGCCTGCGGGCAGTTATTCTATGAATGATGTGCTTGGCATCGGCTAAGCTTGGTTTGTCATCATTTATTAGAGGCTGTCATGAGAATCACTGCGCTTCTTCTCGCTTTGGCTGTTTGCCTTGGCACCAACGCCCTGGCATGGGTGCAAGAATCTTCCGAGAATGTTTCTAAAATTCTTGAACCAATTCGCAAGGTAGGAAAAAGTGGCTTGGGCAATCTTGAAGCCCAAAAGGCCTGGAAGCAGATTGCCAACCTTCCACCCGATACTCTGCCCGAAGTTCTTGCAGCCATGGATGCAAGACAACCTGTGCTTTCCAACTGGCTTCGTTCTGCAATCAATGCGATCGTCGAAAAGGCCAACCGCGACTCCAAGGCGTTACCCCTAGAAAAAATCACCACTTTGGTAAAAGATAATTCAAAGCCAGCGTTGGGTCGCAAGCTCGCATTTGAAATCCTCCAATCTGCAGACAAAGATAAAGCCCAGAGCTTGATCCAATCTTTTATTAATGACCCCGCAGCAGAGCTAAGGCGTGAAGCAATCGCCCTTCTGATCGAGGAAGGTTCGACCCAGAAGAAAGGCAAAAAAGACTCCGAGGCAAAAGCCACCTTCCGCAAAGCTTTTATGAATGCTTCGGATAAAGACCAGGTCGATACACTTGCCAAAGAGCTAAAAGGCCTTGGCGAGACGGTCGATCTTCCCGCACATTTCGGCTTTGTTCGTACCTGGTATCTGGTTGGCCCCTTTGACAACACCAAGAACAAAGGCTTCGACCTGCCCTACCCACCTGAAAAAGATGTCAAGCTTGATGCTTCTTACGAAGGCAAGGAAGGCGCGATCAAATGGATCGATTTCACCACGGAAGATTCGTATGGCATCATCGACCTTAATAAAGTTCTGGGTAAGAAGAAGGAAGCCACCGCCTATGCCTTCACCCGCATTAACAGCCCCGCTGAGGGCACCGTTTATGTTCGGGCAGGCTGCATCACATCACTCAAGATTTTCCATGATGGCAAACAAATCTTTGCACGCGATGAGTATCACCATGGCATGTCCATGGATCAACACTCTGCACCCATCCACCTTAAAAAAGGTGTGAATGATATTCTTCTTAAAATCTGCCAGAATAATCAAACCGAGAGTTGGGCCCAAAAATGGGAGTTCCAACTTAGACTTACCGATTTCGCAGGCGTCAAGATTCCTTACACCATCGCCAAACAAGAAGGGAGCGCTAAGTAATGAACACCCTCCATTTAACTATCGTCCGAGTTTTTTTAGGTGCCTTTGTTCTAACCAGTATTCTTCATGCTGCTGATTGGCCCCAGTTCCGTGGACCAGGCGGCTCTGCCGTTTCCGAAGAACAAAACCTGCCCTTAAAATGGTCCCCCACCGAAGGCATTCTCTGGAAAACACCCCTTCAAGGGCGTGGGTTGTCCAGCCCCGTCATCGCAGGAGGCAGGCTTTTTCTCACTTCCAGTTCCAATTACAAAGAATCACGCCTGCATGTGATGGCTTTCGATCCCAATAAAGGCTCCAAGCTTTGGGAACGACAATTCAATGCAACAGGCAACACCAACTGCCATCCCAAAACCAACATGGCTGCCCCTACCCCTGCAACCGATGGCCAGCGCATCTTTGCTCTCTTTGCCTGCGCCGATGTTGCTGCACTCGACCGCGACGGAAATCTTCTCTGGTACCGCTCACTCGCACTTGACTACCCCGATATCACCAACATGGTAGGCATGGCTTCCTCCCCCGTTCTTTGGAAAGATGTCCTCATCATCCCCATGGATAACGCTGGTGATTCCTTTGTACTTGGCATTGATGCCAACACAGGCAAAAACCTCTGGAAGTTCAACCGCCCAAGAACCATCAACTGGAGCAGCCCTCTTGTTATACCCAATGCCAATGGCACCGCAGAGGTCATTTTGCAAACCGATGGCTCCGTTCTTAGCGTCGATGCACTTACAGGCAAGGAAAACTGGTCTCTCGCAAGCTCCGGCCCTTCCACCATTCCCTCCCCTACCTTGGGCGAAGGCCTCCTTCTTGCACCCGGAAAAGAAACCCTTGTGCTCTCCCCATCTTCAGGCAACAAAGTTCCCGTTCCACAATGGAAGTCCAACAAGCTGGTAGGTGGCTATGCTTCCCCTTTGGTTCACAAAGGCAAAGTCTATGGCTTGTCGAGCATCGGCCTGAATGTATTTGAAGCCAAGGACGGCAAGGAAGTTGCTCAGGTTCGCATGAAGGGCCCTTTCTCAGGGTCACCCATCATTGCAGGCAATCATCTTTATCTAATCAATGAAGAAGGCTCTGCTTTTGTTGTCAGCCTGGGTGAAAAAATCGAGCTCGTAGCTACCAACGAAATTAAAGATACAATCCAATGTACTCCTGCGGTTTCGGGCGGGAAGATTTTCGTGCGCTCGGATTCAAACCTATACTGCATTGGTTCAAAGTGATCAATTTAGAGTACCCTATTATGAAATCCTCCCTTACAGCCCTATTCTTGCTTGGATCTAGCTTTTTATGCGTTATTCCTGCGTTTACTGCAGAAAAACCCGATGCCCTATCCAAACCACAACTGCCCAAGCCCGATGGAAAACCAGCAGACATTACCAAGCCTGTCCAGGTCTTCATCCTACTTGGTCAATCCAACATGGTTGGCCTAGGGAAAGTTAAAGGCGGTGATGGCTCGCTCGAGTTCGCGGTGAAAGAAAAAAAGAAATATCCTTATCTTCTTCAGGATGATGGCAAATGGGCAGAGCGTAAAGATGTCCGTTTTGTGCGGTACATGTCTGGCAAGGGCCCTTTAAACAACGATTGGATGACCGTTAGTGGCAACACGCTCGGGCCTGAATTAGGAATCGGCCATCCTATAGGAAATTCAATTGAGGCACCCGTAATGATTCTCAAATGTTGCATTGGTAACCGTGCACTGGGTTGGGATCTATTGCCTCCGGGAAGTGAACGCTTCGAGTTTTCCGCCAAGGACAAGACAGGTGTTGAAAAGAAATTGGTCTATGCAGGCTACAAAGACAAACCCGAGTATTGGGAAATGGACCCTGCCAAAGGTATCAAAACCGAACCCGCACCATGGGTGGACAAGGCTGGTAAACCCATTGATTGGTACGCTGGTAAACAGTGGGACACTGATATCGGAGACGCAAAAAAAGCTCTTTCTAATCTCGAAAAACACTACCCGGGGGCCAAGAACTATGAGATCGCAGGATTCTTTTTCTGGCAGGGAGAGAGAGATGCAGGTAATGCCGGACATGCTGCACGCTACGAGAAAAACCTTGTGCACTTCATCAAGCAGTTACGCAAGGAATTCAATGCCCCGGGGGCCAAGTTTGTGCTTGCCACCATGGGGGAATCTGTAAAAGGTGGCACCGGACTAGGCGCTCAAGTTCTCGAAGCCCAACTTGCTGTTGATGGGACATCCGGCAAGTATCCTGAATTCAAAGGAAACGTCGCTACCATCTATACACATCCGATGGCACAAGGCGGCAGCGGCAACGGCCATTACGGTGGCAAGGCAGAAGTCTACATGGATGTAGGCGAAGCCATGGGAATAGCAATGGTCGAACTTCTAAGAAATAAAAACTAAACACCTTTTAGGGTAAGGCAAAGCTTCCTAAATTCATTCAAAACAAAAGACCCATGGAACGCAGTCCATGGGCTTTTACTTTTACTCTCCTTTTCTTCTCCCAACTCCCAATCCTCTTATCAATGAACCAAAGCATACCCACCGCGCTGGGTGGGTATGCTTACCTCTCATCATGCAATAACAATCTACCCATGGAATAAAGTCCATGGGCTTTGAAGACAGCCTAACCCATCCACCTCTTTGAAGTGGGTGGGTTTTCTTTTACTTTAAACCATCGTGAGTGGATGCTTGCGGTTTTTCAAAGGCAACGATACTACACCACCCACTCGGAATGATTCATACACCGCCATGATCATTTCCAATGCACCCCTGCCATCATAGGCACTGCCAAGTGGTTGGCGATCTTTTTCAATTGCTTCAATGAGATCTTTAACGATCCAGGTATTGCCCATCCCCAAGCCACCATCCTTGATGGGTTCAACTTTTCCCACTCCTTCACTTGTAATTTCCTGCCATTGTACCTTCCCCTTGATAGGCGACCAGGAAGGGTTATCAAGGAACCAGGCAGAGCCAAGCCCGCCGGTCGCAACATGAACCACACCTTTGGAACCATAGATGTGCAAACCGAATCTGCTACCTGAACCAAACTTTGCTTTGTGAGATCCGAAAGTAGCAAAGGTACCATTTTCAAAAGCATAACTTGCGTTGATGTTATCGCCAAGCACGGGGCCCATGCCTTCGCCACCATCTTTAATGTTTTCCTTGGTAGCAGGTTTATTTTCGAAACGGATCTTCGAGTAACAGGAAATGGGGTTCCCCGAGAAATAGCGCATAAGGTCAAAGATATGGGTACCAAGCACCATAAGGTCGGTGCCGCCGCCTCGGGTATCCTCTTTGCCTCTACCATGCATTTCTAAAATATCGCCAAGAACTCCATCATCAATCATTTTTTTGATTTGCAGCATTCTAGGGCTGTAGCGGGTTTGATGGGCGATTGCAAGTTTCACATGATGCCTTTCACAGGCGGTAATCATTTCATCTGCTTCTTGGAGGGTTGTTGCCATGGGTTTTTCGAGGAAGATACTGGCGCCGTTTTCGGCACAGGCAATTACCATATCGCGATGTTGATCTAAAAAGCGATCAGCAACGCTTACGATCTGAGGTTTTTCTTTTTCGAGCATCTGCTTGTAGTCTGCGTAGGCATTCTTGGCGCCCAGTCGGGTTTGGGCAGATTTTCTGCCCGCTTCATTTTCATCCGCAACTGCAACAATTTCGATGTTATCGATTGTTTTCCAAACAACATCCAAGCCATGGCCATAAGCGCCTTTGCCAGTTCTTCCGATGACTGCCACCTTGTAATTTTTCGCCATTTCAACACCATTTAGAAGGAAAGATTAGGAGGGATCAAACCAAATGCATCGTACTCTGATAAAAGGAGTAGTTCCAAGGAATTTTATAACCGTCCCAGATACTTTGGGCGTTTTTTGAGGAAGGTAAAAAATCTTCGTGCCATTGCTGTGAGTTCCGTTACGATATTGGTTTAAATATCATTGGTTCAATTTACCGTACTGTGGGGATAGAGTGGGCTCATTCAATAATCATTTGCCAACAGATAACACCCGGCTAAGGGATTTATCCCCACAACAAATTAAATCAGGGGCTGCAGCCTGGTTAGGCTGGATGTTCGATGGCCTCGACATGCATCTTTATACCTTGGTGGCAGCAAGCTTTGTTGCAGCATTGCTTCACACCGAGCAATCAGACCCATCAGTACGCGAGCACATGGGCTACATTCAGGCGGCCTTCCTATTTGGCTGGGCAGTCGGGGGTGGATTCTTTGGAAGGATTGGCGATGTGATGGGGCGTTCCCGCGCACTCATATTCACCATTCTTACCTACGCATTGTTCACCGGGCTTTCCTGTTTTGCAACCACCTGGTGGCACTTGATGATTTTCCGTTTCCTTGCTGCATTGGGTATTGGTGGTGAGTGGGCAGTTGGCGCCTCGATGCTTTCAGAAACATGGCCTGCAAAGTGGCGCCCCTGGATGGCTGCAGTGTTGCAGAGTGGTGTTAATTTTGGCGTCGTCGTTGCAACCATGTTTGGACTTGGCCGCACTATTCTTCCTGAAAGCGTAAATATCCTTGGCCTTGATATCACCAACTTTAATGATCGGGCGCTATTCTTGGTAGGGCTGCTTCCCGCACTCATCACCTTCTGGATAAGAAAGCATGTACCCGAACCCGAGGAATGGCATGAAGCCAAGAAAAATACTGTTACTCCGGGAATCACCGACCTGTTCAAAGGTAAAATTCTTCGCACCACAGTACTTACCATTCTTGTTTGTGGCTTCTCGCTGACAGGCCATTGGGCATTTCAGTTCTGGGCCCCGCAGCAATATGGCAAGCTGCCTGAGTTTCAAAAACTCATAGAGGATAACCCGGTTGAAGGTGAAGCAGCTCGCAAGCGCGCCATTGCCTTTGCTTTTCTTATCATGAACGCAACCGCAGTTGCAGGGAACTTTCTTGCCGCCTGGCTTGCGACCATGTTCGGATATCGCAAGACCATCGCTGCAATGTGTCTGGCTTACACCCTCGGCTTGATTTTCACCTATGGAATCGAAAGGCCAGCTTGGGTTGTGCTTTGGTGCCTTCCGATCATGGGTCTGACGCAAGGGGTTTTTGGATTGTTTACCATGTACCTTCCACCGCTTTATCCTACATTGCTACGAACCACAGGTGCGGGTTTCTGCTATAACATCGGCCGTATTTCCGCAGCTTTTGGCACCATTGTATTTGGCATGGCCACCTCCATTGATTACAACATGTCGCTCGTATTATCAGGCATGCTATTTATTCCCGCAGTTATTTTCGCCCTTCAATTACCTGAACATTCTGAAGTTTCCTTCGATGAACCCTCTACAGGGGCAAGCCAGTCATGAAAGCGGAGATCATCTCCATTGGCAGCGAGTTAACCAGTGGCAAGAACCTTGATACCAATTCCCAGTGGCTGAGCATTCAGCTTGCTGCAATGGGAATTCCCGTAGGCTGGCATACCACCATTGCCGACGATTTCGATGCAAACCTTCAAGCATTCGATATTGCATCCCAAAGAGCCGGACTTGTTATTGCCTCGGGTGGTTTAGGCCCAACACAAGACGACTTGACCCGTGAAGTCCTTGCAAAACTTATCAGCCAGCCTCTCACATTTCATCAACCCTCATGGGATACCATTGTTGAAATGTTCACCAAGCGAAACAGGGTCTGCCCAGATCGCAACAAAGTGCAGGCATTCTTCCCCAAGGGCGCGGAACCCATTCCCAATTCAACAGGCACCGCCCCCGGCATTTGGATGAAGGCTAAACAATCCTATATCGCAGCCCTTCCCGGGGTTCCCCGAGAAATGAAATCCATGTTCGAAGCCTGGCTTAAAACAAGGCTTATTGAACTCGGCCTGGCACAAGGAGTTTTGATCCAGCGCAAGATCAACACCTTCGGCTTGGGCGAATCCGCAATCGAAGAAAAACTTTTCGATATCACCAAACGAGGCAACGACCCCGAAGTGGGCATCACTGCTTCCGATGCAGTTATTTCGTTGCGCATCCTTGCAAGCGCAGCTAACGAAGCTGAAGCTTTCAAGAAAATAGCACCTGCAGAAGAGATCATTCGGGAAAGATTGGGTGAACTGGTGTTTGGCGTTGAAGAGGAAGAGCTTCAAGATGTGGTGCACCAAATGTTGCAAAAGGCAGGTAAAACAATTGCCACCGCAGAAAGCATCACCGGGGGGGTGCTGGCATCCAAATTCACCAAGGTGCCCGGAGCCTCTGCAAGGTATCTGGGGGGCTTCGTTACCTACTCCAACGAGGTAAAAATGAGTGCACTCGGTGTTCCCGCAAAATTGCTAGACCAATTTGGCGCTTGCAGCAAAGAAGTTACTCTCGCCATGGCGGAAGGTTGCAGGCAAAGAACCGGTGCGGATTTCGCTCTTGCGACCACAGGTGTAGCTGGCCCGGGAGGCTTGAGCCCGGATCTTCCTGAAGGCAAGGTGTTTGTTGCTCTTGCCTGGAAAGGTGGCTCGCAATCTGAAACCAACCAATGGTTCGGAACTCGCAACGAAGTTCAAAGCCGTACTGCTAAAATGGCTCTTAATATTCTCAGGCTTCATTTGCTGAAAGAAGCTAAGCATGGCTAACCCAGCATCCCAACGAGAAGGCTTTTCCGCTTCCAGCATTGCTGGCATCGTGATTGCGCTTGCAATGGCGATTGCTTTAGCCAAGCTTTTATCTGCACAAAGGCTTTATGAACCCTCGTACCACAGAGCCCCGGGAGAATTACCAGGATCAAGATCTGCATGGCCCACCACCAGGCCTACCCCAATGCCTACTTTCAGTTCCAATGATCGTTCACGTTGGGCCACGGTTAGATCTCTGGTGGATGATGGCACCTTCATCGTAGGCAAACGCGACACCTTTGCCTACATTCTTACTGCAGTGGCCCAAACAGGCCAGACTGAACTTCTTCCCGCCCTCACCACCGCAGCATGCGGCCTTTCCAAAAGAATTTCCTCAAGCTCCGGAATCTCTTTCGAAGAAGGCTGGCAGACAGTTGATCTTGTCCTTCATCCTGATGAACTTAATTTCTATTCCACCAAGCCACCCTTGCTTCCCATCATGGTTGCAGGCGAATACTGGATCATCAAAAAGCTGACAGGTTGGACCTTGAAAGAACACCCCTTTGGTGTCGTTCGCATCATCCTGTTTACCATCAACCTTATTCCATTCTTCATCTACCTCCTTGTCTTCTGGGCATTGTTGCAACGTTTTTCGCAATCTGATTGGGCCTGCATTTATGCTCTTACCATCGCTGCAATAGGCACAAGTGTTTTACCTTTCTTGAACAGCTTCAACAATCATACGATGGCCACTTTTTCAATCCTGTTCGCAATTTATGGCATTGTTCGCATTCAGGAAATCGCTGAGACAAAATCCAAGGCTGTTTGGCAGGGCTCTCTCTGGTTTGCAATCGTTGGATTGCTTTGTGGCTTTGCTGTTTGCAACGAACTGCCTTCGCTTGCATTTCTGGCATTCGTTGCCTTGATTGGATTGTTCAAGTTTCCCAGGCAAACCATTCTTGTTTATCTTCCCTGCGCTGCAATTCCCATATTTCTACTTCTCGCTTCCAACCAGGTTGCAATGGGGCAATGGCGGCCTGCATACAGCGAGTTTGGCAGCCCTTGGTACACTTACGAAGGAAGCCACTGGCGTATTTTCGAAGGTATGATTCGCAGAGGGATCGATTGGGCCAGATACAATGGCGAAACCAGGGCAACCTATACCTTTCATTTATTACTTGGCCATCATGGATTCTTCTCCCTTACCCCAGTCTTTCTTCTGGCTCTCATTGCTTTGGCCCGCACCCCCTTTTACCAACACTCCAGCAAATCCTGGGGCTTTCTTGCGCTTACCTCCGCCATCGTTGGCACAGTCGTAATTGTTTTTTATATTTTCAAAAGTGACAATTACGGTGGCTTTGCTGTTGGCCCCCGATGGCTGATGTGGATTGCACCCATCTTCCTGCTTACCGCTGTTCCCGTCATTGATGGCATGGCTAAATCCAAAACAGGAAGGCTGATCGCTTTGCTACTCTTGATCTTTGCGGTGCTTGCTGCGAACTATCCGGGTTGGAATGCATGGCGGCATCCCTGGATTTACGATGCGATGCTTGATTGCGGCTGGCCAGGTTATTAAAAGGCCATCATGGATAATGCCATAGAACCTTTGAATGATACCCCCGCCGCATATAATGCGCCACACCCCAGTGCGCCCTTTGCTTTCCTTTGGGTTTTGTTCTTTCTAGTCGCAACCCAGGTGCCTGGCGCCCTTGTAGTCATTGCGCTCATCATGTTCAAAGGCTGGAGGGAGGGGGATTTTGCATCGCTTCTGGGTTTGGCACAAGAACAAGAGTTTCAAGAATCTGCAGAGTATTCTTTCATGCTTGCCCCTGCACTTGCACTTTCGCAAATTTTAACAGTCATCGTTGGTATCACCGTGTTACGCTTCAGCGCAGGCAAAGATTGGCCACGCAGGATTGCTTTACGACTTCCCCCATGGCATCATGTTCTTCTCACTCTAACTTTATTCCCGGCCTTGGTATTTCTGGGCGAGGGCATTGATAAACTGGTCAGGCCCTTCCTTCCTGAAATCATTCACATGGAAAATGCAATTGTAAGTTTTTCAAACTGGCCCTGGTGGTTGGGCGTCCTTATTATCGGGATTGGCCCTGCAATTGGCGAAGAACTTTGGTGCAGGGGGTTTCTTGGAAGAGGCTTGATTGCAAATCATGGCGTGATCAAAGGGGTTTTGCTAAGTTCCCTTTTATTTGGAATCATGCATGTAGAACCCAGACAAATTGCTTACGCAACGGTTTTGGGGGTTATCCTACATAGCGTTTACCTTTGGACACGATCTTTATTCATGCCCATGTTGCTGCATTTTATGAACAATAGTTTAAGCATGATTCAAATCTCCCGCGATGGCCCTTCCTTTGAAATCTTAAACCAGATCGAAGCTGCTGGAGTAGCCTCACCATTTTGGCTTTACGGCGGCACTTTTTCTCTTTTAACCTGTTCATGCATGGCTTTATACCTATCCAGACCCAAGCTAACTATTATAAACCCCGAAGGCAAACCCATCTGGGCGCCACCATTTAAGGGCGTCGCATACCCGCCTGATGACTCCAATACCCAGATTGAATTCCCATTCCCAAAAATATCATGCTGGCTGTTGGTGCTATTTGGGCTGAGTATGTTCGTGCTGGGAACATTTATGGCCTTAAAGGGAAATTAGGGATCCGAAAGACTATGTTTCCAGGCAAACGGTAACGGTTACAAAACATCTACAGACATCTTTAGGCGCTTATTACTATGCATATCTTACCCAAGCAGGTTTAGCTTCTAGAACCTATGGGTCGACTTAATCGATAGATCACTTATAACCGGAACACCTTGCGGAAACTTTTTGTATTAACCAACCTTCTTTTTTTTGCCATATCTCCGCGATTGGGCATATTTGCTTCGAGTAAAGGTTTGATCGTTTTTAGTCGCCGAATGTTTCGTGTGACACCGATCGACGCAACTGCAACCAAGGAGTAGAGCATGTTTTGGAAGCGAACCCGCCTGGCATTGTTGGCGAGCTTCTTCATGGCCACGACGGCTAACGTCGTTCGGGCCGAAGAAGCCAAACCAGTAACTGCACCAGCAACCCGTACTGTTTCTTACAAAGTACTGGTACCCGAGTATTATGAAACCACTCGGATTGTCAACAAGCAACAATGCGTTGAAGAAAAGTACACCGCATACAAATGCGAAAATGTAAAAGAAGAACGCACCCGCACCTGTAACGTAAACAGGATCGTGAATGAAATGAAGGAAGAAACCCGCACCGTATGTGAATGGGTTAAAACCTGCGAAGAACGCACCATCATGAAGAAAGTCACCACTTGCAAGCCTGTTACTTGCACTGTTAAGAAGTGTGTTGACAAGGGTCATTGGGAATGCAGGGAAGTTCCTTGTGGCCCCAGCATCACCGATCGCTTGAAAGGCCTTCTAGGCAAGTTCAAGAAGAACGATTGCTGCGAAACCAAGTGTGAAGACGCTTGCGCAACCAAGACCAAGACCGTCAAGTGCTGGGTTCCCAACAAGGTTTGGGAAGAATGCAAGGTTACCAAGATGGAAAAGGTTACCGAATGCGTTCCAACCAAGGTAAACGTTCAAGTTTGCAAAAAGGTTCAAAAGCAGGTCAAAGTTCAGGTTTGCGTTAAGAAATGCGTAACCGAAGTTAAGACCGAAAAGTACACCGTATGCGTACCTAAGAAAGTTGCTTACGAAGCTACCCGCAAGGTTATGAAGTGTGTACCTGTTGAAGAAAAAGTCAAAGCTTGCAGAATGGTTGAAAAGACTGTTGAAAAGCAAGTTGCTGACTGTGATCCTTGCGCTGCAAAGTGTGGCATCCTTGACAACTTGAAGGGCAAGTTCGGCGACCTTCGCTGCAAGCTTGCTTCCCACAAGAAGAGCGATTGCAATTCTTGCTGCAAGTAGTCCTAAAGAATAGTTGATAAAATCAAGCCAGGGCCTCCGGTATAACGGGGGCCCTGGCTTCTTTTAATGACCACCAACTTTTTCGAACAACGTTATTTGTTGCTGATAGGATTTAGAACAAGCGTGCGCACCACGGCGGGTGGTACATTCATCCATACTTTTCTTGACCGTATCTGGTACTTTTTGATTTCCTCGTCCACGATTTCGCTCACTTCCCTCAGCCTTTTCTTTTCGGTCTGGGGTACGAAGGGATATTTCAAATTTCGAATAGCAAAGTATTCGTAATAACTCAGTGGCGCTCCCTGTTTCATCAGGCTTCTAAACACTGAAAAAATCTGTTTGACTATTTCCCCTTCAAAGTTGTTCATGGGCAATCCGGATATTATGCAATCATAAACTGCACTTCCGCTCAGATCTTCGAGTTTGCCCACCAATACCTTTATCTGATCTTTGGTCTTTGAATACTCTTTTTTTGTCTGGATATCATGGCGCAGATGTTCTGCAAAACTTTCGTTGATTTCGATTGCGGTAAGGGTGTCGCCTGGTTTTAGCACCTTGGCGATTTCGCGGGTGATTGCACCGGTTCCTGGGCCTACTTCCAAAATATTCCAGGGGGCCCTTTCGCCTCGCAGGGTTGCGCAGATGGCTCGTGCCAGATATTTGCTACTCGGAAGTATCGCACCTGTAGTACCAAACCGACCCACAACTTCCTTGATGAAACTGCGGGTTTCTTTCAATGGAGCCCAAGATGCTTTTTTTGTTTTTGAAAGGGGTGAATTCACTTTTCAATTAGCCTCGGCCTAGACTTTATGATCCGTGGTAAGACCTTCCTTTCCATCCGGAAGGTTTGCCTATTCCCTGGCGAATTAATGCGTACCATTGTATTGCCAGTAATATTAAGATTCCCAGCGGGTGCATCAAGGCACCAAATATCGATTGCCTAAACGCAACTTTTGCAATAAATCTTGCACTGTAAGCAAGGCAGACTGCAAGCACTGATGCTAATCTTAAACCCCAGCATGATTCAAAGTACCAGATAGGACCAACGATTCCAAATGGAATAACCTGCCCAACCAGAAGAAAGATGGTGAAAAATGTTAAAAGAAAAGGCTTGGCCATGCCTTCGGTTGCATTTTTCGCCAACCCAGACCAAACCTGCCCGAATCCGCGGTACATCCTGCAATCTGCCAATTCTGTTACATCACACAAATCGGTCATCATGCCGTTTTTTCTGTAAGACCGGGGCAGGGTAATACCATCATGCAACGATTGTTTGATCGAAGAATGCCCGCCCATTTGCTCGTAAGAGTGCTTTCTTGCAAGGAACAACTGCCCGCATCCAGCTGCAAAAGCGGGGCTTGTGGACAGCCTCATCCTCTTTATGGGCAAAAAACCAAGCAGTACAAAGTGGATTAGTGGTATCACCATTTTTTCAGACCAAGTGCCTGTTTCTTGCCATGGTATGCCACTCACCAACTCTGCCTTGCTTTGCTGCATGAATGCAACCAATCTTGGGGCGCAATCTTTTTTCAATCTTACATCTGCATCTTGAAACAACAGATACTCATATCGGGCCCTTTGCGATAAAACATGGCAGGCATGTTGCTTCCCGCACCATCCTGAAGGAAGCTCCGGGGCTTTTTCCAACCGCACCCTCGAATCCAGCAGCGCCATCTTGGAAACAATTGCTGCGGTATCATCTTCGGAATGGTCGTCTAGAACCACCACCTCTACTTCTGCGTTTTCTGTAGCCAGCGCACTGCGAATTGCAGCCTCTATGCCACCCTCCTCGTTTCTTGCTGGAATCAATATAGATATTTGAGATCTTAAATTCAAATCATATGCAGGCGGCAGGTAGGCCTTAAGGTTCGAAATCATCATGAGCAAAGGCAATGCCGCAGCCAGAACACAGGCGACAATAACAATCCAAATCATTCCCGGGGGCCCTCGTTATTAAAGCCATGCTCTGCATCAAAGGGCTTGCCCCGGACCCAGGATTTTAATCGTCGCCAAAAATCATAGACACCCCCAACCCCGGCCCTTCCTTTAATATGGGTTACAAATAAATCCGAATCTCGTGCAAGAGCTTCCAAAGATAGTTCATTCATGTTCTGTTCAAGTGCTGATTCAAAAATGCTGGTCCAATCTTCCACGGTATTATCCTTCCCTTTACCCAAAGGAATGGGGGAGCCAAAGCGTACCAATGCCTCGGGGTAGCGTTCATTCCAAAACGGGTACTCAATTGCAACAGGCACAACATGCCCCCCCACCAATTTTCGTGCAAGATGGCCTAACCCAGGGCGAATCTTCACCGGCCTTTCCCTTGCGTCCGAAAACTGCCCCTGCCCCGTGATCCAAACCATGGTGCCTGGCTGGTTCAATATATAAGAGGTTGTTTTAAAGAACCCGATAGCCCCCTTCGTGGTGCCGATTTCAACACTATAAAACCCAAGCCATGAGAAAAATTTATACTTGCCCATGCCTCTGGAATCAATCGGGCAGTAGGGAATCCTGCTGGTGAAAATCTTAGAAAGCAATATTCCTGTTATAGGATCCCACCAGGAAGGATGGTTCAAAAGAAAAACAAGCGGCCCTTCCCCGGGATCCTTGGGCAAACCAGTCTTTGATATCCGGAGTGCATGAAAGTTCTTGGCAACATAATTACGGCAGTACCACAAAAACCATGAAGTGATCAATGCCCAGCGTCTGGGAAGAGACCCGTGTTGCCTTTCTTTTAGGGCATTATCTTTCATGAATTGCTATGCGCCAAGGCCTGTTTATTTCCATGCTTTTCGCCATGGGACGGGGCAATTCCATCTTTATCGAGGGTATCCGCAGCGATCCATCCAGACATAAGCACCATCGGCATACCAGGCCCCGGGTGTGCAGAGCCTCCTGAAAAATACAGCGACTTAAGATCTGGGCTTCGATTCGAGGGCTTGAATGCACCAAACACCTTGCCATGGCTAGCCAGACCATAGATAGCCCCATTAAGAACATGATAGCGATCGTTGATATCCTGCGGGGTAAGCGCAGATTCAAAGCGAATGTGTTTTTGCAGATCTTTAAGCCCAGCGGTACGTTCCATCTTTTCCAATATCACCTTCCTGTATTCGGGAAGCATTTTCGACCAATCGTGATGCTTGCGCAAATAGGGGGTATGAACCAGGATATACAAGGCTTCACCGCCGTTTGGTGCAACCGATGGATCGGTTTTTGCAGGTGCACAAACATAACAGGAAGGGTCTGGTGCGGGTTCGCCCTTATTATAAATCCAGTCGAATTCCTCTTCAGGATCCTTGGAGAATACAAAGTCGTGGTGCTCTAATTGCTCGTATCTTTTATCAAGGCCAAGATAAAGAACAACACCGGAACATGCTGGTTCGTACTTGCGACGGGCTTCAAACTTGTAGGCTGCGCGGGTATCCGGAATCAATTCCCTGTGCGTTCTTACCGTATCACAATTTGAAACAACAGCAGCGGCAAGAATTTCCTCACCATTTTCAAGGACAATCCCAAGGGCCCTTTTACCATCGTTGATGATTCTCTTAACACCCTTGCCTGTATGAAACACAATCCCTAATTCTTCTCCCAACTTTTTAAGCCCCTTGGGCACTGCACCTGTACCTCCCATGGGATACCAAATGCCTTCGCTGGTTTGCATATGCGCAATACCGCATAGAACTGCGGGAGATTGGTAAGGCGAAGAACCAACATACTGCGTAAAGTGATCGATCATTTGCGAAACACGATGCTCGGGAACAAAACCCCGTACACACTGGGCCACAGATTTTCCCATGTTGATTGCCAGCACATCCGTCAAGCTTCCTGGTTGAAACATGGTGCGCCAGTCAAACATATCGCGAAGGCCGCCGATGGATTTCCAAAAGAAGAATCGTTGCGATATACGATTCAGCCTTTCAGAATACTGCAGGAATTTCTTATACCCGCTGGCGCAGTTGGGGCCAAACTTCCCCAAATTTTCCTGCATGGTTTTCTCGTCACTCACAAGATCAAGAATAGAACCATCATCAAAGAAGGAGCGCCATTGAGGCTCCAGCTTGACCATGGGAATATAATCTTCCATTGTTCGCCCAGCTTCGGCAAAGATGCGCCTAAGCACCGAAGGAATGGTAAGAATCGTAGGCCCCATGTCAAATCGATAGCCGTCTTTTTCAAGAACCGCTGCCTTTCCACCAAGCCAATCATTCTTTTCGAACAACTCAACTTTGTAGCCCCTTGCAGCCAATGTGCAGGCGGATGCCAGTCCAGCCAACCCACCACCTACAACCAAAACTTTTTCATTGTTCGACTTAACCATAACTTTTCTCCTGAAAGCATATCCCCAAGATTTATCCGCTCTGCACTAGCGCCCCATCGGAACCAACGGGTTATTTTCTGCCATGTGCTTATTAATTCGCAACCCCTGACTTAAAAGGTCTGGCACCCCCTCTTCAAGCGTGTATTCCTCGGGAGGAATGCAATGATCAAAAGGAAGCCCCATATCACTCAATAAAAGTCTTGATGAGATTCGTGCTGATTCGTAAATCACAGGCAAACCACTACCTGGATGAGTACCACCTCCCACAAGGTAAACACCATCCAACTCGGCGAAGCGATTACGGGGCCTGAAATGAAGCATCTGACCCAGATTATGAGCAAGATTAAAAGTCGCACCCTTATAGATTTCCATTTTATTTTGCCAATCCATGGGCGTGATAACATGCTCGTAACAAATCCTCTTTTCAACATCGTGCAAACCAATTTTACCCAACTGCTTGATTGCCAGATTCCTGTAGCGCACCTTTTCCTTCGCCCAATCAACATTGGCATGCATATGGGTGACAGGCACCAAAACATAAAGAGTGCT
This sequence comes from Planctomycetota bacterium, assembly GCA_009920765.1. Taxonomy (GTDB): domain Bacteria; phylum Planctomycetota; class Planctomycetia; order Gemmatales; family Gemmataceae; genus UBA969. The sequence goes on along the minus strand of RFZJ01000005.1, from coordinate 44,178 downwards.
TTTCCCCTTGGGTGCAAGTGTAGCATCGGTAATCCCGGCATTCTGAATGTAAAACGAGGGATCTTCTGAAAGAACATGCTTTTTTTCGATGTCTATTAGATTTCCCTGATAATCACGGGACATGTAAATCGTATGATGCTGAAGATTATCGTAACGCCCTTCAATCCCCAGATACAACATGAAGGTAGAACAGGAGAACCGTTTACTTTCAATTTTCTTGTTGGTCCATGCTGGGCGGATCTTCTCTGGAATCAGCCTTTGCATTGCCCTGCCAAAATCTGCATTTACCACAAGCGCATCACAAGCATGCTTTCCTGATTGGGTATTGATTGAGACAGGCTTCCTACCTTGGAAATCAATCCCCTCAACCTCTTCATTCAATAAGATTTCAACCCCTGCTTCACGCGCAAGATTTGCCATCCCCTCGCTTACCGCATTACAGCCCCCAATCGGGTGATAAACTCCATGTTCATATTCCAAAAAAGAAAGAATGGAAAAAAGACTCGGGCAATTAAAAGGCGACATACCCAGATACTTGGATTGAAAAGAGAACGCAAGCCTTACCCTCGGATCAGAAAAATATCGACCGAGTTCGCCATCAAGTGATTTCCATGGCCTTAACAAAGGCAACAACTTCAACATTTTCATTTTGAAAAGATCACGCCAGCCATGGAAGGGAGTTTCAAGCGTGCTTTTAAACTCATTTAGTTTGAGGCGATTATCAGTCAGAAATTTAATAAAGTTGGCAGCATCTGCAGGGCATATCTTGGCAATCGCAGCTTCCATCGCGGGCACATCAGGCCGGGCTAGAATCTCACCCCCTTCGCCGAATACCAAATGGTATTGCGGATCTAGACGAACCATCGGGATTTCTTTGAAAAGATCCTTGCCTAAAGAAGCATAAATGCTTTTTAAAACTTGGGGAAAAAGAAAAAAAGTAGGCCCAAGATCAAACTTAAAGCCCCCAGATTCCAAAGAGGATGTTCTACCACCCACCTTGCCCTGTTTTTCGAAAACCTTGACACGAAGTCCAGATTTCGACAATAAAATTGCCGCAGCAAGGCCGCCCGGCCCCGCCCCAATGATTACCACTTGTTTCGTCATAGCCACCTCCGTGGCATTATTAGCTTTCCCTAGCTTCATTTTCCTAATACTACCCAATTTTCCTTGAAATTAGTAAGCTATTTTTCGCTTTTTGCATTGATCTTGCCTGTTAATCATCATTTAAGGTACTGATTATTTATTCTTTGGTATTTTCGCCTGCAAACATGGATGTTTTTCAGGCATTTATTTGGTCATGGATGATTTACGATGGCGCACCAAGAGCTACTTTGCCTTAAAAGCGTCAGCCTCAAGTACCGTGATACCCTCGCGGTTAAAAACCTTGACCTAGCTGTCTATCCAGGCGAAATCCTCGGGCTGCTCGGCCCCAATGGCTGTGGCAAAAGCACCACCTTGAATGCCATTGCAGGAAACCATGAACTCGATTCAGGCTGTATTTTACTCGATGGACAATCCCACACCCAGCAACCTCTCAGTTACAGGGCCCAAATCGGTTTTGTTCCACAGGAACTCGCTTTCTACGAAGAACTTTCCCCTTACTCTAACTTAAGTTTTTTTGGCAAACTCTACGGAGTCCAAGGATGCATCCTTTCACAAAGAATTTCAGAAGTTCTTAAGCTTGTTCGCCTGGAAGACCGTGCAAATATTCCAGCCTTTGGTTTTTCAGGAGGCATGAAGCGAAGGCTTAACCTGGCTTGTGCCCTAATTCATAAGCCTAAATTACTTCTCCTTGATGAACCCACCGTTGGGCTTGATCCCCCTTCCCGGGAAGCTGTTTTTTCGTGCCTTCATAAACTTCGCGAAGATGGCTGCGCCATTGTTTACACAACCCATTACATCGAAGAAGTTGTGCGGCTTTGCAACAAGGTTGGATTCATGGCACAAGGTTCTCTTTTATTTCATGGCACCTTGAACGAGTTTCAGGCACAGATTATCAAGAAAGCCAGCATCAAAAAAAACAATCCCGCACACCCCAATTACATTTATGAAGAAGATGGCAAAGCCTTGCAATCAGATCAAAGCCTCCTTAGGAAAAGTCAGGCTGAAGAAACACATTCTCTCGAACAATATCTTCTTGAACTAAGTGAAATTAAGGCTGCATGATGTTTAAACAACAACTAAACTTTCTTTGGATTCTTGCATCAAAAGACATCCGGCTTTTCCTCGTGGATAAAAAAGCTGCAACCCTTTGCTTTCTTATTCCAATTATTCTCGCAAGCGGGTTTGGATACGTCTTTTCAAAACCATTGCAAAACGAGGATTTAAAACTTCCAATCCTGGTAATCCGGGAAGATAACAGTCCCCTTGCAATCAAACTCACGGACGCCTTGCTGAAAAGCCCCAAACTAAATGCCGAACCTGCTTCCAGGGAAGAGGCATTGGCAAAAATCGAAAGGCGCTCCGCTAGAATAGCTCTGGTAATCCCCATGGATTTCGCCAGCCAGATAGCACTCAAGAAAAAAATCCCCGCCATCGAAATTCTCCATCACCCTAGCGCTTCTTTGGAATCCAAATGGGCCGAAGGCATCTTTACCGAAATTGCGTTTCACGCAGCAGCACCTGAACTCCTGGGCTTCTGGCTTCCTGGCACCGCCTCCTTAAAATTAGAACGACCCTTCGAAGTTAAAAAGGAACCCTTTCCCAAAGGCATTGATATCTCCAGGCAGGCCTACAGCCATAGCTTCAGTGGTATGACCATGCAGTACTTATTATTCTGGGGAATGGATTGCGGGCTTCTATTGTTGCGCGAACGCAGACAGGGAATTTGGAAACGACTTAAAGCCTCTCCCATACCCCTGCCCACTCTTCTAGGTGGTAAAATTATTGCTACCGCAATCATCGCCCTCACCCAAATCTTTTTTACCTTCAGCTTTGGAAGCCTTGTATTTGGTGTCGCCATCAATGGCTCCATTTTTGGCTTCTTCCTAATGGCCATGGCAACTGCCCTACTCTCCGCTGCCACAGGATTATTGGTGGCTGCAATAGGTGGCACCGAAAACCGCGCACGAAGCATGGCAATCCTTTCGATTTTAAGCCTGTCCATTTTAGGCGGGCTTTGGTTGCCCTCCTTCATGCTGCCACTTTGGGTCCAAAACTTTTCCCTCCTTCTTCCAACCACTTGGATGATCAAGGGATTCGAAGGGGTCATATGGCAGGGCATGGGCCTTGTCGATGCCTCCTACTGCGCACTTGTTACACTTTTCTTTAGTGCAGCCTTCATTGGGTTCTCAATCTTAAAATTCCAATCATTAAACCAACATTCCGCCACTGATGGAGTTGGCACATGCAACTAATTATTCGCTTAGTCATTTTCGCCATCCTTATTTCTGCCACATCGTTGAATGCAGAAGTTTTAATCTACAGGCCTATTGCAGTTCCAAAAATAGAAATGGAAGACCAGTTTCAAAAACCTTACAGGCTTGATAATTACAAAGGTGATGTAGTCATCCTGCTATTTGGCGATAAAGAAGGAGCAGACGCAAACAAGCTTCTAGGCCAGGCAATCCATGAATCTTTTCATCCACAGGCCAAAGGCAAAAATCCAGGACAGGCACGATTCGCTCCTGTGATTGAAATCGTCAATCAACCTCCGGGTACCCGGGCCCCAGAAGTTCATACCATTGCAGTTGCCAGCATTGGCAAGGTTCCAAATCTCGTAAAAGTTTTCATTCGAAATCAATTTCAAAAAGCATCACCCGAGGTACCGGTATGGCTCGATTTTAACGAAACCATGCGAACCACTTTTAAATTCAAACCCTCTTCCGCAAATCTAGTGGTGATAGATCCCAAAGGCAATTTGCGCCTCAGCGCCAGCGGCAACCTCACCCAGGCGGAATTTACCGATCTGGTAAACGCCATCGAAGGCATCAGGGTGGAATTCGTAAATACTCAAATCTTGCCAAAAGCCCCGTAATAATACTATTTAAAGCTTTTGGTACACTTTTCTTAGGCTTTTCTACTTTAAATTCGAAACTTTTATCGTGATAATGTGTCTAAATAATATGTACTCTTCATTCCTTTTGGCAGTGATCAAACGATGTACCTTAAATTTATTTCTTTCAGCTTGATTTCATCTCTGTTTTTGACAATTTCCGCATCCGGTCAAGGTCAGGATGGCAATAAAAACAAATCACTCGAGACTTTTTCTAAAGCAAATATATCCAAGATACAGGGCACACAATTCACCGCAAGAATTTCTAAAGACCCGAACAATAAAACCATTACCGTACAAATTCCCAACCAAAAAGTTGTCAACAAAAACGATAACGATAACAATAAAAAAGACGATAATAATAAAAATGGAAACAACAACAACAACAATCCAAAAAGAAATAATAATTCGTCAGGCAATCAGGCTCAAAATCTTCAAAAGCAAATAGCTCAGGCCCAGGCTAAACAGATCCAGATGTTGAAATCCTTGAAAATTGCCACGGAATGGGTTGAAGTTGAAATACCCATCAAGGAAACAACAAAAATCAGAACCAAAACTCCCCTTGAAGCTTTTGATGAGAAAGGAGGCATTAAAAAATACAGCCCTGAAGAACTTAAAACACTCAAGGGTAGTAACCCTTCTCTTCCGGGATATGAAGTTAAAATTGATGAACTCACACCGGGTGCAGTTGTTGAAGTAACCTTAAATCGATCCCCTGGAAATAAAGATGATAAGAAAGGTGACGATAAGGTTTTCGCAACCATGATCATGGTTATAGGCAAAGACGCCACATTCAAATCCGCTGCGGATAATTCGAAAAATAAAAAGAAATAACTCACTTAACCACCTCTGTTGAGAAATACAAAAGAAGGAATAGGGTGAGCATTCTGCTATATTTTAAGATTTGATAATCTAGCCTTCAAATCACACCGCCATTCTTGTTTCAAAGTTATGTTTCAAATCTGTCAAGCAATGTAAAACGAGGTGGCAATCGCCACCAGCTTTTCACTACACTAATCTAGTGTGATTTAACTGCTTTTCTTTAGAACTTTACATGAACGAGCCTTCTACCATACCCGAAAATAAATCTCCTCCTCCCGGCAAGGGAGAGGTTCGCTCCCTCATCACAAAATTGCTCGAAGTAAAGGAAATGAAGAAGGTTGCGGAAACCCTTGCCAAAGGCCAAAGCGCCACTGTTGATGGCTGTTGGGGCTCCTCCGCATCCCTGGTGGTTGCAGCTTGCGCAAGCAGAATCAAACATAATATTCTGATCGTGTTATCACACCCATCGGATTTGGAGTTCTGGTCATCAGAGATTCATACTTTCAGCGGACTCGAAACAAAAATTTTCCCTGCGGATGATGATTTCGAAGGGAAGTTCAGCAACAAATCCGAAGCTGCTTGCGCAAGGCTTAGGCTTGCATTATCACTTAGCATTTCCAATAAACCATCGATCGTATTAGCTTCCATACCTTCGCTGTTGCAACCATTGCCCAGCAAGGAACAACTTTCCAAATCAAGCTTTTCCTTGAAAAATGGCACCTCTATTCCTCCAGAAGATTTAACCAAATGGCTTGTGAAGCATGGGTATGACCCAACTGAAGCTGTAGTGCAACCGGGGCAGTTTTGCAAGCGTGGCGGTATTGTTGATATTTATTCCCCCGGAAGTGAATTGCCTATTAGGCTTGAATTCTTTGGCGATGAAATTGAATCTCTTAGAAACTTCGCACCCGAGACCCAGCGTAGCCTCGATGAAATTCAATCTTCTGAAATCATGGCAATGACCTTTGAAGAAAAAGGGATCATGCCAAATGGGCATCTGGTGGATTATCTTGGCACTGCAACCATAATCATGGTTGAACCCGAAGAGATACAGGATCAAGGCAGGCATTACCTTGATCGCATGGGAAATATCCGCGGGTTGTTCACAATACAGGGCGCATTCAAAATTCTTGGAACCAAGCCCAGCCTCTTGGTGGCAGCAATGCCCCGCCATAGTGCAGAAGTTTCTTACTCGATAAAGGCAGAATCAGTTGAACGCTTTACAGGCGAGGTTTCGAAAGTAAAGACCGAATTGGATCATGCTGCAAGTAATGATGATGTGGTGCTGGTTTGCGCAACAGAGGCAGAAGCACATCGATTGCATGAGGTGCTTGCCACATCGCAAGTCGCCCAACAAGGCAGACTTTCGCTGGATGTAGGGTTGATAAGAAAAGGTTTCAGGCTGGTTGGGGTAAAAAAAGACAGCCATATTCTAGTATTAGGAGCCCAAGCATTATTTCGCAGGGATGAAGTTGTAAGGCAACCAGTATCAACAAGAAAACTTGAATCACGGGCAATTGATAGTTTTTTAGATCTTTCGCCTTCAGATTTGGTGGTTCATATCAGCCATGGAATCGCCCGATATCTTGGCATGGAACTTCTGGAAAAGAAAAAGAATCCTACGAGCGATTCAACCAACCCAGTGAACATGGTGGTGGAAGAACATCTGGTATTGGAGTTTCGCGATAAAGTAAAAGTATATGTACCAGTATCAAAGATAGATCTGGTGCAAAAGTATGTTGGGGGTGGAAAACAAGAACCAGAATTATCAAAGTTTGGAGGCACTGGTTGGAACAGTCGAAAATCAAAAGTACAAGCGGCTGTAATCGATCTGGCTTGTGAAATGATTCAATTGCAGGCGGTACGTGAATCACAAACAGGCAACGCTTTTCCTCCTGATACCGAATGGCAAAAAGAATTTGAAGCTGCATTCCCGTATCAGGAAACTCCTGACCAATTGGCATCCCTCACGGAAATCAAAGCTGATTTGGAACGCGCAAAGCCCATGGACAGGCTTATTTGTGGTGATGTAGGGTACGGCAAAACCGAACTTGCTATCAGGGCAACATTTAAATCAATTGATAACGGCAAACAAGTGGCGGTATTGGTGCCTACCACAATACTTGCCGAGCAACATCATCGCACCTTTACACAGCGAATTGCAGGTTACCCTTTTGTTGTTGAGTGCCTTAGCAGATTCAGAACAGCTTCCGAGCAACGAGACATCATCGCCAGGCTTGGAACAGGAAGCGTAGATATTGTAATAGGTACGCATCGGTTGTTGAGTGAAGATGTCAAATTCAAGGATCTGGGATTGGTAATCATCGATGAAGAGCAACGGTTTGGGGTGGAACACAAGGAGAAGCTGAAAAGACTGCGCGAGAAAATTGATATCTTAACCATGACAGCAACGCCCATTCCAAGAACCCTTCATCTTTCGCTTCTGGGAATAAAAGATATAAGTAATCTTGAAACCCCCCCTGTGGATCGGCATGCAATTGAAACGCGCATAATCCGCTGGGATCCTGAGCTTATTAGGCATGGGATATTAAGGGAGATGAACCGTGAGGGGCAGGTATATTTCGTGCATAACCGTGTGCATGACATTCAAAAAGTTGCAGACAAGCTTAAAAAGCTGGTTCCTGAAGCAGCATTTGCAATTGTACACGGCCAGATGAAGGAAGCCGAACTGGAAGAACAAATGCTCAAGTTTTTAAGTCGTAGGGCAGATGTTTTGATAGCCACCACCATCATTGAAAGCGGGTTGGATATACCCAATGCAAATACAATTTTCATTGATGAGGCGGACATTTACGGCTTGGCAGATTTACACCAACTTAGGGGCCGGGTAGGCAGACAACAACGCAGGGCATATGCTTACATGCTTTTGCCTGCCGATAGGGTATTAAGTCCGGATTCGGGCAGGCGATTAAAGGCAATTGAAGAATTCACCGAATTGGGAGCTGGGTTTAAGATAGCATTGCGAGACCTGGAAATTCGAGGTGCGGGAAACATTTTGGGAACCCAGCAAAGCGGGCATATCGCCTCAGTAGGTTATGAAATGTATTGTCAACTATTGGAAAACGCTGTCAGGGAAATGAAGAATCAACCATTGAGAACCCCGTTGGAAGTGAACATTGATTTGGATTGGCCCGCATTTCTTCCAAGGGATTATGTGACAGGGCAGAAGAATCGTATCGAAGTGTATCGAAGATTGGCACGCATCAGGCAGTTGGAAAAACTGACCGATTTCCGCACCGAATTAAAAGACAGGTTCGGGAAAATTCCGGCAGTTTCGGAATGGTTGGTACGGCTCGCTGAAGTACGAATACTCGCAGCCAAATGGCAGATAAGCCAGATTCATATTGAAAGGCCTGCAGCAGGAATTGCTGGGCCAGTGGATCTGGTTTTCACCTACCGAAACGCAAAGCGAGCCCAGACGGTTGCAAACAAAAGCAAAGGCAGGTTAAGGGTGGTGGATTCGGAAAACATCTACTGCAGGCTTAGACCCAACGAGGATAAGCCTGAGAAGTTATACAAATTACTGCAAGAACATTTGCAAACTTAGTGGCTATCTGCATCCTTCCAAGATTTGCAAATAATGGTTCCGGACGATTTTCTGATGCCTTGAAAGCGTTTCTTGAAATGCGAGAAGATCGAAGCCTAATCTTCGGGCAAGCTTGGTGACTTCATCAGATTTATCAGGAATGGTATCAATGGCAAGATTTTTGACAATTCGTAATCTGCCCTGAACTCGAAAAAGAAAATCATAAGCACTGGTCAATTCAAAATGCTCGGTAGGAGAAACCAAACCACAAGATTTCATGGCCTCAAGCGCAGACCAGACGTTGGGATGCCTGATGGAAGGATGGCTTGCTCCAAAGCGAATTTGTAAAAGCTCGACCAGAAATTCAACGTCCGCCATGCCTCCACTGCCCCTTTTTAAATCACCTGGATTTCTGCTGGCTTCAAGTCGATCCCGCATGATTTTTATTTCATCAATAAAACTGCTTTTCCAGGGGACCATGCATACGGCATTATTGACAACCAAGGAAACATCATTTGCAAAGGAGGAATCGCCATGAACGACCCGGGCCCGCGAAAGCATGAGTCTTTCCCAAAGCTGAACGTTATCAGAATCGTAATAATATTTTTGGAACTCTTGGATGGGAATTACAAGGCTTCCTGATCGGCCTGTGGGTCGCAATCGGAAGTCCAGTTCATAAAGTCTACCCAAAGGGCCATGATTACTGAGGGTTCTGATGATCCGTTGTGTGAGCTCGATAAAGAAGGAATTGTTGTCGGGTTGTTGTTCATCAGGATTTTGATTATTGGCCCCAATGGGCTTACCTTCACCCTCATAAAGAATGATCAAGTCAAGATCGCTATGGTAATTGATTTCTCTGCCGCCCAGTTTTCCAAGGCCAACAATTGCATATCTACAAGGTTTTCCCGCCCTAGGGCCAATGGAAAGAACAGGTGGGCCAAATTTAAGAACCATTGAATTCATTTCAATATCAGCCACGGTTGAAAGAAGCGTTTCAGCAAGATCGCTAAGAGACGCAACAATAAGCCGGATTGGATCCTTACCAAGAATATCGCGTACGCCAATTCTAAGAAGCTCCTTGTCTTGAAAGCTATGAAGGATCGGATCAAGATCAGTTGCGTTTTTACAGAGGTCTGCCAATTCTAGTTTTAATTCAGAAATTTTTCTGGGTTGGTCGAGCACAAGGGAATCAAGAAGTTCATCAATCATGCCTGGGTTATTGACAAGGATACCTGAGAGAAACTGGCTCCATGCGCAAATGTCTACATAGAGTTTAAGGCTAGGAGGGTTAAAGCTGAAAAGTTCCCAGAGGATGGTTTTTGCACCAAGGGAAGCTGTGACTTTTTCGAGGTTCATAAGAGCCATGTCAGGATCCGGCGTCTCTCTCAAGCTTTTTAATAATGCAGGGGCAATCGAAGCAAGAAAGTGTCTGCATCGTCTGGTTGAAAGGAATGGTGCGGATTCCTGAGCCAGAAGAAGAAGGTTTTGATAAGCGGCATTAACATTTTTAAAACGATATTTTTCCAAAGCGGCGTGGATCAATTCCGGTTCGGGGTTTGGGTCGAGAATAATATCTGATTCTGGTTCGGATTGATCTGCATCTCCCGAGAAAGTCTGATGCAAAAGATGTTCAAGAATCCTATGGGTAAGAGAGGTGCGATCTTTATATTCTTCAAGAAACAACTCCCTGGGAGATTTAAGATCCTCGGAAAAGTAACCCATTCTTTGTGCTAGCTTGTTTAATTCATCATCCTTATCAGGAAGCTTATGAGTTTGCAGGTCAAACAATACTTGAAGGCGATGTTCGGTTTTGCGCAGGAACCGATAAGCATCATCAAGGACCCTGGATTCTTGATCAGTAAGACAGCCTTCTTTTTCCAGTGCAAGCAGAGCTTTCAAAGTATTTCGTTCACGAACCATATGCAGATCGCCACCATTGAGAAGCTGAAGAAACTGGATGGTGAACTCGATATCCCTGATACCCCCCCGCCCTGTCTTGACTTCGGTTTGCTCAAGGCCCTGCTTTGAGGTTTGCAGTTCGATCCTGCGTTTAAGTGCTTTGATTTCATTGATTTCAGCAAAGGAAAGATATCTGCGATAGACGAAAGATTCGATGGCTTTTATGAAGGCATGGCCAAGATTGAAATCACCCGCAACAGTGCGAACCTTGATAAGGGCCTGCCTTTCAAAAGTTCTACCAAGTGTATCGTAGTAGGCAAGAGTGCCTTCAAGGGAACGAGCCAGAGGTCCACGCTGGCCTTCAGGGCGAAGCCTTAGATCAACCCTGTAGCATGTACCCCTGTCGGTATGCGAGGAGAGTAGCCTGACAATTTCAGAAGCCAGTCTGCTGAAGAATTCGGAGTTCTCAATGGGGGTTCCCCGAGGGATTTTGGTAATGCCATCGTCATCATAAACAAACATAAGGTCGATATCAGAGGAATAGTTCAGCTCTTCGCCACCTAGTTTTCCAAAGGCTAAAATGCAACAGGATGCAGGGAGACCGGATGTATTGAGAGGTATGCCGTATCTGCGCTCAAGGGTTTTTCGTGCGAGATTCAATGCAACTTCAAGTGCAGCTTCAGCAACTTGGGATATATCCCTGGTAACTTCTTCAAGAGGTCTATTGCGAAGAATATCATTACCCCCGATTCTAAGAACCTGCCTTTGCTTGTATCTACGTAACGCCCTAAGAATCGATGAATCATCAGGGTTTTTATCAACCTCTGCTTGAAGTTCCTGCACCAGTTGCTCCCTCGAAGGAGTTTCATGCAGAGGTACGCCAAGCATATCAATGCAATCCGGGTAAGAGATCAAAAGGTCACTGAACGATTGGCTGGTACTGAAAATCTGAAGGAGATCAAGAAGAGTGGCATTGTTGCTGCGAAGAATCAACTCCCAATAAGGCTTGGAGGAAGATTGGGAAAAGAAACGTTCAAGATTATTGAGGGAACGACCAGGGTCTGGCAAAGAGGGTAGAAGCTCTTTGATACTACTGTGAAGCAAAAGAAAAGAATCAGCATCAAGATGTTTTGCAAGCAGGGAAAGATTTTTTTGAGCCCGCACAGGATCGGTATGCTTGAAACTATTCAGCCAATCAAACTCAGGATTCGCAGGGCTATTCATGGGTTTGCAGTTTCAGTTTAAAAAACCTTTTTACTAAATGACCTCTAAGAGATGATCTCGAGGGATTTTCTACCTGTCTTGGGAGTAATGCTGGGTTGCACAATCGCAGCTTCCCGGGAAACCAAAGAAGCCCCGGAAACTTCATCCGTTATGATCCTGCCAAAAAGTGTAAAAGCTGTTGCATCCTCAATAAGCACTTTGACGGTATTGCCAATCAGCCTTTCATTACCATCAAAAACTGTGATGTGATCGGTCATGGTATGGCCAGTAAGTTGTCTGGGGCCATCTGGATGTTTTGCAGCTAATTTACTTGGGCCTTCCACCAATATATCCAAAACAGATCCGATTTTAGAACGATGATCGACAAGACTGTTGGCATCCTGAATAGCAAGGAGATCATTGTTTCTACGTTTTTTTGTGGCCTCGCTGATATCATCGGGATAAAGATCATCAGCCTTGGTGCCGGGTCTGGTGCTGTATTTGAAAATATAGCTGTTTTTGAACATGCTCTTTTCAACCAGATCGCAACTGCGCCTGAAAGATTCTTCCGTCTCCCCACAAAAGCCAACAATAAAATCACTGGAAACAGCAACACCGGGGACTTTCTCTCTGCAACGCTTAAGCATCTCAATATAATATTCAACCGTATAAAGGCGCTTCATGCGCTTAAGCACCTCATTACAACCGGATTGCACAGGCACATGAAGGTACTTGCAAACCTTCGGTAACTCACGCACCGCATCAAGAAGTTCATCATCCATGTCCTTGGGATAATTGGTGACGAATTTAATCCTCTCGATACCTGGTGTATCATGAATCAGATTTAAAAGCCCTGCAAGTGTGGTGGTTCTACCATCGCCGTGCTTGTAATAATAGCTATTAACAGTTTGTCCAAGGAAAGTAATCTCCTTGCAACCCTGATCAGCGAGCAGTCGAACTTCAGCTAGGATATGATCGGGAGACCTGCTTTGCTCGGGACCTCTGGTGCTTGGAACAATGCAGTAGGTGCAAAATTTATCACAGCCAAACATGATGCGAACAAAAGCTTGGAAAGAATTGGGCCGCATCGCAGTTTCTCTGGAGGGGTCATAACTTTCGAAACTGCGTTCCACTTCATCCCTGGAGGCATCAGATCTACCGAGGCTGAGTGCCAGTTGGGGTTTACCGGATGATTTTGCATCTTCAATAAGTTCAGCAATCCTGCCCAACTGCCCGGTACCACAAACGACATCGACATGGGGTGCCCTTCGGAGGATCAATTCCTGATCTTTTTGAGCCATGCACCCAAGCACGCCAAGAATCTTGTGCGGGTTTTCCTCCATGTGAATCCTGATCCGGCCCAAGGCACTATAAATTTTATCCTCGGCATGCTGACGTACACTACAAGTATTGAAAAGAATCACATCTGCATCGGTGGCCTCGGTAGCAAGTTCGTACCCCTGTTTTTTCAGTGTGCCAACAACGATTTCGCTATCCAGAACATTCATCTGGCAGCCAACAGTCTCAATGAAAAGTTTCTTAGCCATGAATAAATTTAAACCTGCTCGAACCAAAAGAATAAAAGGTTATTGTACTAAACCTCGGGTCAAGGTTTAAGCCCTTGCAAAAGAGTCACCAGAAAACCAGTGCCTACCTCTAAGAAATTCAGCAGCAGCCATCTTGCGCTTCCCAGCAGGCTGAACCTCTAACACATTAAGGATCGTGCCATTTCCTGCGGCCACCTGCATGATGTTTAAGTCTTTCGCTGGTTCAAGAATAGTTCCAGGTGGCAGGGTAGTGGTGGATTCAAACGAGGGAACAGCCTTAAAAATCATAATACGAAGGGGGGGCTGCCCATTGCGTTTCCACAAGGTGAAAGCTGTGGGCCAGGGTTGCATTGCCCGGATATGAGCGCTGATTTCTAGAGCATTACGTTCCCAATTGATGTTGCCATGCTCTTTACGAAGCTTGGGCGCCTTGGTCGCAAGGGAAATATCCTGCGGAAGCCCTTGAATGGGGCCGGCCTCCATTTTTGCAATAACCTCAAGGGCAATAGTTGCCCCCATCGTAGAAAGCCTGGCCTCGAGTTCCCCCGCAGTTTCTTCCGGAGAAACCGGAGTGGTTACCGTTGCGAGAATATGCCCACCGTCAAGCGTGGGTGTCATCTGGATAATGGATACGCCTGTTTCTTTTTCGCAGTTTGCAATGGTCCATTGAACAGGAGCAGCCCCACGGTACTTTGGCAGAAGGGATGCATGAACATTAATACCACCAAGAGTGGGAATCGCAAGCACCTCGGGGGAAAGAATTTGGCCATAGGCCGCAACAACGAAAAGATCAGGGCGAAGATCACGAAGAATGGTAAGCCCCTCATCTGAGTTGATTTTAAAAGGTTGAAAGACGGGGATATGATGCTGAAGGGCGATATTTTTCATTCCCTTGCCAATCTGTCTGGTGGAAGCTTTTTCTTCCCCAATGGCACGATCGGGTTGGGTAAATAATGCAACAACTTGTTTTTTGTTGAGCAGAAGGGATTCAAAAGTGGGCTCGGAAAAAATACCTGTGCCCATCATGACAATTCGCATGAATCAACCCCCGGGAAAATCAAGATCCGGACAAAAGAGAATCGATAAGAGCTTTGATCTCGGTTTCAGGAGGAATTTCTCCGCGCTGTTGGGCTAACTTGAATTCTTCTTCAAGTTCTTTTAGAGCGCCACGGGAAGCAAGCTTGCCGATGATACCAAGCTTGTCAACAAAAAGGACACCATTAAGGTGATCGATTTCATGCTGCCAGGCTCTGGAGGCGAGGTCGGAAGCAACCACTTCGACCTTTTCACCCAGAAGGTTATAGGCTTGGATTTTTACGGTTTTAGCCCTGCGCACTTTTTGAAACAAACCAGGAAAGCTGAGACACCCTTCTTCGCCATCCATGGTGCCCTTGCGCTCAACCAGGGTTGGATTGATATAAACAAATTCATGTTCTTTTTTATCAGGATCACCGGACACATTCATCACCAGCAATTGAAAAGGAAGCGCAACTTGAGTTGCAGCAAGGCCCAGTCCCTTGGCTTCATACATGAGATCAAACATTTCACCAATCTGAAGTTTGATCTTCTTGTCGATTGAAGAAATCGGCTTGGCCTGAAAACGCAAAGCAGGGTGTGGGTAGTGAACAATTTTCATCGTATCAAGCCTTGAAAAAACACTGGATATCCTAAGTCATTATAAGGCGAAACGAAGAAAAACCTAATAATCAGGAAGTTTCTTGGGAAGATTCATCGATTTTATCAAATTTGGAGAGGGCATCGTAGGATGCATATTTATAAACTTCGCTGATGGTTGGGTAGTTGTAGCAGGTATCGATAAAAACATCTACGCCACCATCCATCACCATGACTGTAAGTCCAATATGAACAATTTCGGTTGCCCCTTCACCAATGACATGAACCCCAAGAAGTTTTTTACTTTCCCGATGAAAAAGTAATTTAAGAAATCCCTCGGTATCACCAATGATCTGACCCCTTGCATTATTGGCATAACTAGCCTTGCCTACAACATAAGGGATTTTAGATTCGTTAAGCTGGTCTTCCGAGTGCCCCGCTGAAGAGCATTCTGGGATGGTGTATAAGCCGCTGGGAAGAAGGGAAGGAAAGTGGACGGATTGCTTAAGGCCAAAAGCATGGTAAACAGCAATACGGCCCTGAGCCATGGCAGTGGAGGCTAGCGAGGGATTACCAATAACATCGCCAGCGGCATAAATATGTGGTTGATTGGTTTGAAAATGTTCGTTAACCAAAATGTGCCCACGCGAATTGGTTGTAATGCCAACATTTTCAAGACCAATGGAACCGGTTTGCCCAGATCTTCCCGAGGAAACCAAAACCGCATGAGTCTCAACGATTGCGCCCGATTCCAGTTCAACTTCGACCACCTTACCACACTCGATTTTTTTCACGGAATCACCCATGAAGAATTTAATGCCTGAAGATTCCATTCGAGCTTTCAAGGCGGTTGAAATTTCAATATCCATTCCCCCAACAATCTTCTCGGATTTCTCCACCACGCAGACACGAACCCCCAAGGCCGCAAACATACATGCATATTCGCAACCAATCACACCACCACCAATAACAAGCATGCTCTCAGGAATAACATCAAGGGTTAAAATCGTATCGGAATCAAAAACCCTAGGGTCGTGGAATGGGAAATTCTTGGGCCTGAAAGGATAGGAACCTGTTGCAATGAGAAACCGATTGGCCTTCAACTGGATTTCAGGGCAGCGGTCAGGCTTTATAACAACGGTTTCAGGATCAACAAAAGAGGACATGCCACGAAATACGGTAATATCGTGCTTGGCAAGATTTTCACGAATACGCTGGCGCTCATTATCTGTGACAAAGCGCTCATGCGCCATGAAATCACTGATATGAATAGTCTTCTTCATATCTACCTGAAACCCAAACAGTTTTCTTTGTTTAAACCCGGAAAGGTAAAGTGCCGATTCCCGGAGAGTTTTGGAAGGAAGGGTGCCAGTATTGGCAGCGGCCCCACCCAGCACATTTTCTTTTTCAATCAGGGCGACTTTCTTACCAAAGTACGCAGCAGCAGCAGCTCCCTTTTCCCCAGCAGGGCCGGAACCAATCACCACTAAATCAAATTTTTCAACACTCATTATTTATTCTTTCCAAACCGCAAAAGATTTAATTTTTATTGGATTCAACCTTTTTGATCAACTCGGTCCCACTCATGCGATGTGCAGCATCATGGGGGCACGCATAAACACAACTAGGCTGACCATCGACCGATTCGCAAAGGTCGCACATGGTTGCTTTTTGCTGCACGACCGCAACTTTGTAACCAGGCCTGTTGACATCATCAATTTTTTCATTGGTTTCGAAAGGCTGCATGTTGATATTGCCATAAGGGCAATTCTGGGCGCATTTTCCACAACCGATGCACCAGTTTTCAATGATCATCTCGCGTTTTTTGCCACGATGAATTGCATCCACTGGGCACCCAACCATGCAATAAGGATCGAGGCAGGATCTGCATGAACTGGCAACGAGAAAGTTTTCGAACCGAAGGCCTTCACGAACCAACCTGGTCACCCCTTGATGCGTATCAGAGCAAGCCTTGGTACATTCATCGCAACGGGTGCATTTTTCCAAGTCCAACACCAATAAACTACGGGCTTCCATCAACCCTTGTTTAAGAAAATCATTAAGGTTTGTACTTTCAACTTTTGCGATCTGCCTTTGAATTTCTGTAAGTCTTTCCAAAGCGATGGCAACCATCTTTTCACGAATTTTAGGGAAATTCTCGAGGATGATTTTAAAATCTTCACCACTAATGCTGACAAGATCCACATGATCCAAGGCGGTTGCACTGGCAGTTCTTCCTTGGGTAAGCAATTTGCCTTGCAATTCTGCCAAATGACCCATGAGCGCGATTTCGCCAACCATTCCCCCGGGCCCCGTGTAATTAATCACATGATCGCCACCAGGTTGCTTGATCCAGATTTTGACAAAACCTATGCGAACCAAATAGAAATTATCTTCTACATCGCCCTGCCTGAAAAGAACATCTCCCGGATTCAAGCGAACAAGATTTGCTTTTTCACGAACCAGGTCAACAAACTTCTCAAAATCCTTGTCGTTGGTGAATTGCTCTGCAAACAATGGGATGCTGCGAAGATGAGTGCTTATGGATCTTTTATTATAAACAGCATCGAGAATAGCCTTGCTCTGCTTATTGCGTTGAAGAATGTAGAGCACATTCCTGCGAATTTCAAGAAGGGTGATATCCGTCTTGGCACGAATAGTGGCAGACCTTGGGTAATGGTTCATGCAAGTCATTTCGCCAAATAACACATCTTCCTTGGTCAACTGGGCAATGGGGTTGCTGGTGTTAAGGCTTACGGGCGCATCAATTGAAATATACCGGGCTTTTTTCTCCTCTTCCCTTTTGGACGTGGAAAGCGTGGTAGTAAACTTTTTGATCAAGCCAAGAAAGCCGCTTGATTGCGTGTTCTCGATATGATTCAAGGGGCTTTTCAAAAACACATCCACCACACCATCCTCAATGATGAATGCGGTCGAGCCAGAATCCCCTTCATTACAGACGATTTCGCCCTGCTTGAATTTCCTTCGTACGACAGATCCCTGGTTCCATTCCATGAATGGCTTGCTGATCCCTTGAAAAAGTTCATGGGTGAAAAGATCGTCCACAGAAACAGGCAACGCTCCGGGTTGCTCACTAAGATTAGAAGCTACAAGCTTCTTGTTCGTAAGCGCACCGGTAGGGCATGATGCCATGCATTCACCACACGAAACGCATGAGGAATGCCCCATCGGATCATTAAGGTCAAATGAAATCCTGGACTTAAAACCTTTGTTCATTCTACCAAGCACTTCATTATGGCGAATTTCATTGCACGCCCTGACACAGCGATCGCAAAGAATACAGGCATTATGATCAACAGAAATAATCATCGAACTATCATCAGTACCACGATCGTTGGGGTTTTTGGGGAAGCGGGAGGCATGCGGATCCATGCCAAGCTTCTTGGCAATGGTTCGAAGCTCATTGTCGCCATACTCCCTGTTTACAGCACGGGGGACTTCATTATCGACAAGAAGAAGTTCGGTAAGAATCTTGACCGATTTATTAACTTTTTCACTGGTGGCACCTGTGGAAACTTTCATGCCATCTTCCACGGGGCGGTGGCATGCAGCAACGAGAGTACGGGCTCCGATATCAACAGCACAAAACCTGCATACAGCAACGGGTTCCATATGTTCACGATGACAAAGAATGGGAATAAAAACTCCCGCTTTCTGTGCAGCATCCAATATGGTGGTCAACTTGGGTTTCAATTCACCAGTAATCGGATTCTTGGAAAGAGTGGCACGGGCTATCTCCACCTCTTTACCATCAATTGTAATTTTGACGGGAGGTGCTTTAATTAAATCGGCAGCAATGCGGTCGAGCTCAACCACCCTGCCATCCACCACCATCGGGAACAATTCTTCAGCTACATTCATCACCAACCTCCAAGGCCCCGGGGCCCAATCATTGAAATCAAACTTGTTTCAAATAGTTTTCAACTTCTTCAGGGAAGAATTTCAACAGGCTGGTTATGGGATTAGAGGCCACCTGGCCCAACCCGCAAATCGATGTTATCCCCATCGTCTCACCCAGTTCATTGATAAGGCCAAGCTCTTTACGGCCCGACCTGCCTTCCATCAAATTTGTGATGATATCCACCAGCTTTTGTGAACCCGTCCTGCAAGGGACACATTTGCCACACGATTCATTTCGATAAAAAGAAACACAATTCAAAGCATTGTCGAGCATGTCCCTTCGATCATCATAGACGATAAAAGCAGCCCCCAACATGCCGCCCATCTGTCCCACCGTGTTTAGATCAAGAGGAAGCTCAAGAATATCATAAAGCTTGGCACCCGCAGGAACCTTGTCTTGCACGAATTTGGCAGGTAACTTTTCGACAGGCACCTTTGCAGGTAAAAATCCACCCGAAGGCCCAGAGGTTGCGATAGCTTTAAGCGTATGTCCCTGCAACATTCCCCCTGCTGTATCAAAAATCAATTCCTTGACCGTCTGGCCAAAAGGCACTTCATAAACGCCAGGCTTTTGTACATCCCCACTAATGGAAACTATGCGCATCCCAGTTGCGCCACGGATGCCCTTATCGCGATACCATTCCCCACCATTAAGCGCGATTCCCGGAATCCAAGAAAGTGTTTCAACATTATTAATAACAGTAGGCTTACCAAACAATCCTTCAAAAACAGGGAAAGGCGGCTTGTTCCTAGGTTCGCCACGCTTGTCTTCAATTGCTTCCAAAAGTGCACTTTCTTCACCCTGTACATAACCACCCGGGCTGATGAAAAGCTCAAGCATGAACTTTTTACCCGTGCCCAGAACATTTTTGCCTATCACACCTAAACCTGCTGCAGTGATTAACGCCTCTTTAAGGACTTTGACTTCATCGATATATTCATGGCGGATATAGAGGTAACCCTTTTCAGCGCCAGTAACAAGAGCAGCCAAGACCATACCTTCAATCACAAGGTAAGGGGCCCTGCGCATGAGTTCGCGATCTTTAAAAGTTCCTGGTTCGCTTTCATCTGCATTGCAAACAATATACTTTACATTTCCGGGAGCACCCTTTACAGCAGACCATTTGCGAAAGGTAGGGAACCCAGCACCACCCATGCCACGAAGAACCGATACCTCCATCTTTTTCAGCAATGCTGCATGATCCATGCCCCCAGCAACATATTGTTTCACCGCCTCATAAGGTTCACGATTCTGATAAGGATTGATTTGAAAAGGAAGGGTGGAATTATCCAAATGCTGATGGGGAAGCTCTTCATTCGCAGCAGCTTTTCTAGCCAACTCAGACAATCCCTTGAGATCCATCCCCCGGTATACATGGTGATCGTTGATCAAGGCAGCTACGGTTGCATCACACTGGCCCAGGCAGGAAACACCACAAACTTGGATCTTCCCCGGCCCAAGCTCTCTTGAAAGATTTTCAAGACCCTGGGTAATTTCTGGTGCCCCATGGATATGACATGCCATATCCCTGCATACTTTGATACTTGCGCCTTTGGGGGGTTCCAACTTATATAACGGATAAAAGCTTGCCACCTCATGAATGCGATGCAATGGGACACCCGTACGCTTGGAAAGCGATCGCATTTCATCATGGGGCAAATAGCCACATCTATCCTGAATTTCTTTTAATGCCTGAACTAACATATCTTTCTCCCAAAGCCTGTCTCTTCTAAAAATGCGATTGAAACATTCCTTTATGGAATTGGTTTTTGAATCTGCTCTATGGTCCGAAGTATCTTCGGATCCCATGCAGCAGCACCAATACCCTGGAACGGTTGATCCCCATGATGATAGTTATGGCATTCAACACAATCATGATTAACCCCGGCTTGCGCAACTCCTGCAACAAATCTGGCGGGAGCATGGCAACTTCTGCAGTTGTCAATTCCGGGAAGTAAAATGTCATTCTTCGTAATGGAGTTATTCGCAGCACCATGGCAGGAAGCGCAATCCATGAACCTATGCGCGGAGTGATCAAACTTGGCATGTGGCATCCATAGCGATGGAATGGATGGCCAAACATGTTTTGCCGGATCGCCCGTCCTAGATTCTTTAAACCATTGAAATGCCTTGGTGTCAGGGTCCAACCCCGTTTGAATCAACTTGGGAATCTGGGTGAAACCTGGGTTCGTACTCTTCGTGTCACCTTTTTCATAATGGCATTCACCACAGGTTTTCTTGCCCAAAAACAGATTATTCATTGCAACAGAAACCTTGGCATCAACTTGCTTCTTCACTGATTCAACCACGGGCGCCAAGGGATTCTTCCCGGGAATCGGAACAGGCAACACATCTCTGGGTTTTGAAAACTCCTTGGTTTCAAGCACCAATTGCTTCGAGTAATAACCTTCCAAGTAGGCACGTATTTCTTCGGGTTGATATCGATGGGGAACAGAAAGGCCCTTGTTCGAATCATCAAAGGAAAGAGGATGGCAAGCTTTGCAATGCACATCGTAAACAATCGGCTGGTACACTCCACCTTTGGATCTTTCTGCGTGCACCGATTTTGGCATGTTGGCAAACGCATCAGGAGAAGGCTTGGCATCTGCAGATTCAAGGTTATGGCACGCCTTGCAATCAAGGGCTATAGCAGTCTTTAAATCCATCCCCTTCTGATAGCCAAACCTCTCTCTTTCAGGTTCTGGGATATCTGAATAGGTCCAAGGTTTACCCTTGGGATCCCGGGATACTCCGGGAGTCAGATGCAACTTATGGTTGAATTTTACAGTGCCTGGATCGGTCATTTTCTCTGCCAACAATCGGAAATCAGGGTGCCCCTGCGAGGCAGTTGCAAAAGAGGTAATCTTCGGGGCATATTTTGCATTCGCACCTGTTGCAAGATGGGCCGGCATATTTGTATGGCACGAAATACAATCCGAATCAGGCAGCCTTACAATGCTGGCATCCAACCCGCGATGCTCACGATGGCAACCTCCACAACTCGGAGTTGATTCAAGCTTTTGATTTGCATGATGAACCGGGGCGACATGGCAGCTTTCGCAGCGGGCATCTCCCGATAGTTTCTTCCCCGCCTCGTGGCCCATCCATTTCATGCTGAAACTATTTTTGCTGATGGGTTCAAAGTCTGCATGGCACACGGTACAGTTATTATTCCAGGCAGCATGAAACTTGGTCACTTGGCCTCGAGAAAACGCTGATTGCCCCTTTTCACCCTGCGCATAAACCAGCGCCATCCAACCAACTGCTGCCAGCAGGCAGATTAAAGCCAGAGTTGACTTGGTACGATCCAGATAAGTCGACTTTTTGTAATAGTCGAGCTGGATTCTTGTCGCACGTTGTTTTCCGCTTTCTTGGAAAGCCATGGATCCCTCTAGATTTACCAGTATTTCATAGCCACAAATACATGAACAAACATCAAAACGATCAAAGCAACGGAAAGTGGCAGATGCACCCACAACCAACTATGAAGCCAGAACTGGATTTTTGCCTGGGTGATGATTTGCCTGCGTTGATTGCAAAGATCTTCCAAAACCGTTACCACCTCATGGGCCCGGGGGGGCAGCTTTGTCCGTAGGGAATTGAACATCGAGTGAGCCCGGACAGGATTCTGCAAAGGCGACATTGCAAGCTGGCCGTTCTTTAAAAAACCATAAATGTGTTCGTTGAAAAAATCAAACAAAGGCCTGCTATCAGGAACACTTTCCTGCAGGCTCGAGGTTACCACCACCCGACCTTGAATAGCGCCGGTCGTGCGAACCGCGCCCACCACCATATGTGCATCGTCTGAAACTTTATCTGAATCATCGGGGCCGGAAGAAATGTTGCAAACAGATCGAACCAGGCGGGATGCTTCAGCAGCCATCAATTCTGAAACATAGTCAATTTGCGAAAAAATTGTCTCAGCAGGAACTTCCTTCAACATCTTTTCAGGCAAAAACTGCTGTAATACCAAACCCCATACCCCGCTTGCAATCACCACCAAAAACAAAATCATCAAGGTGGTGCTTAGCGGGCCACCCCATCGAAAACCGGTATGCAAAACCAAAAGAGGAACTGCCAACAATCCAAGCCAGATATGGGCACGCATCCAAGTTGAGACTTTTCCAATGCGCCACGATCTGAGTTTTTTTCGAGGCCAGATTAAAAATTCAAACAAACAAATCAGTCCACCCAGGATACCGAAGGTAAACCCTGGCAAACTACTGCCACTTGGCCATTCTGCATGGCCCACCGATGCGAAAACAAACCAGACTACCGCCAAGGCAAGTACGACGATTGAAGCCAAAACCCAAGGGTAATGTTCTGCAAAGTTTGATTTGCGTATTAACACTGATTTTTATTCCTTCACTCAATAAAGTTCAGACAATAAGAATTAACCCTAATATATCGAATATTTTCTTCCACCCTACCATAAAATGAACTAAAAATAGAATAACTGTTAATAGTATAAAAGAAAATTAACAACGAGAAATATAAAAGAAATACTGTCTATGTACCCTTTAAATTTAAGTTACTTACATTCGATCAAACTGACCTGCTTTTGTCTCCTGTTTTGGGCTATTTCTTTCATTTTTACGAGCCAGGACTCTTTCTCCCAGGAACAAGATTCTCCTTCCACCAAAAAGGCCGCTATCAACCCATCGGCTTCAGAAGCAAAGCACCCTCCTATCGCCACATCCTCTTCATGTTCCGGTCGTGGTTGCCATGGAGGTTCTGAACCTGTTTCAGGTCAAATAGTACAGCAAAATGAATTTTCAACTTGGCTCGCCCACGATAAACACGCAAACGCCTACCAATCATTGCTTTCAGAGCGGGCCAAAACGATGGCTAAAAATCTGGGTATCCCTGCTGCCCATAAAGATCTTCGCTGTCTGGCTTGCCATACCACCCCGCAAATTGCCCAAGCACAATCTAAATTGGATTTTCCATTGGATTTGGGGGTTGGTTGTGAATCATGCCATGGTACAGCTTCGCCAAAATGGCTAGGAATCCATACCACCGAAGCTTGGAAAAACACAGCACCAGAATCCAAAAAAGCTCAATATGAAAACGAAGGAATGAACTATTTGGGCAATGCCTTCATTCAGGCAAAAGTTTGTGTCGCTTGCCATGTGGGTGCACCTGCCAACCCCGAAACCGGAATCCCCGCCCGCGATGCCAACCACGACATCATGGCCGCAGGCCACCCCAGGCTCACCTTCGAGTCCCTTTCATATCAGAAAAACATGCCACCGCATTGGAACACCAAAAAATATACATCCAATACCAATCGCGATCTAGAAATATGGGTTGCAGGGCAATTGGCCGGCCTATCATCAAGCATGGAGTTATCATCGCATCGGGCAGAACTTGCCCTTAATAATCAGGGAATCTGGCCTGAATTCGCAGAGTCCTCCTGCCTTTCCTGTCATGCTGATTTTCAACAACCCAGTTGGAGAGATAAAAAGAACTACTACCAAGGTAGGAAACCAGGTTCAATTCCCTACGACTCCTGGACAGGTATTTTACTTTCGGAAGCACTGTTGATTTCGGGCCAAGACAAACAAATTTCAAACCTTTACACCACCCTTGCGAAGGAAAGAAGTTCTTTTAAAGTCAGCCCCAAGGAAGCCAGAGCCTCTGCAGATATGCTTGCAGGCCAACTTGCAAAAATTCAGAAAGAGCTTATCACCAAGGGTATCACCCCCCCAAAAGATTGGCGCACGCTTTTACTCGATCAGCTTTCCAAACATAATCTGGAAACTGCAACCTGGAATGAATCCACCCAAATAGCCCTGGCACTATCCATGCTCAGTTCAAAAAAACCTGAACAAGCAATCCTGCAAAACCTTTGGGAAAACCTTGCTTATCCTTCAGGTTACGAAAGCCCCAAAGGCTATAGCCCAGACCCCAAGGCCCTTGAGAGTGCGCTGCAAAAACTGAAAAATTTGAAGTGATGAAGCTATCCGCCTGCATCTGCTGAAATAATCAAAAGTTGCTGCCCTTCTAAAAGAATCGTATCAGGGTCATGCAAAAAATAATCCCCATTGAGGGAATAAAGCACATGGCTTTTGCCCGAAGGAGAAGACATGAGTTCCTCCGAAAGCCTCGGGAATTGATTTTTAAGATTATTAATGATCGAGGACAAAGAGCCAGCAGGGACTTGGCAAAAAGGCACGCCAGCTTTTAGTTTCGGAATACCAAGAAATTCCACGGTGATAAAGCCCGGGGTGGTTCCTTGATTAGACATAATGAACAAGCATTGGGTTATAACCCCTAAATCACTAGGATTCGGGGTTGTTGCCGAGGTCTGCTAAAGGAGCAACCAAATTCAGCAGTGTGCCGATCTGGGCGAGTCGCATACCGTAGCGATCAAGAAACTCCTGCAGGCCAAATTCGTTATCGATGGAATCTGAATCATCAGAAATCCGCTCGACTATATCGTATATCATTTTTCCATAGGCTTTTTCCAAATGAGGCAGGGCGTTTTTGCTCATTTCAGGAAGGCCAGGAAACTCATCAGGCCATCGGGCGATGAAGGATTTCCATCGGGCAGCATGATCATGTGCTGCAAGTGCCGCACGCTGGTGGTTCAGCATTTCTTTTTGGATATCAAGAATTTGTTTAAGAATTTCTGATAGTTCGTTTTGAGGGACTGCATTGCGAGGTGACTCAGGATTGCCTGGGGTTACACCGCCAGCCAATTCAACAGGATAGTTCATATTTGGTTCCAAGGAATATCACCCGAGTTATAAAAATATTGAAAGAATGATTAACAATATAATAGTAACGCCCCAAGTACAAACTTGGAAGCTTTCAATGACATAAATAATCAAAATATTAAAAAATAAAAAAGTCGGTCAGCCAGCCCCTTTAATAACTGTAGGGCAGATCAAGATCAAAGCTTTCAGCCTTATGAAATAAGCCGGTTTCCGGGTTAAATGACCTGCATTCAACCCCAAGTTTCCCATTTAGGATGGAGTACCGGTAATAAGACCACTTCCCATTTTGTGTGGCACTGCCTGCGCATAAAACCGGGAAAGGCACATCCGAACTGGTGGGGTGATAAAATTGATCATGGCGATGGCCATGCAGCCAGAGTGAAATCTTACCCTTGGCAGAAACTTGTACAAGGGATTCGAGATCACGAAGAGCACGGATTTTTCGTTCTTTCTGGCCGCTTGCGATTTTCACCGGGTAATGCGTCACAAGAATTCTTCTGCAATCGTCCAGTTGGTCAAACAGCATTTTCAAACGCTGTAGCTGATCACTTCCAACACAACCCCTTGCATCCCAAGGCAGGCGGTTGGGCGTGGAAGAGTTTACTGCAACAACCCAGATGTTGCCAACTTTCTGGGCGAATGGATATATATGATTGCCTATCCGCTTACCCTGCTGCCAAGGGGAAAAATGGTTTTCGAAATGGTTTTGGGCTGCACAGGAGGCAGTTTGATAATCATGATTGCCTGGCACTGCTAGCCCAGGATGTGCATCGGGGCCATTCAATCCTAAAAGCTCGGCTGCTTTTGCCATTTCCGCTTCGAATCCAAGGGCCGTTGCATCCCCGGAAAACACAATGCTGTCTAATTTCTGAGCTTTGATATCCTTCATCAAGGCATTAAGAATTTCGTTTGTGTTGCGAAAGCGAAAGCCCCTGCCAAAAATCTTGAGGTTGATCCAGCCTGTAATTCGCTTGCTGAAAAGATCGCGTTTTGTCCATGCACAATCATCTGCAGTAACATGAATGTCGCTTAAATGCGCCAAGCATACAGGCTTATTCTGACCATCGCAGTTTCTTGGTGAGGTTGATTGGTCGACCAATTTAGTATCATCCTTAATAATGCTCAAGCTCAAGGTTTTTTATCTCCACCTTCATGCTGTTGTTTTAAATCCCACTGCGCCTTGGAGAGATCAGCATTACCATTCAAACGAAAAGTCCGCATCGATCGCTCAGAAACCACTTCCTGTTTCTTGACCTGGGGTTTATCCAGATCATATTTGAATATTACAGCAACCTTTTCATCAAGTGCCAAGAAAAGATGAATAGTTTCTGAAGAAGAATTTGTGAAGTAATATTGATCGGTTTTCACATCATCCTTGATTTTTAGACCAGGCAACTTCTTCTTTTCAGCCTTGGCTTCGAAATGCTCAAGTACCCCATCCTTAAAAACGCCCCCCTCAGTTTCATCAGAATAAGCCAGAAATACCTCCCGGGGAATTACGGAACTACCCTTTTGCTTGCCATATTTAATGAACACCACCCCTTTTCCCCTGATAAAATCCGGATACGGGCGGGAGTAATTTTC
Source organism: Planctomycetota bacterium (assembly GCA_009920765.1). Taxonomy (GTDB): domain Bacteria; phylum Planctomycetota; class Planctomycetia; order Gemmatales; family Gemmataceae; genus UBA969. The sequence goes on along the minus strand of RFZJ01000005.1, from coordinate 17,324 downwards.
CCTGGGCAGGCGCAAAAAGGTGTGCTTGGTTAGCACCGTGCCATTCGCATCCTTTGGCTCAGGAACTTCAACCGGGTAACCCAGCAACTTATCCGCTTCATCCGCTTCTGCAACAATTTCCAAAGTCTTATAGGCTTGCTCTTCGTATTCTGCAATTCCACAGCCCAAAATGAGCATGCATAGGCAAAGGGTTAAACCCGCCTTTTTAAAGAATAAAGCTTTCGCAATCCTATCGAATATCATAATAAAAGCCTTAATGAGCCAGCAATCTTTGCAAGTAAAGATTATCATACCAGCATTATAGAGGTAATAGGCTGGGAAAAGGGAACTTAAAGATGATACAATTTGATTTTAAAGACAAAGTTGTACTGGTAACAGGGGCAAGCAGGGGGATGGGTGCCCAGATTTTAAGGCAATTTGTCAATGCAGGCGCACATGGACTACTCAATTTCCTGCCTACCGATCAAAATCTCGCAGATGCGAACTCCCTTATTCAAGAGTTTCATTCCCAAGGGAAAAAGTGCGACCTCGCTGGTTTTGATGTCAGTCAGGAATTACAAGTTCAAGAACATCTGGAAACCTTGGGGAAAAAGTTTGGCAAACTGGATGTGCTGATCAATAACGCCGGGGTTTTACGCGATAAAACCATCAAAAAATTGACCTCGGAGGATTGGTTTAGTGTCATGCGAACCAATCTGGATGGCGTGTTCTTCTGCTGCAAATACGCAGCGCAAATCCTCGCAGAAAAAGGACGGATTGTTAACATCGCATCCATCTCAGGGATCGTTGGCTTTCCCGGACAGGCCAATTATTCCTCTGCCAAAGCCGGAGTGATTGCCCTAACCAAGGTACTCTCCAAAGAACTTGCATCCCGAAATATCACGGTGAATGCAGTCGCACCAGGCATGATCGAAACCTCGATGCTGACAGGGGTGCGGGAAAATGTTCTGGAAGAATACAAAAAACAAATCCCCCTCAAACGCTTCGGACAACCCGAAGAAGTAGCAAACGCCATCCTATTCCTTGCCTCCGATGAAGCTTCTTACATCACAGGTCAGGTTTTACCCATAACAGGCGGCTGGCACTAACCCAAACTTCCCAGATTTTCCAAACTGAACTTAAAGTTGATCTTTCCTGAATTCCTAGTTTGAGGTATCGGCTTCTCTTAAGACCACTAAATGTTTCCCGGAGAAGCTGTGCCATGAAATTAAAACCTTTTATCTTTGATTCGATTTTAAGTTGTGCATTGGTGGGATTTCCCACTGCAATGCTTTTTCAGATTTCAGCAACGGGCGTGAATGCTGCAATTTTAGATTCCAGCGACCCGATTGATATTTTAAGCAAGGCTTTGCAATTGCCTCACGATGTTTCGGGAAATCGCGATAAAGCCATTGCTGATGCCAGTGTTAAAATCCAATATCCAGCAGATATCTGGAGGGCTGCCTGCCTTGCAGACTGGCGCGAATTCCACTCTGATGGCACACCTGCAAAAGCCGACCGCGAAGCTAAAAGCCTTCTCGTCTCACGATTCCAATCCAAACTCGACACCATCCTCACAACCGCCCCCCCCGAAGAAACCGAATCCCTCCTGGAACTCGTTCTTACCATCGCCAAGGAAGAACGATTAGGTGGCAACAACCGCCCTTTTTCCAAAGCATCTGCTGCAGTCTTTGCAAAGGATTCTCTTAAAGGATCCGTGGCAGAACGAGTTGCAAGAATTCGAGTCTATGGCATGTTGAACCCCGAGACACCTCAAGGATTGCAATTGTTCGCCACCCTTCTAAACGAAAAAGAGATGCGCATCCGCAGGGCTGCGCTCGATGGCATTTCCTACTGGGTCGAAGCCAGCGGCCCCGCAGAGGAATCCAAAGATCAAGGCAATCACGCCCGCAGAAGAACCCAGGCAATCTTATGCATCAACACCCTGCCATTGGTGCAAACCGCACTTAAAGACCCCGAACCCGAAGTGCGTAAACGCGCTGCCAACCATGCCCGCATCAGTGGTTATGTTCTAACCTCGATGATTGCAGATCCCCTCGGAAAAACAGTTCTCGGATCAAGCGACCCTGGATTGCCCACATTCGTCATGGATCGAAAGGCGGCCTATGATCTTGCAACCGTACTCGAAAAAATCAGGCCGACTCTCTTGCTGATGATACGGGATACAGATTTGGAAACCCGCCTTTCAATTCATCGCGCCATGGAAGAACTTGCAATGGCCCGCAAGGCATGGAAAAGCCAGACCGCAGCCTACGATATCAAAGATGCCCCTGCTTTCCCCGTTACCATGAAAGAAATCATCGAGGAATTATCAAAATCCGTAACAGATTCTAATTTCAGGGTGCGAAGAACTGCCCTCGAAACCTTCGAACTATTAGGGCCGGAAGGCGCTGCTTTTACCAGCAACATTATTAAGGCACTTGATGATTCCGACAGGTTTGTACGATGGACCGCAGTAAGAACCCTTGTTGAAATTGGATCTACTTCCACCGCAGAAGCTTTGCCCAAACTCCGAGACTTACTTCAAGATCCAGATGGTGATGTACGAAAAGCAGCATCGCTAGCCTTATCCAAGCTGCAAGACAAATAGGCTAATCTTTCTTCCAAAGCCTGCCTTTATTAGTCTTATTATCAGGCTTCTTCTTTTTAGGAGAAGCCTTTGGTTTAGGTGCTATTTCAGGTGCTTCCTTTTTAATGACACTTTTCCTTGGACCACCTATTTTCCCAGGCGCACCCCTCGGTGCACCACCCTCATCCACATCATCAACCCCCTGGCTATCTTGCGCTATTTTTGGACGCCTTGCTTTTTTCAGGGGCTCTATTTCGAAATCTTCTTCCACACCATAATTATCCTCAAGCTTGTCCCCATGCATCATGCGGGTTTCCCTGCCTCGCATCACCAAGCGAATTGGCACGTCATTAAATGCCAGCTTGTCCCTGATATTCTTGAGCAAATAGCGCAGGTAGGGTGGATCAAAAAGATCCGACTTATTGGTGAACAATACTACCGTGGGCGGGTTCGCATCCACCTGGCTTGCAAAAAAGATCCGGGGCGTGCGATTCTGCCTGATAGGAGGCGGAATATCCTCAAATGCCTGGGCAACAACATTGGTGATGTCCGCAGTGCTGACACGCTGGCAAGCTTGCTTATAAAGGGTTTGCGCAAGATTTAAAACAGGGTAGACATTCTTGCCAGTCTTGGCCGTTATAAATGCTATGGGAACAAAATCCAAGCTGGGAAATGTTTTCTTGACATATTCCGCCATCTTTCCCGTCTCGATTCCTTTTTCGATCACCAGATCCCACTTGTTGATCACGAAAATTGCCGGCTTATGATACATCAGAATATATTCAGCAAGCTGCTTGTCCACCCTGCTGATTTTAACCTGCGGATCCATGAACAATAACACCACATCCGCCCTGCGTATCGAACGCTCTGCACGCGCTATCGAATAAAACTCGATATCCCCCTTGATCGATCTTTTCTTTCGAACTCCTGCAGTATCAATTGCAATAAATGTTTGATTATCGCGTTCAAACCGTACATCCACGCTATCCCTGGTGGTTCCCGCAACTTCGCTTGAAATAACCCGCTCTTCCTGTGCCAGCGAATTAATGAATGTGCTTTTACCCGTATTCCTTCGCCCCACAATTGCTATCTTCAGCGGTTCATTCTCAGGAGGCGCAAAGGTGTCGCCATCCTTGGGAAGCAACCTTAATATCCACCTTAAAACATCTTCTTTGTGTCTTTTTTGCATCGCACTAACACATGCCATCTCGGAAAATCCAAGCTGGTAAAAATCATTCGCTTGGGTGTCCAAGCCTTCGTGATCACATTTGTTGACCACCAGCAAAACGGGCTTGCCATAAGTTCTTAAAGTTGCAGCCACATTCATGTCGGCATGCAACAAACCACTGCGGACATCCACAAGGAATAAAATCAATGAAGCCTGCTTCAAAGCTTCTGCAATCTGACCTTCAATATAATTGGTGAGGTTATCAACATCGAGATTGCCCATCCCGCCCGTATCGACCAGCTCAAAATAGCGTTCATTCACTTCGATCAGGGCTTTGATGCGATCGCGGGTAACCCCTGCTGTCGGATCGACAATGGAAATGCGTTTGCCCGCAAGCCAATTAAAAAAAGATGACTTGCCTACATTGGGCCTGCCCACGATTGCAACCGAAGGAAAAGCCAAGGGAATCTCCTGATAATAAAGTTATCCCTTCATTCTACTTATTATTGGCCAGAAATACATACCTTAAATATTCTTGGCCCCCTTTTGCCAAACGGTATAATCCGAACTTCTGGTATTATCCAGACCCTGGCTTTAACCTTAATGAGGCCTTTTTTCCTTGTCAAAACAAACGGGTTTATTCTGCTGGGCTTGCTGGTGGCTACTCCTTATTTTATGGACCATCGGCTTACTTCGACCTGAACCCATCCAAATGCAACACCAACTCATCAGCCCATCCCTGGGTTGGATCACTGCAAAGGGCCTGCATCTCGGGGTTTACGCCCTGCTGGCACTCAGTGCCTCCATTCTTCCTGGTTCATCCTCTTTTAAACTTGCCTGCTTTATTATTCTAATGGTGCATGCTTTCGCTACCGAATTTTTGCAGCAATGGGTCAAGGAACGCACCGGTTCCCTTTCCGATGTTGCAATCGATTTACTTGGCGTAGTCTTGGGGTTCGGTATGTGGAAACTTTACTATTGGTTCGGGACTTACAGAAAAAGAGTCGCATCAAGAAAATACTTTTAACACTCCGGCCTCCGTCACCCTCGCTAAAAAGCGAGGGCCCATTCTTCACTTTCATCGCCAAAGCTACTTTTTGCAAATTCATTTAAAATATAGAAACGGCAAAGTGATTGGCCAAGAATCATGGCATCTTTGCTAGACGCAAACCGATGAAACTATACTTATCGGTTGGTAAGTAGCCATACCGTGCGGAAGAGCGAGCCATCGATCCACTGAAATAAAAAGATCCGCTGCGGATTACCCGATATTCTCCCTTAGCAGGGCCTTGAGGATCTGTAACTTTACCGGGGGGATAGTATCCATGCCAATCCTCGCACCACTCCCATACATTGCCATGCATATCATAAAGGCCAAATGCGTTTGGCTTATAATTCCCAACCGATACGGGTTTGCCTAACTTTGAATCGTCATAGTTAAAATCTTTTGGACTGATTTCATCCCCAAAGGAATACGCAGTCTTTGTTCCCGCCCTACATGCATACTCCCATTCGGCTTCGGTTGGAAGCCGATAGCCACCATTCGTCTTCGTATTCAACTTCTTGATAAACGCTTGACATTGCTCCCAGGAAATCCCATTAACTGGTAATTTTGCTCCCTTAACAAAGCTAGGGTTATCCCCCATCACCGCTTCCCACTGCTCCTGAGTCACCTCATACTTGCCAAGATAAAATGACTTGGTCAGAATGACTGTATGCTGTCTTTCATCAACACGATGATCTTTTTCCTTTTTGGGGGATCCCATTTTGAAAATGCCTGGTTGAATTAAAACCATTTCAAGCTTCACATCTTTACCAAAGTCAATCAGTTCGGTAGTAATACTCTTCTCGTCCTGTGCAATCACCAAGAACGCATTAAATAAAAATAGAAACATTCCAAATACAGGAAATTTATTCATTTCTAACATAATAGGATCAATCTCCTGATCTTTTATTGCACGAGCAGTAAAGCAATAAGGGGCTAAGCAGTAATTACCGAGTCCTTGCCAAGCGAATCCCAAAGTTGTAGTTCCGAAGGGACGGCGAGTAGAAACTCCGAGAAGAAGAGCGAGCATAAAATATATACTTGATCGCCACAAGACGGTTTAACTGCTCATCCCTGGCAAGGTATACTTTTCCATATGCACCTTCACCTAAAACCTTCTGAACCCGAAATCGGCCAAGCAAAACTTCAGAATTAGTGGTGGATGCTACTGCCTTTGGAACTTTATTGGCATTGGTTTCATTTGTTGCATTAAAATCACCGATTGCATTTATTGATGTTGGTTTAAGATCAACCGCATCAATAGGATCCGAAGTTGCTGCTGGGTCTGGATGGTCAATTGATCTTTTTGGTAAATTTGATCCTGTCATTTAAATCACGCATCATTAACAATCGATAAGTTTTAAATCAGGAATTGAATTTAGCACATTTTCTTTGTGTGCGCTAAACGGAAACCATGTACGAAGCGTCCTCGGAAACAACCATCACTTGCACTTCAGTCTTGTAAAGTAATGCTAAAATTTAACCAGCTACAACTTGAGTATTAGTATTACTGACCCGGGTACCTTTCCATTGCAGCCAGGCAAGAAGTAATGCGCCCGCAAGGAATAGAAACAGACTGACATTGCTTTCCAAAGAAACCGGCCTAGGGTCGCTGCGTAACAACTCATTAAGAAACCGATGCATTGCATAGCACATCATCAAAATAGCAGTCAACTGGCCCACTCTGGTTTGAAACGGCTCGAAGGAAAGAAGAAAAAACAAAAGCAAAGCCATACTCATCGTTTCATAAAGTTGTGCGGGATGAAGGCCCAAGCCATGGGGTTGCAAAACCAATTCCTGTTTGCCTAGGATTTTGAGTTGCAGCGTTTTCTTACCTCTGGGCCAATCGTTGTTGAGAATCATACCAAGATCGAATGGGTTCTTAACCATCTGGCCTTCGGCTTCGATGATGATATCACCTTCAGCGATACCCGCTTTTTTCGCAGCAGAATCGGGTTCAACTTTGCCAACGACTGCGCCCTGCCCTTTTTGATTCTCTGAAAAAGTAAAGCCCGCTGCAGTTTGCAATCCAGCCCGCACCAGATCATAGCGGGCAGGAGCAGCCAGCGGAAAATGAATCGAAAGCGCTGGTTGCGAAGGTTCCACGATCTGACCAAAACAACAGCCATTCATCAGGCAGCCAATTCTTCCAATCGCAATACCCAGGGCTACCGAGGGAGCAAGAATATCGATAACCAAGAGAGGCTCAATACGTTTTGGCCTAAGCACCATGAACCAATAGGCAAAAAATCCGAGAGTGCCCCCCAACACTGAACCATAAAGAATGATGCCACCATCCCAGATGCGCGGAAAATTCATCAGAAATTCTGTAAAGGTTAGCTTTTGTTCGTAAAGAAAAAGAGTTCTAGCACCCAATAGGCCCGCAACAAATATCCATACCGATAAATCATGCACGATTTGTGCTTCGATTCCTTTTGCTACTGCTCTTTTTCCTGCAAGCCAGGTGCATACGATGAAGGCAATGAAAAGCATCATACCAAAGCCATAAACCGGAATGCCTTCCGGCGAAAAGCTGGTATAAACAGGTATGCGAAAAAGAATCTGCATCATGCCCAAGGTTCCTTAACGATTGCAGGAATGATTCCCACAGGTTTTCTTATATCGTAATTTAAAGGACTTATCGAGATCGGATCTACAGCAATCTTCCCTTGGGGCTTTTTTCATGGCATTGGAACCTAACAACACACAAATGAATTCTTCAAGAATAAGCATTCGCATCAGCCCGAAAGTCTGGCCTTTCCTCTCTACTTTTGCGTTTTCCTGCTCCATTCTCCTCGCTGTTGCCTGGTCCCTTCCCGATTCAGAACATAAAAACATTGTCTTTGGGATTTTGATGCTGCTAATTGCATTTTCGTCGTGGGTTCAATGGAAAAAAAGCTTAAGGCTTCATGTAACCAAGGGCACTTTGACCCTTTATTCGCCCCTGGGAATAATCACACCCACCACCAACATATGCCATGTTGCGTTTGATCCAAAAGGGGCATTGCAATTTTCGCTTTATGATCCGGAAATGATCTACCCCCCACATAGGATTGGTTTGATTTATCAAACGATGGAAGAAGAAGGATACAACTTTGCAATCAAGGGTATTAGTGAACCACTTGCCATACAAATCTGCAAGGCTTGCAATCTGAGCCCCGATTATTTAATTGAAAATAAATTGGAGCAGGACGAAATACGAGACATCGAATCCTTTCAATCCTTGCTGGCGCAAAAACAGCCTTGGGCACCCATAAGCTTCACATTGTTTGCGATTAACATCATAATCTTTCTAGCAATGCTGTATACAGGGGTTGATCTTCTGCAACCCACCACAGAGCAACTTCTTGCATGGGGCGCCAATGCGGGCACAAAAACGATGGATGGCGAATCGTGGCGGCTTCTTTCAAGCGCATTTTTGCACATTGGATTAGTCCACCTTGGTGTGAATATGTTTGTACTCTGGAAAGTCGGGCCCTTTCTTGAAAGGCTATTTGGAAACATCACCTTCCTGATTTTTTATCTTGTAAGCGCGATAGGGGGAAGCGAAGCCAGCCTTTGGTGGAACGAGTTTGGAGTAAGTGCAGGAGCATCAGGGGCGTTGTTTGGGATATTCGGAAGCTTGCTGGGATATTTATTGGCCAAACCCCCGGGGATGTCTGCAGCAATTATGACCCAACTTCGATTTTGGGCAATAAACTTCATCGTTTTAAATATCGCCTTTGTATTTTTTCTTGCGGGGGTGGATCAGGCTGCGCATGGAGGTGGAGCACTGGCAGGATTTCTGATCGGCCTTCTTGCAGGGTTGATTCAAAAGAATTCAATTTTAAAAACTCCAATTATCAAACACGTTGTTTTGTTGCTTGCAGGAGTTGGGTTATGTTGGGCTAGCTGGCTTATGCTGCAAATCGAGACTGCAGATAAATTTCAAGCAATCAAAACATTTGAACGATTCGGAAAAGAAGAAGAATCCCTGCTCGAGAAGTTTACCAATGGCCAAAATCAAATGAGAAAAACCCAACTTACCGAGGATGGATTTGCGACACTCCTGGAAACAGAAATAACCCCGGTTTGGTCGGACTATGCCTCAAAATTCAATGGGTATAAAAAGGTGCCTAGCCGTTGGGCGGGTTGGTTCCCTGATTTTGTTTTGTATTTGAAAACTCAGGTTGCAGCCCAGACACTTTTAATGGAAGGGATAAAAACAAAAGACAAAAGCAAGGTAGAAGAAGCACACGAAAAGTTTGCAGATGCTGGTGAACTGGTTAAGAAAATTACCACCGAGATGAAAGCGAAGAGTAAGAATAAAGGCGAATAATAAAGCTTTAAGGATATTGGTCAAGGCTTGGTTTTCTGCCCCAAGGGCATGAGGTTTATTTCAAGACCTCCCGCCCCGAGGTATTGATCCAACAAGCCTAGATTTCCCTGATCGCGAAGTTTTGCAAAGATCTTGCTTCGTTCATCCTGCCAGATCTGCAGTAAATAATCGGGATTGGTTTTCCTGCCTTCGATGTATTGCTGAAGCCTGCCAAGAAATCGTTCTGCATCTTTATTGGCCTGAAGAATCATGGTGTTGGTTAGTGCCAGTGTTTCCTGTTCTAGCCTGAATTTATCGGATTCTGATTGCCTGAGTTTACCCTCGGTGTCTTGCTCCGCCTTGTTGAGCAAGGTGGTAACGGCAGTTTGGGCCCTTGCAACCGCATCAAAAGAAGGTTTGACTTCATCAGGCGGTGCAACGAGGGAAACACGAACATCCAGAAGTTGAACCCCGAGGTTGCATCCTTGGATCCTTTGTGCGGTTTTATCAAGGATTGCAGGGCCCATCGAAATCTTGCCTGCAAGCAATGCTTCATCAACGGTTTTACTTGCAATCCACATTGCGGTTTCAGATTCAACATAGCGTTTGATAAACTCAGGAATGATGGGGGAGTTGATGGCGAAATCAACTTCCATGCCAGGCTCTACTTTATAATAAACGGTAACCTGAACATTAACGAGGTTGTTATCGCCTGTAAGCATCTGGCCTGATGGAAGGGGTTTGCCTCCATCATCTTCAAAAAATCCAACAGCAATATTATTCACTTTATCGACAGCGATTCGATCAACGCGATCCATTCCATAGGGAAGGCCGATGAAAAGGCCCGGGTCTGCGAGTTGAGCAAGCGGCTTACCAAAGCGCCTGATTACGCCTTTTTCACCCGGCCTGATCTGGGTAAAACCAGTCAGCAGGTAAAAACCAAGAACAAGGGCAATGATGACCAGCAGGGTTTTTCTCATGGTTTGGCCCCTTTGGTTTCAGGAGCTTTAAAAGAGCCTTGTGGGGGTGAAAAAAGCAGGTCGAACAATTCCCTATGGGTTCCCAGAAGCAACACTGTTTTGTTATCGCCCAGGATGCGTTGATACTCTTCCAGCTTTTTAAGGAAGGTATAAAACTGGGGGTCACGGGATTGCGCCTGGGAACGAAGGCGATCGGATTGGGCTTCTGCCAGGCCTTTCATGCGGATGGATTCTGCTTCGCTAGAGGCACGAAGCTGGGCGACTTTTTTATCGCCCGCACTGCGAATATCCGCAGCTTTTCGTTCTCCCTCGCTTTGGTACTGGGCTGCTTTTTTATCACGCTCGCTGATGATGCGATCGAAAATCGCCTGCCTTACTGCGGGCGGATGATTCGCCCTTCGAAGCCTGATATCCACAACTTCGATGCCATAATCAGCAGAAGCGGATTCCTGCAGTGATTTTCCATTTGCCCTGCCTGGTTCGAGTAAAAGCTTGGTGCGTAGAATCTCACGTTGCTTTTCAACCTTGCCATCTTCAATGCTTACAAGATCATCAAGCTCCATGGTGCCTATTGCTGCGCCAAGTTCTGAGTTGATGCGCTGCGCTAAAATTGCTTTAGCTCCTTCGATGGTGTTGACAGTGCGAAGAAAAGTATCAACGCCCTTGGCATCGCGGATACGCCAGCAGATATAGGCATCAAGGCTGAGGGTTTTATCGATGGTGTTGCGCTGGGTATCGCGGGTGAGGAGTTCAACACTGGGAAGATCAAAGAATTGGATTCTGCGATCAAGGCGAAGCACGGTTTGAATGGGCCAGGGCAATTTAAAATGCAATCCTGCCTGCATAGAATCCGCACCATCGAAAGTTTCAAGGTGTCTGCCAAATTGAGTAAGGTAAACAAACTCAGCACGATCAACAGTAAAAATGCACTGGGGGATTACCAATAGCAGAATGAGTATGGCGAGTGATATCAAAAAAGTTTTCATGGTGAGAGTCCTCCATCATTGCTTTTAGGTGCAGGTTTTTGCCTATCCGCAGGAGCAGTAGAAAATCCAGGCATACGGAAAAAGTCGGAAGGCATGAGCCAAAGGTTGCTTTTAACGGGCTTATCAGAATCGATAATGATTTTGTCTCTGCCAGCAAGTGCGGAAGAGATTGCGTTCCAGAATCTTCTAAAATCTGCGAGTGACTTCCAGGAATCTCTACGGGCCTTGAGTTGTTCCAACGTAATTCGGGCAGTTTCATCAGGATTCATACCTTCGAAAACACTGATCAATGAACTAAAGATAAGCAGAAAATCATCTTGGACAAAAGGGCCGGCCCTACTGGAAAGTAGTGCCCTGGTAACATCAGCCTGAGCTTTGGTTTTATCGATAACCTCATCTTTAAAAGCTTGTGCAAGCCTCTCTTTTAAAAGTGCCCGGCCTTGTTCATCTGCAAGTTTGATCAACACCGCACCCTGGGCATCGTTGATTTTTCTGTCCCGCATTTCCATGGCTTGCGTAACTGCGTAATAGGATCGCACCACTTCCTGAGGCGGATGCATATCGTGAAGAGATAAACCTTCAAGCCTGATCCCCATGGCGGAAGCATCGAGATTTGTAATACGTTTGTCCAGGAGATTAGCAGCTTGGAATTGAAACTTGCCCCGGTCTTCTGTCAACAAGGCACCAAGAGATTTTGAACCCACCAACTCACGCAGAATGGATTCAGTATTGGCACGAAGTATGGCATCGACATCATTACAATTAAAAAGAAACTTCCGAGGATCGATGATTGCGTAACGAATACTACCCTGGATTTCCATGAGGTTGCCATCACCTGTGATCATGACGGATTCATCAGGGACTCTATAGAATCCTTCGCTTTCATGCCTGCTGTTCCATGCACCCGATTCCGGAGAAACCTTGCCATTAGAGAGAGTACGGAATCCGATTTCGATGGTGCGTACCTTGGAAGGTTGGATGCGTGTGACTTTCTCGAAGGGAAAGGGCAAACGCCAATGCAAGCCAGGTTCCAATTGATCATCCAAGAGGCGGCCCATTCGTTGCACCAACCCGATTTCATTGGATTGGATTTGCGTAAACCCAAAAGAAAGCCAGACTAACAAGATTGCTGAAAATGATGCTGCAAACACTTTTTGCCAGTTATGGAAGATGAAATCGAAATGCTCATCGATATCGAGCAAACGATCCACAAAGGCACCAACTTTATCGGTGAATTTCGCAAGCGAAGAAGATGCTGAGAGATTGGATTCCCGTTGAAACCATAAAAGCCTCATTGAGTTCAATAGTACCGCAAAAGAACCGAATTGATGATAAACCACTGCAAAAAGTGGGGATTGTTCCATCCAATCGGTAGGTGCAAACAAAGGCCAAAGCCAGCCCGTGATGAGAATCCCAACTATGTTGACACCAAAGGCGAAGTAAAGGATGTTCTGATTGATGGTTTGCAAAGTTGCACGGGAAAGCCCGATCAGCAAGGGAAGAGAGCGAAGCGGATCACCCAATAGAACCACATCGCCAGATTCTGCAACAACCTCGATTCCTGAAGGGCCACCAACAGCAAGGCCCACATTGGAACGTGCAAGTGCTGGAGCATCATTAATTCCATCGCCTACCATTGCAACCCGATGCGTGGAAGACATCTCTACGATTATTTTTTCTTTATCTGCAGGAAGCAAACCCCCGTGGCATTCATCAATCCCAAGATATTTTGCAACTTGATCAGCAACGATAGGTCGGTCGCCAGAGAGAAGGGCAATGCGTTGGATACCCATTTGGCGCAGTTTGGAAATAATGCCTACAGCTTCAGGGCGGATACGGTCGCGGGCGCCAAACAATGCTTGAACTTTCCCATCGATGGAAGCAACCATCACGGTCTGGCCAGAATTTTCGAAGCTTTTGATTGCAACATCAACAGGTTCGGGAATGAAAATATTGCGTTCAAGAAAAAGCCTAGGAGTTCCAACAAGAATATTTTTACCTTCAAGGGAAGCTTCAACCCCAAAACCAGGAAGGGCTTTAAAATCATCTACTTGGGAAAGAATCATTCCTTTGCTTTTTGCAGAGTGCACGAGAAGTTTTGCCAGGGGATGTTCGCTGGATTGTTCCACACTTGCAACCATGCGAAGAACCTCGTCAGCATTAAAACCTTCCTCTAAAAACCAAGTTTGCCCAAGTTCTAATCTGCCCTCGGTAAGAGTGCCGGTTTTATCAAAAGCAAAGGCGTTGATTTGTGCAAGTTGTTCAAGAGAGTTGCCACCCTTGATTAAAATGCCAGTGCCTGCAAGCCGGCCCATGGCTGCAATCATGGCAGCAGGCGTAGCAAGGATAAGTGCGCATGGGCACGCAACAACAAGGATGGAAAGAGCAGGATAAAGTGCTGAACGAAGTGCAGTATAAAAGCCTGGCTTTGGAAGTTCGGGATTACGAAACCAACCCAACTGACTAACGATTAAGAAAGCAAGAAAGGTGATTGCAGCAAGGCCAAGAACAACGGGAAGGAACCATCGCGCAAGTCGGTCTGCGGTTCGCTCGAGTTTATTTTTCGAGGCAAGGGCTTTAACGGTAAGGTCGAATACCCTTCCCGCAGCGGTATCATTACCAACCTTAAGAACCTTGAAGGTGAGTGCCCCCAGTCCATTCAAGCAGCCCGCAAGAATGGTATCACCCGAAGTTTTCAGATGGGGGATACTTTCCCCTGTAAGGGCTGCGGTATTGACTTCGGAAGTGCCATCAAGGATAAGACCGTCCGCAGGAATGCGAGCGCCCGGTTTAACTCTGACGGTATCGCCAACTTTAAGATCTTCAACAAGAATTCGTTCTTCATTACCCGAGGCATCAAGCCGCCAGCATCTGCGGGGAAAAAGTTCGAGCATTCCCCGCAGGGCTTTTTGAGTACGATCAAAAGTGATACCTTCCAGGCATTCACCAACAAGTCCAATAAATACAACTTCAGCAGCTACAAGGGGTTCCCTGATAAGAATCGCTGCAATGCAAGCGATAGCGAGTGCAAGGTCTGCGCCCATTCTTCCCTGAAGAAGAGAATCAAGCGAGCCATAAAGTACCCGGGCCCCGCCAAGGATTGCAGCTATAAGGGCGATACGAAAACCACGAATCTCATTGGGGAAAGAAGGGATGGCCAATCCCGTCCATAGTTCAATCCGGGAGGAAACCCAGGGCAGAATATCCCAGCCTATCAAGAACCCAAGTATAATTGTAAGCAGGTAAAGCGAAGTTCTACTTTCACTTTGAAAAGCCTTGTCCGATTGGGAGATTTCACGATGCATGTTCAGGAAGCTACGGGTTAAGGTAAGATCAATTCCAACGCAGCCGAGCTTCCTTGACGGATTGCGTACCTCCAATTTATGAGGTAAGTCGGGATGCAGTCAAGGAAACAATGGGAAGTATGAAAGGTAGATTTGTGTTGGCAGCGTCATAAATAAACCGGATATTGGTATTAGGGAATCCAAGAACAGGTGAAAAGATGGCATATTTCCTGTTAATACTGCTGATAATCGGGCAAACTGGGCAGATTCAGGCCAAAAGGGAGCGTCACCCCCTTGCACCAAGCCTTCCCCTACTAAGCGAAGCCGAGGAAGCCCGGTATGATAAAATTGTCAACCAATTCATCAAATATGATCTTGGCCAACTACCAGGCGCCGAGGGCTTGAAAGCCAAAAACGATTTTTTGAATCTAGGTTCAGAGTCGATACCGGCATTATTCCGGGGGCTGCAAATATCTGCAAAGCTGGAACACAGTTGCCCTGTCGCCATGATCAGTCAGAAGCTTAAAAGTTTCCTGTTCAAATCTAATGACGATGAACTGCTGGAATATGCGCGTGATGAATTGTCATCTGCATTAGAAGGAAGCAAACATGCACCCTTGCTGCAAGACATGAGGCTCGGAGTGACCATGAGAAGAAAGGTGGTGCTTGCAAACAAGCCCCCGGTTCCCAAATGGCTGTTGAACATGACAGTTGCAGAAATGCTTAAATCATTACAGGAAGAAGAAAACCAACAAAAGCATAAATTAATGGCACAAGAATTAGGAAGGCGTGGCGACCATGAATCACTGAAGGGATTGGGGCTTTTTGCAGCAAGTTTTTATCCTGAAGTTAAAGAGCCATCGATAAAGTTGCTGCAGGAAAAGATGCGGAAATTAAAAGCGGAGGAGCTTCAGGATTTTTTGAAAGATGCCAACCCTTTGTTAAGACAAAAAGCTGCTGAAAGCATGGGTTATCTAAAAGCAATCAAGGGTGCGGAAGATCTTGTGCCATTGCTTTTGGATTCGAACACTGCGGTACAAAAAGCGGTACGCGAGGCATTGGTTAAAATAGCGGGTGGCAAAGATTTCGGTCCTGTTGATTTTTCTAATACTGAGAATGTAAGGAATGCACAATCGGATTGGAAAAAATGGCTGATGGTAGAAGGCATGAAATAAATTGATGAACAAAAAAAGACAAGAGCATCCCTGCCCCTGTCTTTTTTTATAAGAACTAGAAAAAATCATGGTCCAATTGCAATAGGACCTTTTTCTCCTGTTCGAATACGAACACAATCTTCAAGGGAAAGCACAAATATCTTCCCATCTCCCACCTGGCCGGTTTCAGGCGTTCTTGCAGCATGAACAATGGCTTCGATGGTGGCTTCCACAAAAGCATCGGTCACAGCAATTTCAAGCTTAAGCTTGGGAAGCAACTTGATCTGAATCTCTGCGCCTCGATAAACTTCGGTGTAGCCTCTTTGCCTGCCACAACCTCGAACTTCGGTAACCGTCATGAGGTAAACATCGCGTTCGTTAAGAGCAGCCTGTACTTCCTCAAGTCGTTCGGGACGAATAATCGCAACTATCATTTTCATTTTTAGGTACTCGCTTCTAAATAAGAAATATTGGATGAAGAGTTAAGGAGGGACACCAGCCAGCGATAAAAGGCTGGCTGGTGCCCCGGGAAACTACGCTTCCACTGTAGCTTTTACAGGGGTGTTCAATTTTTTCTGGAACAAGCTAGACAGCGAATCCTTGATGTGATTCGCATCGCCGCCCCTGAACTTGAACTTATTCCCATCGATGGTTGTAAGATAAGGATAAACCTTCTTGAAATCATCCGTGGGAGGAGTTTTACCAGCCTGGCACATATCAGACCAAACTTTTCGAATTTCTTCCTGCTTGGGCCCATCAAGAGCTATGACATACCCCTTGACCTTGTTGGGAGGAGTAAGGGCAGATCGAGGAGGACTAGCTTTAGCGGCTGAGAAAGTGGTGCCGAAATCGAAACCAGTTTCCCCATGCTCCGTTTCATCAAGGCCCTCTGATTCAGAATTAAGATCAGTTGTAAAGTTAAAACCGGTCATAACTTGAACGCCCATTGCAAGAGCATAGCTAAGGACAAAGGCATACAAAGCTGAAAAGATGCTGGCTTTGATTTGAATCATCACCTGCCCGGAAGGAGTCCAGTCCTTAAGCTTGGCTATGTTGGCTTTATCGGCTGCAGACCGATCTGGCTCAGCTTTCTTTTCTAGTTCAGCAATTTGCTTCTTGACGGTTGCTTCAGGGGTGACAAAACCATCCGTACCCAATGAGTTAACCGAGTAAAAGCAAAATACTCCAGTTAATATAGCACCCAAAAAACCACCAACGCCATGCACCCCAAAGGCATCCAGGGTATCATCATAGCCCAAAATGGTTTTAACCTGAACAGAAGCGTAACATACAGCGCCAGCAATTAAGCCGATAATCAAACCACCCCAAATGTAGACATATCCAGAAGCGGGTGTGATAGAAACCAAGCCTGCAACAACGCCAGAAGCCAGCCCCAGGGCAGTAGGCTTGCCTTTATGTAAGTATTCCACAAGCATCCAACTTAAACCAGCAGCAGCGGCAGCGGCTTGAGTGGCTACGTTAGCAGATGTAGAAAGAAAGTTGGAAGCAACTGCACTACCACCGTTGAAGCCAAACCATCCAAACCAAATAAGACCTGCTCCAAGAAGGGTAAGTACCATACTGTTAGGGCGAACCACATGGGAAGGAAAACCAAGGCGCTTACGAAGTGCCAAGGAACAAGCCAAACCAGCAAAGCCTGCTGCAATATGAACAACGGTTCCACCAGCAAAGTCAAGAGCACCCCACTTGCCTAAGAGTCCAATTGCCGTGCCACCCAAGCCAAGGCCTTCATCAAGTGGTTTATCATAAAACCAGTCGAATGCCCAAACCATGTGTGCCAAAGGACAATAAACGATGGTAACCCAGAGAATCGAAAAAAT
>RFZJ01000040.1 GCA_009920765.1 Planctomycetota bacterium | reverse complement strand
TCTGTTTTTTGTTTAGGCAAACTGCCAAAAAATAGACCGACATCTTTTATTTTGTTAAAGATATTTTTGTTTTCTGAAACTGACATTTTTATCTTCCAAAATTTATACCTAATTTTTGTTTTAAATAGTTTTTTTCATGCTGTTGTTACAATTAAAAAGGGAGGCGGTAATATTTATAAAGGGAAACCATTGTTTAAAAAGAAATTAGGACATTTGAACATTGATGAATCATCAATTAAAAGTAAGCCGTTAATCTTGGATTTTGCCCCAATGAAATTGGGGGATCTTTTAAAATCACTTGATTCTTCCCTTTATGGAATAAGCGCCACGAAAGCCAAGTTAAAAAGAATCAAATATGGTTTAAACAAGATCGCCAGTGAAAAGCCATCTCCTTGGTATTTCCAATTGTTGAGTGCGTTTAATACACCTTTCAATTATATTTTGCTCGCACTTGCTATTGCAGCTATCGTTTCCAGCGATTTTAAAGCCGCTTTTGTAATTTCATTTATGGTTGTAACAAGCGGTTTTTTAAGATTTTGGCAGGAGTTTCGCTCGGGCCGGGCAGCAGAAAAATTGCGGAATCTTGTTCACACCATGGTTTTGGTATCAAGACCCGAATCCGATTCTTTAGATGTATCCACGCCTTTCACTGATTTAAAGGCTAACGAATCCAATAATCAATTACTTCAAAAAGATATTCCGATTCATGAATTGGTTCCCGGTGATGTGGTGCATCTTTCTGCCGGGGATCTTATTCCGGGCGACATGATCCTGTTTTGGGCCAAGGATTTGTTTATCAATCAAGCAGCACTTTCTGGAGAATCTATTCCTGTTGAAAAATTAAATTTAAGCCAGGAAGAAGTAATAAAAAGGATAATTAATTCTAATAATGTTTTGGATTTACCCAACCTTTGTTTCATGGGTTCGTCGGTTGTAAGTGGTACTGCAGGCGGGATTGTGGTTTGTACGGGTGACCAAACATATCTCGGGCATCTTGCCAGAGATACGGTTGGACAAAGGGCTGAAACCTCTTTCGATCGCGGTGTAAGAGGTGTAAGTTGGTTGCTTATTCGGTTTATTTTTATCATGGTTCCCATGGTTTTTTTTCTTAATGGAATCACAAAAGGTAATTGGGGAGAGGCGTTTCTATTTGGTGTAGCGGTTGCAGTTGGCCTTACCCCGGAAATGCTACCCATGATATTGACAGCTAATTTGGCACGTGGCGCATTGGCAATGTCCCAAAGGCAGGTGATTGTAAAGAAATTGCAGTCTATTCAAAATATCGGGGCCATGGATATCCTGTGTGCTGACAAAACCGGCACTTTGACGCAAGATAAAGTCGTATTAATCCAGCACATTGATATCAATAAAAATGAGAGCGAGGAAGTTTTTGAATATGCGTTTTTAAATAGCCATTTTCAAACAGGCTTGAGAAACCTTCTTGATCGGGCTGTTCTAGATCTTAAGAGTGGCTCCCAAATTGTTGGATTGACTCAAAATTTTATCAAGTGCGATGAGGTGCCATTTGATTTTGAAAGACGCCGCATGTCTGTAGTGGTGCACGAGGCTCTGAAAAATCGCGACATATTGATTTGTAAAGGTGCAGCCGAGGAGTTGCTTTCGGTCTGTAACAACGCCCAGGTTAACGGGAAAATCATTCCTCTGGATGATTCAGTTAGAAAATTGGTTTTAAAATTGCGCACCGATTTAAATGAAGATGGCTTGAGGGTCATTGCTGTAGCAATAAAGCATCTTCCTGTGCAACCTAACAAGCAATATGGAATTGTTGACGAATGTGATTTGGTGCTTATGGGATTTATCGTTTTTCTGGACCCCCCCAAGGAATCCGCAGCCCCAGCAATTGCTGCACTGGCAACAAATGGCGTTGCAGTAAAAATATTGACCGGTGATAACGATTTGGTTGCCAGAAAAATATGCCATGATGTTGGAATTTTGGTTGATCAGATTTTATTGGGTACCCAGATTGAGGTTATGAGTGATGCTGAGCTTGAAATTATTTCAGAAAAAATAAACCTTTTCGCAAAACTTTCTCCTACACAAAAAGCAAGAATCATAGCCGCTCTTAAAAGAAAAGGTCATACTGTCGGGTTTTTAGGAGATGGCATCAATGATGCGCCTGCATTACGGGAAGCTGATGCGGGCATCTCTGTTGATACAGGTGCCGACATAGCCAAGGAATCTGCTGATATCATTCTTCTTGAAAAAAGCCTGCTGGTATTAAATGAGGGTGTTCTGCTTGGAAGGCAGACTTTTGGCAACACCATGAAATATATCAAGATGGCGGCAAGTTCAAATTTTGGAAATGTTTTCAGCGTTTTAATCGCAAGTGTATGGCTTCCTTTTCTTCCAATGCTTCCCATTCACCTTTTGATTCAAAATTTGCTTTATGATATTTCTCAAACTGGGATTCCATTTGATCAGATGGACCCCGAATATCTTGAAAAACCCCACAAATGGGAAGTCAATGATCTTGGTCGTTTTATTCTTTTTATCGGCCCTATAAGTTCTCTTTTTGATATTACCACTTTTGGGGTGATGTACTTTGTCTTTGAAGCGAACTCCTTGGAAAAACAATCCCTGTTTCAGTCAGGATGGTTTATTGAAGGATTACTTTCCCAAACCCTTGTGATCCATATGATCCGTACTTCTAAGATTCCATTTTTCGAAAGCCTGGCATCAACAACCCTTATTTTGGTGACTTTAAGCGTGATGGTATTTGGGCTGCTAATTCCCCTTGGGGCTTTTGGAAAGGCAATAGGAATGGCTCCGCTTCCATGGGAATATTACAAATGGCTAGCATTAACGCTTCTGTCCTATTGCTTGTTGATTCAATTTGTAAAAAAATTGTATCTAAAAAAGTTCGGCACCTGGCTTTGATATTGCTGTGAATATTGTTTTTAAGAAAATTTTTGTACGAATTTTACAAGCTCAAGCATCTGAAGGCAGGGTTAACTTGGCGTCTAATCTGGTCTTAATTATTTCATTTAAATTAATGGATTTTTTTTAATTACTTCATCGGGTGCTTTTGGAAAAATTCCCACATCAGGTCATTCGCCGAAATGTTCTTGGTAGACTTGCCCAATGCCTTGAGCCGTGGTTCCTGGCCGGGCCAGGTGTGTCCCCCGCCTTTGATTTCAATTAACACCACCTCGGTATTATCCTTGCCTGAACCGTATGACTTCCGGGTAACAGTTGTTCCATCCTTGACTTTTTCGGGAAGTATCAAAACGGTAGGATCATTCTTACAGCCATTTGCTTTTACCCAGGCATTAATTGAATGTTCGACCGAGTAAAAATCCGTACCAGATTGCCCTTTGCCTTTTCCGCCATTGAACGGCGCGTTTTCATCTGCGGTTCCATGGAAGTGGATCACCGATACCGGGCGCTTTGGTTTGCAGGTACTGGTGCCCATGGGGCCACTGACCGGAGCGATGGCGGCAATACGATCTGAAAGTTCTGAGGCGAGTAAATAGCACAGGATCCCGCCGTTTGATATACCGGTGGCGAACACCCTTTTAGAATCAATGTTTGCTGATTTGGAGATGTCGTCGAGAATTTTGCGTGTGAATTCAACATCATCAATCTTGTTGCTCATGGCGTAGGCGCAACAGTTGCCTCCGTTGAATGATAAAACTTTCTCAAGTCGACCAGTTCCGCTTGGATAAATGACGATAAATCCAGCCTCATCGGACTTCTTGTTAAGGCCGCTAAATGCAACCATGTTGGCGGCATTGGCCCCCCCGCCATGAAAGGCAAGAACCACAGGCGTTGGCTTTTTTGAGTTATATTTTGGCGGGATATGGACAAGATAATTTCGTTCACGACCTTCCACTGTGAGATTGCGAGTGTGATCACCCGGGTTCAGAGGTTCGGCTTTGAAAATTGTTAGCAGGATCAATGTGTGGAACAAAGTCATGAAAATTATCCCAAGAAATTTTTTCTATTGGTTCGGTTTTTAAGTCGGGGTAACGGGATTCGAACCTGCGACCTCTTGGTCCCGAACCAAGCGCTCTAGCCAAGCTGAGCTATACCCCGAGCATTTTTATATCTTAAACAGTTTGGTTTTAGAGTTCTAGGTGTAAAATTTTTGCAGGAGATTGTCAGGAATGAGTTGGCCATTTTCTGTTTTAGTACATTTAAAGTGCTGCAATTTTTTTGAGGAAAATAGATGAATGTTTATTTGCTTGACTTGCGTGAAAAAAGTGAAACATGGGTTTGGATATATCTTGTGTTTACCGCTTGACACCTAGGGGAAAAATTGGAGAAGATAAGACTAGATGAATTAAGTGATTGAATAATAAAAAAGTCACAGGATGTAAACTTATGATACATGTCACTTGCGATCTTTGTGGGCAATCGATTGAAGAGTCTAAAAATCATTACCGCGTTGAAATTGAGATTTTCGCAATGGAACAAAACAGCCCGATGATGGAGGAAGACCTCGACCAAGATAATCTGGAACACATTGCGATGTTGATTAGTGATCCTGATACAGTTGAGCCATTGCCTGCATTGACAAAGGCAAAGTATGATTTGTGCCCTAAATGCACTGAACGGTTTCAACGCAATCCCTTGTCAAGAGAAGCTGATTCTTCAGTGAATTTCAGCGATAACTAATTCAGGATTTACAATATTGCTTACGCCAACTTTGGTTATTCTCTCACTTAAATATGCAGTTGGAGCGGTAACATTACTTCTTTGCTTTTCGTTGTTTGCGGTGGCGAACGGCAAGGTGAAGCTGCATGGTAGGATAAATTTAATTTTTTTTATTTTGACACTTGCTGCACTTTTTTTGTTCGAAATCGTGGTTCGAATGATAGATCCGGTGCTATTTTCCGGATTGTGGAAAGATGCAGAATTGGCAAAATCACTTAAGGTTCATTTATGCTTTGCGGTGCCTAGTGCACTGCTAATGGGAATTATGTTGTTCACCGGGTTAAAGAAATGGAAACTTTTGCACCGGTGGGTTGCCGTGGTGTTTTTGACATGCTGGGTTGGAACATTTTACACGGGGATTTTCTGGTTGCCCAATTACGTGGAAGTGAACAACAAGACGGCCTCATATAGGGCGCAATAAGATGCAGAAAAAAGGCATGAATCTTCCGAAGGTCAGTGAACCTAATGCAGATGATTTTGCAGGTGCGTTGCCTCAACAGGTTGGGAATCCCCCAGAGTTTGAAAATCAACCGCCCCCGATTGAAAAAGTGGTGGAGGCAATGTTTTTTGTGGGTGGTCAGCCCTTAACTGCACAAAGGGCGTGTGAAATCCTACGAGGGTTGGATATCAAAGAGTTTGTTGCGATAATTGCAGGCTTGAATAAAAAGTACAAGTTGGAAAACCGTCCTTATCGAGTTCAACCCAAGGGTAATGGGTATGAAATGACTGTTCTTCCAAAATATCGAATCATCGCTGATAAATTGTATGGCATGCTTAAAGAAGCGAGATTATCTGCGCAGGCATTGGATACCCTGGCCTTGGTTGCTTACAAGCAACCAGTGTGCAGGCAGGAGATCGAAACTTTGAGAGGCAATGATACAGCTGCAATTATTCGCCAGTTGGTAAGGCTGGGTCTGATTTCGGTGCAAAGGGGGCAATCCGATGCCCGGGAGATTACTTATGGGACAACAAAAAAGTTTTTGGAACTTTTTCGTTTAAAAAGTTTGGAAGACCTTCCCCGACATCAAGAAATGGAAGAACTTTAGCCTAATTTTCAACTTTGCCCAAGGGAAAAGAAATAAGTGCTCTTTGTACCAACTATGCTTGATTTTCAGGTTTAATTTCAATTGACTCTTTGAACCTCATTCCCCACCCTTAATAAATTTCGATCATTTTTAAGCAGATGCTGATTTTAATAAGGGAGGAAATGCAAGATGTTTGACAAGCTTAACTTGACGCTAGGGGCCTTAAATTCCTATTATAAGAGTGTTCGCTTAACGGCGAGCGTGGCCCTGTCGTCTAGGGGCCTAGGACACAGCCCTTTCACGGCTGCGACACGGGTTCGAATCCCGTCAGGGTCATTGGTGTTTAGCACCAAGATATTCAAGCGGTAAAGCATTCCTAGGGCTTTGCCGCTTTTTTTACGCACACCATTTATTCTAAATCAACAAAAGTTCCATCAGCTTTTACTTCAACCTCGCGGACTTTGCCCGTCTTGGTTTTTCCACGGAGTTCATAGGTGCCATCTTTTTTCAGAAATGCTTCGGTGAATACCATTCCCGGCACTTTTCCTTGAGCGGTTTTTAATGCTGCTGGCGGAACTTCTTCCATCTTTACCTGAACCTTAGGTCCTTCACCCTCGGAACCACAACCAATTAAAATTGATAACAGCAATATAGGTGCAGTATTCTTTAGCATTAATCAACTCCAGAAAGTGCTTCGCCCCCGTCACGGGTGGCAAGTGCCTTTAATAACTTGTAATCTACGGCGGAAGAGAGCGCTTTTACATGGCCATCTGCAAAGAGGTAATTGACAATACCTGGGTGATTGCTGCTGAAGTGATTAATTTCGAGAGGGGTTACCGCACCATTGATCATTTCTCCAACATGGCTGAGGATAAAGTTTGCTGGTTCGTTTAATTCAAATGCGAGAGGTGATCCGGTTGGGGTGGAAAATTTGCTTCCGGTGACCGAGCCAACCCAGGTTGTCTCGGAATATTTAGAAGATCGTTCGCCTGCAAGAAGAGTATTGCTGGTGCCATCGCTGATATCCGTTAAAGAAAGTTTGGAGTTGCGGAAAAAGATGCCTTCGCCATCAATGCCAGGTTCGGTAATGCCAAAATTTCCTGTGTAACTGGAAGAAGGGAGGTCGCAAAGGGTGGAAGTTAAAACTCCCAAGGTGGTTTTGGGGCCAACAGGGAAAGATTGCGGGGCATCAACCGTGGGACACAGGAGAAGTTTCAAGGAAGCAGATCGTAAAAAAGTATGAACCGGTGCTTCAATTGGAAGCGAGAAATTGATTTTGGAAAACAGGGCCTGTTCTTCCATGTATGGGAGTAAATAGGCGTTCCAGCCCCAGCCTGGACCAAGGTCATTTCCATTTGAATCAAAGGAAGAAGTATATCCCGGAGGAAAAACTTTTGTGGCGTCATGGTAGTTGAGAACCGCCAAGCCTATTTGTTTTAGGTGCCCCACGCAGTTCATCCTGGAGGCAGCATCCCGACTTTTTTGAACCGCAGGAAGTATTAAGCCGATAATAATCCCGATGATGGCTATCACCACAAGAAGTTCGATAAGGGTGAATCCTTTTCGAAGTGGAAGATCGCGCATCAGAGTTATTACCTTAAGACCAGGATTTCAAAGTTAAATTTAATAATCCCCATCGTAGCACAACTTTTCACTTCTGAAATACTAAACAAAAATTAAACGATTAAAGAGTTTACTAAACTAGAAGAAGGTGTATTAATCCTCATCATTTCCTTTGAGCCATTTACGAATACGGCCAAGGTCTTTATTCCATGTTTCTGCAAGCCGGACTTTTCCAAAAGCATCGAACAAAAGATCCATGGTTTCAAGAAGATGCCTGATCTGGCCAACGCGCTCTTCAAGTCTGGCGCGATCTTCCAAGGCTTCTGCCAAGGGCATTTTTGCACCATTAACAGCAAGCAACTCTGCGCTAAGAGCAAGATCATAAGATTGATCATGCCTCACAAGTGTGATGCCTGTCTTGCGGGGAAGCTTGCCACTTTGCAAGGCACGCATTGCCTCGGGGAGCTTGGTTGGTGCATCGCTGGAGATGGATTCTTTTCCTGATTGGCCTTTTGGGCATTCGAGGGCCAGGGAGCGTGCGAGCATGAATGCTACTTCAGAACCATCATCGAGTTTGATAGTATCGTGCCCTTCGTCCTGCAAATTCCAAAGCCAGACTAGGAATTCATTGCCCAGGAAGTCCCTGCTGTTGTCATCAACGACCCATTGGGGGGAGTTGCCAGCGCCACCTTTTAAAAAGGTGGAATGTTGGGCATCATCAACAGCCCTTGATTGGCCCCTGGGTTGTGCAAGTTTATGAGCGAGAATGCCAGAGCTGAGTGCTTCAATTTTTTGGCCAAAGGTTTGCTCGAAAAGTTGTGTAAGCCTATCAATGACAGAAACGGAAGTAGTGCCAACTAAAAGTTCGTTGGATTGCCCATCCCATAGAAGGGAGTAAGCTTTTCTGCGCAAGTAGCGTCCATCAGCAGCTTCCTCGTTAAGTTTATCCATTGCAGCCATGCGTGCTTCGCGCTTTTGTTTCTGGCTGGGTTTACCTGAGGGGTTTTCTGCGGCGATGGCATCGAGTTCCATCTGTGTGTAGGATTTCAAAAGATCTGAAGGCGGCTTATTGGCATCAATTCGCAGGGCGAAATGCAGGGTGTCTTCGACAATATTCTTGGCGAGATCAAACCGAACATCGAGAAGGTGACCTCCCGCACTCCACCCGGTTTCTATGCCATCGCGGGAAGCTGTGCGTTCTTTGCCAATGGCTCGTTCTTGAAGCCTTTCAAGATGTTCAGGGCCGAAGCCGTTGGGCGCTTTTCCTTTGACTTTAAATCGTGCAAAAGAAACTCTTCCAGAAAAGAAACCCATGATAATAACCCTTTAATCAACAAATTGGGTAAATAGAAAGTATAGGGCAAAGAGGGAAGTCGGTAAGATGACTTACCCTAATAACTTTTTATACAGATCTTCCTGGGCTAAAAGAGCCTCTTGATAAAACTGATAGGCTTCAGGATTGGGTTGGTAGGTAACCCCCAGTTCTGGAGTGAGTGATTTTTCCATGTTAAGCTTTCCCATGGATTCCAATGCTAGCCAAGCGATACCTCTACTGGTGGCTTCGGGTTCGAGGCATGCTGTGATGGGCTTGCCCAAAACATTGGCAATGATCTGAGCCCAGGCAGGCGAGTTGAGGAAACCTCCGCTGGCAAGGATTCGATGATCAGGATGAGCTAAAGGAGAAAGCCTTCGATAGATCTGCCCAAGTCGAAGAGCTACTGCTTCAAGGCCCGCTTGAAAGATGTCAATAGGCTTGGCGTTCAGCCTGATGCCATGAAGAGTTGCTGAAGCATCATCGCGCCATCCTGGAGCCCTTTCGCCTGCAAAGAACGGGAGCATGGATAACCCATGGGCTGCGGGTTTCATTTGCAATAGAAGCTTTTCACATTCGGAAGGATCGGGCAGTTTCAGGATTTTGAGTAGCCATTCGTGAACATTTCCCCCTTCTGTAAGTGCGCCACCCACTAAAGGGCGTTTCGCATCCACCCTATAATTCCAGAGCCCGAGGGGGATTTTTTCAGGAATCCTTGAAGGAACAATACGCATTGCTGCGGTGGTTCCGATGGTGAGGGCAATATGGCGATCGTTGGTACAGCCACTGCCAACATTTGCAGCAGCACCATCGCCTATTGCAAGAAACCAGAGGGCGTTGGCGAGAGAGGGCCAGCGTTTCTTCCATTCGGATTTTAGATTTGGAAGCCCGGGGCCGAAATCTGAAATACCAGGAAGTTGCTCTTGTTTTATGCCTAATTCCTGCATCCACACAGGATCCCATTTTAGTTTTTTTCGATCGAGCAGCCCGGTCCATGATGCTGTGGAAACGCTGACATCCGAGCACCCCAGAAACTGCTGGCTAAGAAATGACCCAAGGCTCCACCAATGAGAAACAGAGTTGAAAAGATCAGGATTGGTGCGTTTTTCCCAGCGCAATCTTGCAGGCAGATAACTACTGTGAATCATGCAGCCATTGCGATCGTGGATATCTGGCAAGTTATAATTCTCGCGAAGATATTGTGCATCTTTTGCGCACCTGGTGTCTGCATAGGTGTAGAGAGGGGTGAGCGGTGAAAAGTTTTTGTCCAACCCGATCATGCTGGAGACAAAGGTGTCGATTGCTACTGCATGGATGGTATCAACTTTACCCTGGAGTTTTTCCAAAAGTGAATCGACAACATCAACAACTGCCTTGGGGACTGCGAGTGGCTCAAACACAGCCATGCCCGTGGCATCGGTCTGCAGTGCAACCTGGGCCCTTCCAAAATAAGTTTCCGGCTCGATGATTCTGCAGGAAGCATCATAAAGCAATGCCCGAACAGAAGAAGTGCCCACATCGATTGCAAGAATGAAAGGAACTTCGGCCTGAGCAAGAGAAATTCCTGGCATATCAAACCTTTGCAGAAAGAGCGAGATAAAGTACCGCCATGCGGACTGCGAGACCGTTGGTGACTTGTTTCAAGATTGCGCTATTGGGCATATCCGCAACCTCTGGGGTGAGTTCGATGCCACGATTGATGGGGCCAGGGGCGAGCAATAGCATGTCAGGCCTGCATTTTTTTACTCGATCCATCGTCATGCCAAAGAGCCTGAAGTACTCTTGGATGGATGGGAAAAGCCCGCTGCGTTGCCTCTCGAATTGAATTCGTAGAACATTGACAACATCGCATTCTGGAAGAATCTTATCTAGGTCGTAACTCGAGCGAACGCCTAGTTGCTCTATTTCCTTGGGTATCAGGGTTGGTGGGCCACACACAATCACTTTGGCGCCCAGTTTTGTCAGGGTGTGAATATTACTACGTGCAACCCTGCTATGAGCGATGTCTCCAACTAAACCGACAGTTAGCCCTTTGATCTTTTTCTTTTCCTGAAGGATGGTGAAGGCATCGAGTAGGCCCTGTGTGGGATGCTCGTGTGCACCATCGCCTGCATTGATAATGGATACACCTAATTGTTGGGCGAGAAGATGTGGTGTACCTGGAACCGAATGCCTGATTATAAAGCCATTGACACCTAAAGCTAAAATATTCTTGGCGGTATCAATAAAGCTTTCGCCTTTGCTGACGCTGGACCCAGCGGGGGAGAAATCGATGGTTTCAGCGCCTAGCCTTCGTGCAGCCAAGCCGAAACTGACGCGTGTTCGGGTGGAAGATTCGAAGAACAGATTGGCTACAACCTTGCCTTTGAGAAAGGTGTGTTTCTTTTCGGGGTTACGGCTTGCTTCGACAAAGAATTCTGAAGCTTTAAAGATTGTTTCCAATTCAGCGACAGAAAGTTCCTCAATGCCAAGAAGATGTTTTTTAGTCCAAGATCCGCAATCAATCGCAGTTTCGGAGGAAGTCATATCGGGTGTCCTGAATTATTTGGTGTTGCTGGATGGAGAATCAGTTTTCTCAAAGATAATGATATGTTGCCAGGGTAAAACTCCAATGGTTTCCTTGTGCTTGAGATTTTGGTCTCTCATTTCAAGGATGACTTGTTTTTCAGTCATCTTATGAACCAGTTTGATTGGAACTTCGGGGTCCTCACCGCGGAACTCAACAAAAACCATGGTGCCCCCTTTGCGTAAAGCTTTGCACATGGCTTGGGTCATTTCAAAAGGGAAAGCGAATTCATGGTAGACATCAACCATGATAATCATGTCGACGCTGTTTTCAGGAAGTTTGGGATCTTTTTCTGTGCTGAGAATGGTTTCGACATTCTGGAGGGTTTTCTGTTTGGATTTGGCATTGATGATTTTGATCATTTCTTTCTGTATGTCGACTGCAAGAACTTTTCCTTTGGGAAGAAGTGGAGCCATGCGAAAAGAGAGATAACCGCTGCCTGCTCCCACATCTGCAACAACCATGTGTGGTTTTAGTTTGAGGGATTCGATGAGTTTGGTTGTGTTTTCTTCTTTTTCGCGTTCGGGTCGTTCAAGCCAACCCGCAGCTTGATAACCCATTACATGGGCGATTTCGCGGCCTTTGAAAAACTTTCCTATACCATTTGGGTCGTGGACTTTGCGTTCTTCGTAAAGAGAATCTGTTTTGGTGGTTTGTGCGAAGGCGTTTGTAGAATATATCAAGGCAAGGCAGGTTAAAAAGGTTCGTAACAGCATTGGTGTCCCCTGTTATAAAATCCTGGGAATGTTCCGTTTCATCTGATTTCAACTTGAACACCATTCTAGCATTCAATTGATCAAAGTAGAATCTATCACAAGCTAAAAGAATTTAATAATGAAAGATCAGGGTCTTAAAAGAATGTGTGTCGCGGAAAATGTGCCAGGGATGTTCATGGCCTTTTAGGAAGAAGAACTTTGCTGTTTTCCAGAAATTGCAGGTGCTTTTTCATGATGGCGGGATCTGTGTTTGAATTACTACTGGGAATTAAGTCGGATAAGTTCGCCTTGCAGGCTTTGCAACCAACGGTTTCAAGGTGAAATTTGATGTAATCTAGTCTCATGGGGTCGAGGGCTTCATCTTTATAGCTGAGCAATTCCTCCCTGGTTGGGCAGCTAAGGTGTTCCCGTCTCCAGATTGCCCCTATGGAATGATCGCCCATGTCCCGACTTGCAATGATACTTGAAAGTTGAGCTTGTAATTCCGGGGATTCCCTGACAGCTTTTTCCACACGGATGGTTTCCTGTTCGCTAAGGTGGTCATCAATGAATGCATCAAGAACGGGCTTTGAAATGGTCATGATTCAGAATCCTGTTCAAAAAATTCGGGAAATACATCTGGAGAGAGATTTAATTCCTTCAAGTTGTCAATGATGAAATTAATTGCAAAAAATCGATAAGAAGCAACAGTTCGGTTGCTGATACCAAGGATAATTGCAGCATCCTTGTTGCTTAAGGCATTTACAAAAAGTAATTCAATTGCTTTTAGCTTGATGTATTCTTTTTTTTGGATGAGTTCGTTGATCAAGAGGATAAGGCATTTGGTGAGTGCCAGATTTTCAAGTTTTTTCTTTTCATCACCCCTGTACCAGGTGGATGCGCCCATTGCGGGGTCTATAAAAGGGCTGACTTTATGATTTCCTGAGCTATCCACGGGGGTCTCTACGGTTCGCGATTTGCCCTGGCTTCTTAGCAAGTCTGTGATTTTGTTGGAAAGAATGCCAAATAGATAGCTTTGTATGCTTCTTGATGCATCAAAATTATTAATTTTTGAAAGGAACCCCAAAAACGCTTCCTGCACCAAATCCTGACACGATGCATGATCCTTGATTTTGCCTTGTGCATAATTGGTGAGCCTGCCTTCATACCTTAATACCAGTTCGCTCCATGCAAGTTGGTCTCCTTCCTGTATTTTTTTTACGAGCAAGTTTTCATCCAGGGAAACCATAATCACCTTTCTAAATACACAACCATCCGCAAGATCAAAAAATACAGATGGTTTTTGCAAACGAACTGCTATATTGTACTAATTCCCAAGGCGAATTGCACTTGGGGGAATTCATCATATCAGGTATTACAGTATCACAATTGGTTGTGGTTGAGAAACATTAATGATGTTTAGGATCATAGATAAATGTCGGAAACCTTAAATCGTATTCTTTTCTGGATTCTTGCTGTTTTCAGCCTTGCTGCAGACCAATCCTCCAAGTATTTCATTTTTGATATGCTGAGTGATCCCGCATCCAACCACGTTCATAGTTTATTTCAATCGCAGCAAAATGGTGGTTTCCAACTTGTGGCCCAGTTTCAATACGACATGGAAACCCGACAAATGAAAAAAGATTCACGCGGGAATCCCATTCCCTATGTGAACCAAGGCGCTCTTTTTGGATTTCTTGGCAATCATCAAAGCCTTGCCAACGGCCTTTTTGCGGTCATTAGTTGTGCTGCTGCAATGGCAATCATTTTTTGGAGCTCCCAAAAAGGATCAACAATTGACTTGGCGCTTTCCATAGCTTTGGGATTTATTTTAGGCGGTACCTTGGGCAATTTTTATGACAGGCTGGTATTCAATGGCGTCAGAGATTTTCTCCATTGGAATTATCTTTTCGATTGGCCAGTTTTCAATCTCGCTGATTGCTGGTTGGTGGGCGGGGCAATCCTGCTAATGCTGCTGGCTTTCCGTTCACCTAAAGAAAATTCAAAAAGTTCTGCCCCCCCAATTTCCTAAGTTGGATTCTATACCTTTAATTGGTTTCGATCCTTGCTATCGTTATAATCGATGCTCTTTCCCTTGCTTTATCCAAGGTTTAAATTGATATCGGGGCAATATTCCTTTAATTTGAAGAAACCTTGATTTTTTTCTTAAAAGCATCCCTGCCTCTGAGGTTTCCCATGCTTCGTTTTATTTCTTTTTGCTTGTTTTTAATCCCTGGTTTCGCATTTGGACAGGAGTCCATTCTTTTTCCACGGACGCCTGATATTTCACCTGATGCCAAAACAGTGGTTTTCAGTTATCTGGGGGATATCTGGACTGTTGACGCCACGGGTGGTAATGCAAGACCACTCACCATTCATACCGCGCATGATTTTCAACCTGCTTTCAGCCCTGATGGAAAATTCATTGCTTTTAGTTCGAACAGGCATGGTAGTTATGATTGCTTCATCATTCCCGCCCAAGGCGGAAAATCCAAGAGGCTTACATTTGATTCTGCAAATGACATTGTGTGTGGATGGAGTCCTGATTCCAAATCGGTGTTATTTTCATCCAACAGGGGGTTGGGTTATCCGGGGTTTTCCAATCTTTATTTGGTTTCCATCGAAGGGGGACAACCAATCCGCATCACCTTTGATGAAGCCAAGGATGGCACAATTAATCCAGCCGGGAATTTGATTGCCTATACCCGCGGGCCGGGTGCATGGTACAGAAAAGGATATAGAGGTTCCTCTAATGATGATTTGTGGATTGCCAATCTTGATGGGACAAACAACAAAAAAATCACTGATTTTAATGGCCAGGATTCTTCCCCGATGTGGGGCCAGAATGGGAATGCAATTTATTATGTAAGTGAGGCTTTTGGAAACCCTTCCAATATTGTTCGTGTGGAAAACAAGGCGGGCGCCAAACCTGTTAAAATTACCAACCACACTTCTGAAGGAGTTCGTAAGGCGCGCATCAGTGCCAATGGCGCTTCCATCGTTTATGAATGCGGCCCGGATATCTGCATTGTTGACACTGCCGACCCAAACAATTCACGAAAAATAAAAATCAAGGCCCTCGCAGATGATAAGACCAACACTGACCGCCTTGTGACTTTCACCCAAAACGCCTCTGAATTTGCCTTCAATAAGGAGGAATCTTTGGTTATTTTTGGAGTTCATGGCGACCTTTACCGCATGGGAATTTCTGGATCGGGAAAGCCCGTTAGATTGACAGATACACCAGCAGATGATCTTTCTGATCGCACAGGAAGAGTCGAGGTTTTTCTCCTGGAATCCGCTGATGCAGAGCATCCAAAGTTTATTGAAGCACACCAGTTCAAAGCCAAGCAAATCACCAACGATGAGAAGCCTGAATCGAGTTTGACATTTTCACCTGATGGAAAAAAAATCTACTTCCTGAGGGCGGGAAAATTGTGGAGCATGAACCTTGATGGTGCTGAACAAAAAGAAGTCGTATCAATTTCAATGATCACGGAGTATTCCTGGTCTCCTGATGGGAAGTGGATTGTGTATTCCCGAAGGGATGGATCATTTGCGAGCGAGTTGTTTATCATTCCCGCAGCCGGCCCCACGAAAGAGAATCCCCCAAAAAATATCACTCGATATGCCACCGCCAATTATTCCCCTACGTGGAGTACCGATGGCAAAAGAATCGCCTTTGTCAGCGAGCGCAGAAATACCCCCGGCTTGTTTGTCATGGAGATGCAAAAACCTGTTGCCAATTCAAAAACCATGTTGGACTCGGGCGCAATCGACTTTGACGAAATTCATTCCAGGGTTAATGCTGTTGGAACAATGAACACCACAGACGCCGCCATTTCCCCTAGTGGTTCCAAAATTGCCTTCCGGTCGGGTGATGAGCTTTGGGTTGCTTCCGTTGCTGGTGGCCAAGTCACCAAACTTTCTACAGGTTTGGTAAAACCGCAGGGGATTTATTGGTCCAAGAGGACCACCGATCTTATTTATTTCAGGGATGGTAACGGTAGTCTTCGCACTGCAAGAGCTTCTTCTACATTACCGGGTGCGGATTTGGGTTCTGTTTCTTTTCGCATCAAGATGATGATCAAGGCAGAGGAGGAAAACCTTGAAATATTTGATCAATGCTGGCGGTTGCTTGCAGATAATTTTTATGATGCAAAGTTTCATGGGGCAGATTGGGGCATGGTGCGCCAGAGATACAGGCCCATGGTAAGCCATGTGCCTATGAAAGAGGATTTCCAGGCGCTTGTATTTTTAATGCTGGGGGAATTGAATGCCTCCCACCTTGGCTTGCAAATGACTTCTGGTTTTCCTGATGAACAAACAGCCGATTTGGGAATTTTGTTCGATGAATCTTTCAGGGGCAGGGGGCTCAAAATTGGAGAGGTAATTAAGCGCGGGCCCGCTGATAAGCGAGGATTAGATCTGAAACCAGGTGAAATTATTTTCGCAATCAACGGGGTGGAGCTTAACCCCATGGTTGAAGTCAGCCAGTTATTGAATGGAAAAATTGATGAAGCTGTAGTTTTATCCGTTGGCCCTGAAACACCTTCCGATCCCAAGGCCAAAAATCGACGATCAGTTGAAATCACCCCCATTCTTCGGGATCGAATGGTTCCGTTGCTTTATGATCGCTGGGTTAATTTGAATGCGAAAAAAGTAGCGGAAATGAGTAATGGCAGAGTCGGGTATATTCACATTCCAAGCATGGATGATGCCGGCCTTGATAGATTTGTTCGGGCTCTTTATTCAGATAATTTTGACAAGGAGGCATTGGTGTTGGATGTTCGTTTTAATGGTGGCGGGTTCACCCATGACCAGGTTTTGAATTACCTGGGTGCGCAGGAACATACAAAATTTTTACACCGCGAGGGCGATAAGGGCGCAGTTTTACGAAGCTATGATCGCAAGTGGACTAAGCCCGTAGTCCTTCTTATCAACAACAGATCTTATAGTGATGCCGAAATTTTCCCGAATGCCTTTAAAACACTTGGCCTGGGCAGGTTGGTTGGCCAACCTACCGGAGGCATGGTAATCGGTACCGGCAGTGCAAAGCTGATTGATGGATCAACGTTTAGAATCCCGAGGATTGGAGTTTATACCAATGCCGGCGTGGATATGGATACGGTTGGTGTCGCTCCTGATTATTTTGTTGAGCCAATGCCTGAAGATTTAAAAAAAGGTATAGATGCACAATTACAAAAAGCTGTAGATGTCATTCTAACGGACATGAAATCGGGAAATTTGAAAAATCGGGAAAAGAAATAATCCGAAACCCCATGCCCTGAGATATTCAATTTGGATTCAAGAGGGGTGGGGAATTAGATAAAAATCATCTGCCTTGGCAAGATGAATTTTAAATCAATTTTTGTTTTTTACTATTTGGGATTGAATCTCTTTGCTGAATAGTGGAAGTAATCATAGACTAAATGAAGTGAATCTCTTTGATTTTTAATCAAAGGTTTTGCGAGATTTGAATGCGGTTGTGTTTGTGCCAAAGGTGGCGTTGTTTCAACAATAAAAAATCGAGGTGTCCGATGCCTTCGGCCCTTCTTGTCCAATACTTTACCGATCTGCCTAGCCCCCGCGAGGGGGAGGATTTTTCTGAATGGCGGGCGCGTCATTTCAAAGCAACAAAGCGTTTCAAAAAACGCGTGCTTGCAAAATACACCGAAGGTACCCTTATCAGGCTTTTAGATAACAAGTTTCCAGAAGCACGAAAAGCCTCACTTTTTGCCCTTGGTCTTTTAGGTACCATGGAAGCTAATCCAATCATGGCTAGGTTATTGCATGATGGCGACAACGATGTGGCAGACATGGCGACCGCCAGCCTTTGGAATCTTTGGTTCAGAGCAGATAGTGAAGAAAATAATACGGAACTGCAAAGAGCCACCAGGGTAAGGGATCGGGAAAAAGCCTTGGAAAGCATGACTAAATTGATCGAAAAGGCCCCGGAGTTTGCAGAAGCACTCAATCAAAGGGCAATTATTTATTTTCGCATGAAACAGTACGAGGATTCCATTGCTGATTGTCAAAAGGTATTGGATTTAAATCCCTGGCATTTTGGTGCCCAAGTGGGGATGGCGCAAAGTTACATGAAAATGAAAAAGCATCGATCTGCCCTTAAAGCTTTTAGAAATACGCTTAAAATTCATCCTCGCATGGAAGGTGTTGCAGATGCCATAAGGACTTTAGAAAAGGTTTTAGGAGAAGATGGTGGCCGTAAGGACGACAAAAAATAGGTTTCTGTTTGTTCACTTGTTGTGCAACCAGGGCTAAATTAAGGGTTCATTTGAAATATTCTTATCGGTTTCAGCATTAATTCGCCCCATATCTCTAAAAATCGTGAATATTCCCTGACTCTAACTTGAATGAATTGCTCAAAATTGCTAGTTTGACATCTTAACCTGTTGCAAAATTGTTCTGCAACGTTCATTATGTTTTCTTGGTATGGGGGTATTATTCATGGCTCGCCGCCTTCCCAATCGAAAAGATTTACGCGCTGCTAATGATGCCGCTGAAAATCGGAAAAAAGCTAAAGCTAAAGAAGAAGAAGAACTCCTCGAAGACGAGGACGATGATGAGGATGAAGACGACGATTACGATGATGATGACGATGGGGATGGCGATGATGCCGATGATGAAGGCGATGATGAGTCTGCGGATGATGACTTTCCTGAATCAGAAGACGATGAGGATGGCGATGACGAGGATCGCCCCAAGAAGAAGAAAAAGAAAGCTTTAAAGAAGTCCAAGAAGGACGCAAAAGAGAAGAAACCCCGTAAGAGTCGGACATCCAAATCTGTGCGTATGAAACTTGTCTGGGGAGTGTTCAGTAATTCCAATCAGAGGGTTGCAGTATTTGATTACCCCAAGAGGAAAGATGCCAACGAACACGCAGAGAAGTTGACAGCGGATAAAAAGACAGGCGGTCCTTACTTTGTTCAGCCTTGCAAAGAAATGATCGAAGAGTGATCAAGTTCTTGGTAATGGAAAAAAGAAAAAGCCCGGTTTCATGCCGGGCTTTTTCTTTTGGCTTATACTTTAGTTCTCGGAAGTTATGTCAGGTTGACATCTTTGGATTGCATCAATTGCTCGATGGCTTTGATTTTTGATTCAACTGCAATTACATTTGGAAGATCAAAGGTGTGGTTTTGGGCTCCAGAAGTTTTGATGATGAGATCGCCTGTTCCGATGTTTAAGAACCAAAGGCCCAATATGCCGTGCCTAAAAATGTCGCTGCGTTGTTTTTCAAAAGTTAGGCCGGTGGCATCATAAACTTTTTCGCCATCGCCTATTTCAGTTCGCACCCGCAATTGTCCCGGGCTAAAGGTGACATAAATCTGCCTGTCGAAAAACATAAATGCAATCAGCCAGATGATAAGCAAGCCGGTTGAGGTGAATAGATATCCCCCCAGGTTGATTCGGATATCCAACATCGAGAATGCCGCGGTGATTTTTTCCCAGTAACCAGCCAGCATTAAGATCGTGACGCCCATGATAATCACAACAATGACCAGAATAGACCACATTCCACGCAGGGATACACTGGTGATGAAAATAGTAAGTAGAAGCGTTAGACAGAAGACCACTCCATAATTTTTGCTTTGCGCCACATAAAGAGTGGGTTGAATCAAGGATCCTTTTGAGTCTTTCAAAAGACTTTCTCCCTCGGGGACCATAATCACATTCCCCTCTTTTCCATCAATGAATTTAACAGATTTTGCCTCTGCATGGATAGGAACAACCATTAATAGGTGCTGATCCCAAAGGGTGAGTGCTGCGAGGATGTAGCCCACAAACCAGACTGGCCACCAGTAGAACAGCATGGAATGACTGTAAACGGTGATATCTCTGGGTTTAGAGGGCAAAGTGCTGGGGGATGTAATATCAGTGGACATGGGCTCTTTCTCCAAGCATACCTTTAGTTTGAACAATTAAATATCATGTAACCCTAAGGCCCAACGGTTGCCTTGTCAAGAATGCAAAAGGAATTAATGCTTACCGTTGTGCATAAAAAAGGATCTACTTTATTGGTCAAGTAGATCCCTTGGCTTTTGAGTATTTGATAATCAACAAGTAGTTACTTTGATTTTTCAGGAATATAGTTCAGAGTATAATAGGCTTCGGGGTGAAGCAAAGGTAGCCCGTCTTTTGATCGAACCCCTGCTACTGTGAGGTCATGGATGTGGCCAGCAACAGGCTTGTCGATGACGATTCGAACGCTTTTGTTATCTGGGGCGACCACAGCGGAAGTGATTTTAGGGTAGGTGAAATCAACCTCGGGGCTTCCATAGGCAGATTGGTAAATGTAGCAGTAGGTGCTCATTTTGTAAGAAGCGACATCTGCAGCGGTTTTAGGATCGACAGGGTGGGTGAAGGTGAGTTCAAATCCATCATTTTTAGCACGCATTTCGTGAATTTCGAAAGGTACTTTCCCGGTCCAATCCAAGCGCTCGAGGGCGAAAGGTTTGTTCCCATGCGAACCCCAGCCGCGATTCGTGCCGCCAACGAAGAGGTGTCCGTTTTTTGATGCCATCACGGGAACATTGCCAGAACCAAAACCTTTTCTGAATGGGAAGCATGCGCCCTGGTATCTGCCATGAACTTTCTCGAGATGAACCCGCATGACTGTACTGTTGGTCTGGTCAGAGACAAATAGCTGGTTTTGGAAAGGTCCAAACTTGCCCTCGGATTTATCGAAGTCGATACCTGAGGCGGATTGTCCCATTTTCTTATAGGGGAAATAAATAGCAGGGGGCATAAGTTGTGGAATGCGCTCAGCTTCAATCATCATGCGGGAGCCACTCTTGGGCGTTTCAGGTTTTGGGCCAGCGAGCTTTGCTTCTTTAAGATCAAACCATTTATTGCCATCGGGGTGCCCTTGAAAGGATCCGGGTAATAAATGCTTGAGACTGCTTGTACCGTTCCATGGCCCTTGGTTATCAGTATAAAAGCAATCGCCCGCCGCATTGAATCCAATGCCTCCAGGAGAACGTATGCCACTGCAGGTTGGGGTGAAAGTTCCATCAGCATTCACACGAACACACCAACCTCGATATTTGCTATTGCTGCTGAAAGAACCTGTCAAACAAAGAACTATCCAGATGTTGCCATCCTTGTCGAACTTGGAGCCGAAGGCGTATTCGTGGTAATCACCATTGATTTCCCAGGCATCGCTAACGGTTTGGAAGATATCCGCTTTGCCATCACCATTTGAATCTTTAAGCTTGGTGAGTTCGCCCCGCTGGGTGGCATAGATCCAACCATCCTTGGAAGCCAGCCCAAGAACTTCGTGAAGGCCGTGTGCATAGCGGGTCCATTTTGCATCCTTGGCGAGATCCTTGGCAAAGGGGTTTTCGATGGACCAAATTTCCCCCCTGCGGGAACTGACAAAAAGCTTATTGTCTGAGGTAAGTTCGATTGCACCTGCTTCAAGCACGACATCTTTTGGGATTTCGAATTTGACTATTTTGTAGTAGTCATCTTCAGTGGGGATAGGATCTGCAGCTTTTGAAAAAGATGCAAGAAGGAGGCCCGTAAAAAGGCCTGAAAGAAGCAATGTGTTTTTCATATTATGTGTCCCTGAAGCTTTTAAGTGTTAAGGTAAGTTACCAGGAATATTCCTGAACAAGTTTGCATGTGCCGTTTTCGAAAACCACAGGCACAAGGATTTCCTTTTTGCCATTGGAT
Organism: Planctomycetota bacterium; assembly: GCA_009920765.1. Lineage (GTDB taxonomy): Bacteria > Planctomycetota > Planctomycetia > Gemmatales > Gemmataceae > UBA969. Next base: position 13,763 of record RFZJ01000040.1, on the reverse strand, counting down.
TCCCGAACTATAGGCTTCTTTGTTCCCACCAGACGGAGCTTGTATTCCCCATCGATCAAGAACCAGCCATCCTTTTGTTCTTCGATTTTGCTTGCTGCAGCAGCCCTTAAGTAAAGCAGCGAGGGCGGAGTTTTACTTTCAAGTGTAAACGCCCTTGAGAATCCACCTTCTTTGTTTTTGGTTGGGGTGGGAAAATCAGAGATCAAGACATCTGCATACTTGTATTGGAAGGAAGGCCTTCCCAAGGTATCGACAGTATAACTGATAAAAGTGCCAGCTTGCTCTTTGGCGGTTATTGTGGGCCAGTTTTCTTTTTCGTTGGCCAGAGTCGCAAAAGTCGGGCCAGCAGGCAGGGAAATCACATTGTCGCCCAAAGGCGGCTGATAACCAACTCCGCGATCGCGCCAATGCCGGGCTGCATCTATGAATGCCCCCTGCCAGATCATTGCGACTCGCAAAGAGTTCGCATCAAAAGCCAAATTCACTTTTTCGGGATAACCCACACCAATGGCTCGAGCACCCGCCCCTTCGATAAAGTTACGATAAATGATAGGTTCCTTGTCTGGAACCAGCACGATGGATTCGCGTGAAAGGCCTTCAGGAGGAGAGGCTTTTCCACCTTGGCTAAGATAAACATAAATGCCTTCAATTTGTTTTTTAGTGTTACCTTCAAGGATATCGTCAAAGAATGTTTTACCCATGGGCCATGGGGCGGGCATTCTGGTACCCGGCCTGAATGGTTGGGGGTCCAGCATATAGCGTTGAAACCAATCTCTCTTTAAGCGCTGAGGCATACTGGTTAAATCAAGGGCCTGAATACCTTCAGCCTTTTGATTGTTGAAGGTATGGCATTTGATGCATGCCAATGCCTTGGATCCGACCAAAAGTCTGCCTGAAGATTTAACCTTTGCTGGTGTATCTGCAAACTGAATCGCTTCTACAGGTGCGATGGTATCAACTTCATCCAGGGGTTTAATCAGATGATTAACATTGCCACTGCCATACTTGGGCATTCTTGTCAGCATGTAAGGCCGGACCTTGGTTCCTTGTTCAAGGACTTGTTTAAGCCAATCCGGGTTAAGCTTGGCTCCTACACCTGTAAGAGCCGGAGGAAGTCGGCCTTCATCCCCCATCTCGGGCTGGGTGGTTACAAACGAAGCATTACGAGAATCTTCAGGGCCTCCTATTTTGTCACGCTGATGACAAGCATAGCAATTCAAGGAAAGAAAGGTTTGATTGATCAAAGCCTTGCTATCAGGTGATGCAGGCATGCTGGCTAAATTTTTCAGGGCCAGCGCGATTGCAGCTTTTTGTTTCCCATCAAGTGCGAAGTTGGGGGACTTGCCTTGGGGGTTTTCTGAAAGGCAACCGGTCTCGGGGCGCAACTTTAATAATTCCGGCCCTTTGACTACCGGGGCAATTCGCTTGTTGTTTTCATTCAGGCCATGGCAATTCGCACAACCAACAGAAGCGAACAGCGCCTTGCCCTTGGCTGCCAGTGCTGAATCCAATTTAAAGGGTTCGGGTTGCCCAGGGGCAGCGGCAACCTTTGCAACCGTGGTCGTTCCTTCAGCGGTTTTTTCATCGATGGAGCAAATCCCTGATAATGGTTGCCTTGGCAGGTTATTGCTTTCAATTTCAACCGTTAAAGAGTAATCTCCGCCTCCATCAAAAATTCCCACTTCTACTTTGTGTTCGCCCTTGTAAAGTTCAACGGTTTTGCTGATTACGGTATGCGGGTGAATACCATCGTTATCAATGATGAGTTTTCCATCGATCCAGATTTTTGAACCATCATCACTGCCCAGATGAATTGTGTATTTGCCTGCACTTTGCAATTTGAACCAGCCTTCAAAACGGAGGGCATTGTTGTTCGATTTTTGGGCAACTTCGACATCGAAATCAGAGGCTACACCTTTTGCATTTGCTTTCAGCTTTGCAAAATCGGGAAGCTTTGTCCAGGAACCTTCAAAATACTCGAACTTTAATACCCCGGCAGATTTTGGGGAAGATTTTGCTCCCTGAAGCAAATAACAGGCAACTGCCTGGGCTTCTTTTTTATCCTTGAGCACCGCAGGCATTCTCCCAGAAGGGCGAACTTGATGCGGGTTTTCCAAAAAGTTGGTAAGCGAGCCTACGGTGTATTTGTTTTCAAGCGCCCCAAGGGGAACTGAGTTATTTACATTAAGAACTTCCTTGGCAGCTTGATCTCTTCCAGCATGGCAGGCAACACAACCCGACTGCGCAAAAAGGGTTTTTCCCAATGCAACTTGCTTGGGATCGAAAATCAACTTTTCGGTTGGCCCGGCTTGTTGGGCGAGATAGTGGGCCAATGCTTTTGCTGTGGCTTGTTTTTCTTGCTCGGTATTTCCCGGTTTTACTTCATGCGTTTTTGAAAGAAAACTTTCAAAATATTCTGGCTTGATTCTTCCGCCAACCTTATCCAGCAAGGGTGCCTGCTTTCCTTGGATTAGCCCTTTTGAAATGGTGCCTGGGGAATGGCAACTGGTGCAATTTAATTCTCCCAGCAGCAGTAAACCCAACTGGGCCTGATCGATTTCCTTGCCTTGTGAAAAGCGCTCGTATCCAGGCACGATGGGCTTTTTAGAGGTATCTGCTGCCAATATCTGGGCCGGATCAATTGCAGAAATGAAAAAGCAAAGAACAATCGTGGAGATGATTTTTTTCATGGTGTTACAATTTCTAGGAACAGAAAGAATCTGGGGGGCTAAAAAATAAAGCATGACCATCATGCTTTTTAAGTCCGGCCTTCAATCAACTGATTAATCGAAGAACTTAATAATAAAAGATTTGTTTTTTAAAGCAAAGAGTTTTGTGGGGAATTCTTGGAATTAATCTGGTGAGCCGGAGTCGCCATAGGGTCGGGCATGGCTTGGTGCAAGCACATGGTCTTGAAGATGTTTTCCTGCAAGTATTTTGTGGTCTTCGTTCATGAAAATATCATCACCAATGCCGTTTTGCTTTCGTGCAGGTAACCAGCGAACATGGCCGCCTACAAACAATACATTGTTTCCTGAACCACCATGATTAAATGCCATATTGGAGGTGGAAGGGTTGATTTTATCAGCCAAGATTGGTGAGTCACCAGGGGATTTATTGGTAAGCCCAGTGAGCGAACCTTGGTTGTTGTAGCCTAGCGAATAAGCGTAATCACCGCCCGCATCTTTGGTAAGGCGTTGATAACCGGAATTGGATTTATTTTGATACATGGAGGCAAGTTGTTCCAGGTTGGTTTCCGTGGGCAGTTTACGTTGGTTAACCGGGCAGGAAACAGAATGGTAATCACCCAGTAAGCCATGTTGCCTGAGAGTTGGAACATAAACACCTGCGAAACTACGTGGGCCGGTGGGTTCGACAAATGGGAACTTCCCATCAGGCTGCAAAGAAGCATAGTGTTGGAAAGATTTATGGAACTCACGCATGTTGTTGGCGCAGGCCAGTTTTTCAGCCTGGGTTCGAGCCTGATGCAACCAAGGTGCAAGAACCCCGCTGATGATGATCAAAAGCCCAGCGGCTACCAACAGATCAAACCTGCGGATGGAGTTCCTGTAATTTCCTATTTGTCCAATGGCGTGTTTTTTTTGTTTAAATTGAATGGTTTGGGTTTTGGCACCCTTGACACGCAGGATGGTTTTCTTCGCAAGATTAAAAGATGGCGGATCTGAAGCCCGGTCTTCATGTAGCAGATTGATACTCTTACGCATCACTTCCAAATGCGCTTGAGCCTCAGGTTCTGAAAGAAGACGGTGCTTTATTTCCGCCACTTCGGCCGTCTCATGAATATTCATTGCATAACGCAAAATCTGGTCCATATTTTCACTATTTTCGTTCATTATGAAACCACTTCCTGCATTCGTTCCCAAGATTGCTGGAATTTTTCCATGGCTGCATGCAATCTAGATTTTACCGTTCCTAATGGGATTCCAAGAACCTCGCTGATTTCCTGATATTTAAACTCGTGAAAGTATGCCAACAATAACACCTGGCGCAAATTTTCAGGAAGCATGTCTATTGCCTTGCGTACCTGAACTTTCTTTTCATCAACGAGCATCATGTTTTCGGGCTTCTCATCGTGGCCTTCCAAGCCATCGCGTAAACTGCCAGCCTTGGCGTTACTTTCGCCAGCATTCCATTCACTTTCCAAGCTGACAGCCAGCCTTCGTTTTCTTTTTCTTGATGCATCAATAGCCAGATTCGTTGCTATTGCATATAACCAAGGCTTGAACTTTTTGCCCTCTTCAAAGCTATCCGCTTTTTGATAAACGGTCATAAAGGTAATTTGAAAAGTATCTTCTGCAAGTTCTCGATTGCGCAGGTATCTGTTCAAATAACCAAATAATTCTCCTTCGTAACGATGAACCAAGGCATCAAAAGCGGAAGCATTTCCCGCACGAAAAAGTCTAAACAACTCTTCGTCAGACCTTTCTGGAATATTTGATGACTGACTCACACTACCTGTGCTTTCTACGCTGTAACTGTGCAAAAGGTTCGCTATATTTTGAAAAATCTTTTGCTGTTTGTTTCAAAAGGGCCCACTTTCAAGAAAACTAAGGGTATTAAACAGCTTTTTGAATTCTCGGAAGTAAAGGTTTTACCTTGCCATTCTCCAGTTCTGCAAGAATTTTAATGCTTGTATGGTTGGTTATGGGCTTTAAAGCCTCAAGGTAATTGATAGACGCCCAAGGTGCTGAAAAATTAAAGCTGGTGTACAATTTTTCAGCAAGCTTGGGTAAAAAGGGCTTTAGTAGAACCGCAGCGATTCTTACCGCTTCGATTAATTGCACCAGCACGACTTTGGTTTTTTCCTTGTCTGTTTTTACAAGGGTCCAAGGGGCTGTTTTTTCTGCATATTGGTTCGCAGGATCTAAAATCAACGACCAGATCTTTTGCAATGCCTGACTGTAATGGCAGCTTTCAACCAAACCCTGGACTTGGTCTACAATTGATCTTAAATTTTCTTCTGCAAACAATGGCTCATCCGAGTGGCCGATGTCTTTTAATTCGCCCTCGTAATTCTTGCCAATCAATCCTACAACCCTGCTGTAAAGATTGCCTAAATTGTTTGCCAAATCTGAGTTGTATATGTCTACAAATCGTTGCAGGCTGAATTCCCCATCGGCAGGGAAAGGGCATTCCCTCAGGAAATAATAGCGAAAAGCTTCTGCGCTGAACTTGGTGATGATTTCCATTGGTTCAACCACATTGCCCAGGGATTTACTGATTTTCTGGACATCTCCGGTTTCTTCATTTTTGACATAAACAAAACCGTGGCCAAAGACTTTTTTGGGTGGCGCTATTCCAGCAGCAAAGCACATGGCGGGCCATAATGCGCAATGAAACCGAGTTATATCTTTGCCAATCACGTGCAAGTCGGCGGGCCAATATTTGTTGAACTTTATTTCGTCCTCGCCATAACCTGCTGCAGTGATGTAATTGAGCAGTGCATCAAACCAGACATAAATAGTAAACTCTGGATCGAAAGGGACGGGTATGCCCCATGTTTGCCCAGATCGGGTGATGTTTACATCTTTAAGCTCGGATTGAACAAGGGCCATGACTTCATTGCGCCTGCTTTCGGGCTGGATAAAATCAGGGTTTTGTTCATAGAAGGCAAGAAGTTGATCACGAAAATTGGATAGGGCAAAGAAATAGCATGGTTCCATGCGTTTGACTGCAGGGGTTTTGTGGCTGGGGCAGATCTTCTTTTCGTCCAGTTCTTTTTCGGTTTTGAATGCTTCGCATCCCTCGCAATACCAGCCTTCGTATCCACCTTTATAGATATGCCCGTTGTCAAAAACTTTTTGAGTGAAGACTTTGCAGCATTTGTGATGTCTGGGTTCGCTGGTTTGGATGAAATCATCAAAGCTAATATCCAAGGCACGCCAAACCTCTTTGAATTGGTTCGCCATTTCGTCGCAATAAGCTTGGACATCAAGATCAAGTTCTGCAGCCCTGCGGGCAACCTTGATGGTGTTTTCATCATTACCCATGAGAAAGAAAACATTTTTTCCCTGCATGCGCTGGAATCGTGCCTGAACATCGGCGCCGATTTTTTCAAAGGCTGTGCCAATATGTGGCCTGCTATTGGGGTAATCGATAGCGGTGGTGATAAAGAAGTACTGGTCCGAAGACATAAGGAACCTTTGTAACGGGAAAGAGGGAAAATCTTAAGTAGGTAATTCTAGCAAAAATTGTGGTTAAAAAAACAGAAACTCAGAAAGGGAAAGAGCAGGAGAAAGAAAAAAATAAAAAAAGGTTGACGCTTGGTTGAAAGAGTACTAATTTAGTTTTAGATTGATTTTGAGACTCAGTATCAATAAAAGCGCGCTTAGGAGTTTCCACATGCGTCAGACCTTCCTTAAAAAAGCTTTCACCCTGATCGAGCTCCTTGTGGTTATAGCCATCATTGCGATTTTAATTGGCTTGCTTCTTCCCGCAGTTCAAAAAGTTCGTGAAGCGGCTGCCAGACTTTCTTGCGCCAATAATTTAAAGCAGATTGGCCTGGCTCTGCATAATCATTATACGACGTATGAGTTTTTCCCCACTGCTGGTTCTTACCCTATCTTGAACCCCCCTGCACCATTGAGGAAATCTTCTGGATGGTCGGTTCAATCTCTTTTGCTGCCCTATATTGAACAAGAAAATCTACAGAGACTGATAGATTTCTCACAGCCTTACAGTGTCCAGCCAAATGTCACCAAGCAGCGTGTGAATACCTATATATGTCCAAGCGAAATAAAAGCCGTGCTAAGAGAAGGAGCGACTCCAACTTCTGCATCACATTTTCCTTTGAATTACGCTGCAAATATGGGGTCTTGGTTGATTTTTGACCCTTCCCCAACGTCCATATCCGGTATGGGTGGGGATGGGGCTTTTGTGGTGGGCCAAAATGTGCGAATCAATCAGTTCTTGGATGGTACCAGTCAAACACTTGGTTTTTCTGAAGTCAAAGCGTACACTCCGCATTTCAGGGGAACCGGTAATCCCTCTGCATTAAACTCGCCTATGCCTACTTCTCCAACTCAAGTCAGCAATTATGGTGGTTCCTTTAAGGGTGAGACAGGCCATACGGAGTGGGTCGATTCAAAAATTCATGAAGCTGGATTTACCATGAACTTTACTCCCAATACTAAGGTTCCTTTTAATTCAGCAGGGGTTGATTATGACATCGATTTTGTTTCAATTACTGAAGGTAATGCCACTAATACCCCGACTTTTGCAGTCATACCCGCCCGCAGTTATCACTCCGGTATTGTCAATTCAGTTTTCATGGATGGGTCGGTAAAATCGATCCCAAATAGTATTGATCCCATCGTATGGCGAGCATTGGGAACCCGGGCTGGTGGCGAAGTAACCCAAGGCGTTCCCTAACACCTTCAAAGCTTGGGTTTATTTCTTTTTAGAGAAGGCTTTTCTTCGCTCTGAGAAGTATGCTTCTACATCTTTGGTGCTGAGTGTGTTGAAAATTTCATCTTTTTCGAGCCATCCCCGCCTGGCGACAGAAACTCCATATTCATAATACCCCAGGTCTTCGGTGCTATGGGCATCAGGATTAATCACGAGTTTAACGCCTAGTTCCTTGGCTCGTTTACAATGAATCCAATCCAGATCCAATCTCATTGGGTGCGCATTGATTTCAATCAAGGTTTTGGTTTTTACTGCTTCTTGAAGTACCGCTTCTTGATTTACCGCATATCCATCTCTTCGTAAAAGAAGCCTGCCGGTAAGGTGGCCAAGCATGGTGATAGCAGGATGGTTCATCGCCTTGATGATTCTTTGCGTCATTTCTTCGCGGGTCATTTGAAAATGAGTGTGGACACTACCCACTACATAATCAAAGAGTTCTAAAATCTCATCATCATAATCCAGTGTACCATCCGCAAGAATATCGCATTCGATACCTTTGAAAATCCGAAAGCCCTTCATCTTAGAATTAAGCTCATCGATTTCAGCGATTTGCTTTTTGACTCGTTCGGGGCTTAAACCATTGGCAACGGTCAGCGATTGGGAGTGATCCCCAAAGCCCAGGTATTTCAAACCAAGACTTTTGGCTTTGTTGGCCATTTCTTCCAAAGTATTGGCACCATCGCTGTAAGTCGTGTGGTTGTGAAACACTCCTTGGATTTGGTTGGATTCGACCAAGGCTGGAAGCGTTCCTTTTAAGGCAGAATGCATTTCGCCTGAGTCTTCCCTTAGTTCTGGCGCAATGTAAGGAAGGTCTAGCGCCTTGTAAATATCCTGTTCTGTCTTGCATTTGATGCTTTTCTTTTCGCCAGTTAGTCCATATTCATTTAGCTTAAGGCCGAATTCTATGGCTCGTGATCGCATTGCAACATTGTGTTCTTTGCTGCCTGTGAAATAAGCCAGTGCAAAGGGAAATTCCTCATCCTTGATCACCCTAAGGTCGGCTTGCATTTTTATCTTGCTGCCATTTACCAGGGCTTCAACAAAAATGCTGGATTTTGTCTCTCCATGCCCAAGCACTTGGATCACTCCCGGGGCGTTCACAAACTTTTCCATTATGGGAGCAGGATTTTTCGAAGAAACTAGGACATCGATATCCTTGACCGTTTCTTTTCTTCTACGCAAGCTGCCACATACTTCTATCCGAATGACTTCTTTCATGTCTTTTAAAATATTAAGAAGCGTGTTTGCAACGGAGTCGGCTTCATCTAGTCGCACTCTTCCGGCAACAGATCCAAGAAAATCGATTCCCTCGAGGATTTTTTGCTGGGTCTTGGCTCCAAAACCTTTGAGCTCTGCAACCTTTCCATCCGTGCAGGCGGACTTAAGTTTTTCGAGTGAATCAATTTGAAGTTGATCGTATAGGGCTTTGACTTTCTTGGGCCCCAGGCCTTGAATTGCGAGCATTTTCACCAAGCCCGGTGGAACTTTGGCCCTTAGCTCTTCGAGGTATTCGAGTTTTCCAGTTTTTACCAGAGAGGTGATTTTTTCTTGCAGCGTTGAGCCAATTCCATCTATTTCTCCAAGGGTGCCCTTGTTTACATAAGAGGCTATTTCATCGGTCAATTGGCTAATAGTGCGGGACGCATTTGCATAAGCATTCACCTTGAATTGATTTTCGCCTAATAATTCCATCAAGGTTCCGACTTCTGCCAAAACTGCTGAAACTTGTTGATTATCCATGGGCGAACCTCCCTTAAGAAATTAGTGAAAGTTGAACCTAAGGTATTTAAGAGTGAATATCAAGCATGGCGGTATTAAAAAAAACAAGCCATGCCTTTTAGAGCATGGCTTGAAGTTTATTTAGCAGGGAAAGGAATTATGCGGCTTCGCGGATTCTTTCCATTTGTTGGTAAGGATGCATCATCACTTCAAAAGCGGTTACGATTCGGTCGTTACCCCTTCCATCGATGAGATACCTGCCACATCGAGACATTGATTGTCGTTCGAGGTTGTCATCAAGAAGATCAACAACAGCTTCACGAAGAATGGAAGGATTGAGGGTTTCGTGCCAGCCCAGGCAGGCAGCAGCGCCTTCTTCTTCCAATCTGGTAGCGGTTGGCCAATGGGCTTCATTTTGCACGATGATTAGTTGGGGCAAGCCAATGCATGCGAATTCAAGCGACCACGAATTCCCCGCAGTGATTGCAAAGTGAGCACGGGAAAGTTTGGGTGGGATTTCCGAGGGTTCGGTGAACACCCCTATTTTCCCTTCCGATTGCTCTGCTAACTTTCGCAGCGCATCAATGTTCGAGTAATAGGATCTTGCAAGGATATCAACCCGGCTTACCTTCGGGGTGTTTACCAATTGCATGGCGATTTCCCCAGCTTGATTGTTCGGATCGGAATCACCGAGTGCAATCACTGCTTTGTAAGGTGGAAGTGGTTCCTGAGATCGTATGGCCCTAACCCTGCGGATTTCAGAGCGAACAAGTGCGTAGCGCTCGCCTGCAAGAACCTGGGTGCCTTTGGGGATATCGTAGGCTTCGATGGATGGGCCAAGTAGTGGATTGAAAACGATGTTTGAAGGGAAGTCGCCTTGCGCATGGTGATCAACCGAAACAACCATTACGCCTGAATCTTTTAATGTTGCGAGGTATTCGCCGGTTGCAATGGGGGAGTCAACAAAAATAGCAGAGGCTCCGATTCTGCGTGATTCTTGCAATACTTCTGCCAAGTCCTCTGCAGAGCCCAAGGGGGCGCTTGCTTCCATCCATTCAAAGCCCGCCCGTTTGATTTGAAAACCAAGGGAACCTGGGTTGAAAGAGGAAAGGAAAAAAGCTTGTCGTCTTCTTCTTTGCAGGGCTGCTGCTAAAACCAGGCAACGAGTCATTTGCTCGTAACCTTGTTCGGGATTTGCATCAACGCGAATAATAACTGGTGCTCGGGTCATCTTCCTGTTCCATTGGAAAATTATGATGTAATGGTCGCTAATTGCGACCCCATTTACGCTATCTACCTTGCTACAAAGCCAAGGAGAATCACGACGGAAAAGGTGTCCAGCCTTTCCCGGCCTCATCCATGCCATTGAAAAGACGCATCTTTTCTCCTGACATTTCACAAAATATCAATGGTGCAAATCTAGGGGGTCGACCTGGGGAAGCGGTCCCCCGGGTTGGGTAGGAACGGAAGAATTGTAGTTGCGGCTAGAAGCTGCATCCATGCTCTTCTTTAATCCACGGCCAAGTCACAAGCATCATGCTTGATCCATCCCGGCCGCTGCCTACCGAAGTCATTGCTTTCACACTTTGACTCCCGACATTTCAGATATTACTTCACACGGCAGAGAAAAAAAAAGACCAATCTTTCGGATCATTTTTTGTGGTAATCAAGGCAAAGTGGGAAGACAAAACCTTGGTTTTTACCCTGAAATATTGCCTATTTTCATGGTCTTTTGCCAGCAGATTTGGTCTTGCTATTTCTGGATGCCGTGCAGGGTAAGATTTTACTTTCAGCACTTTATTAAATCATGGCAATTGTAATTCCAGAAGGTAGAATATTGTTTCTTGCTTAAGTTGAAATTTGTGTTTTAGCTGGGTGAGGTGTTCCTTCCCTGGGTGTTTTTCCTAACTTCTTGGAGATGTTTTATTATGAGAGCTCAATGGTTTCTGGGCGCAGTTTCGATTTGTTGGATGGGGTTTGTTTCCATTGCCAACGCTGAAGTTAAACTGCCTAAGATTTTTAGCAACAGCATGGTGCTACAACGCGACCGGGCTGTTCCTGTTTGGGGCTGGGATAATCCCGGTACCGAGGTTACTGTTTCCATCGGTGAAGCTTCCGCCAAGGCCAAGGCTGATGCAAATGGTAAATGGATGGTTCAGCTTCCTGCCATGAAAGCAGGCGGGCCTCATGTTGTTAAGGTTGAAGGTTCTTCCAAGGTTGAGTTCAATGATGTTCTTTTTGGCGAAGTTTGGCTTTGCTCCGGCCAATCCAACATGGAATGGTCGGTCAATTCTTCCATGAACCCCAAAGAAGAAGTGGCTAATGCCAAATATCCCACCATTCGTCATATCAAAATTCCTAATGTTCCCGCTGATAAACCTCAAACAGATGTTAAAAGCGGAAGCTGGCAGGTTTGTTCACCTGCAACTGCAGGCAACTTCACTGCAGTAGGTTATTACTTTGCAGTGAATCTTCAAAAGGAATTGAATGTTCCCGTGGGATTGATTGGTTCCAACTGGGGTGGTACCCGTATTGAGCCTTGGACAAATCCAGAAGGCTTTAATAGCGTTCCTGCTCTAAATGATATTTCCAGCAAGCTTGCCTCCTTCCCTTCAAAGAATGACAAAGGGGCGATTAATATCCAAACGCCATTGGCATTGTACAACGGCATGATTGCTCCGCTTGTTCCTTACGCAATTCGTGGTGCACTCTGGTATCAGGGTGAATCCAACAATGGCGAAGGCATGCTTTACTACGAAAAGAAAAAAGCTTTGATCAATGGCTGGAGAAAAGTTTGGAATGATGAAGTCATGCCTTTCTATTTCGTTCAGCTTGCTCCTTATGATTACAACAGGGCGATGGTAGATGGCAAACCAGCCACTTCGGGCTTGCCTGGCATCTGGGAAGCACAAACTGCAACGCTTAAAATCCCTTACACAGGGATGGCAGTTACCACCGATATCAGCAACTTGAAGGATATCCACCCGAAAAACAAGCAAGATGTGGGTAAAAGGCTGGCCCTTTGGGCGCTTGCCAATACTTACGGGAAAAGTGATTTGGTTTATTCAGGCCCACTGTATAAATCGATGAAGGTTTCTGGCGATAAGATCGAGTTGGAGTTCAACCACGTTGGCGGAGGCCTGGTTTCCCGCGATGGTAAACCTCTTTCCTTCTTTACCATTGCAGGTGAAGACAAAAAGTTTGTTGATGCCAAGGCTGTTGTTGTTGGTAAATCCATCATCGTAAGTGCAGAAGGCGTTACCAAGCCTGTTGCTGTGCGATTTGGCTGGCATGAAGAAGCAGAACCCAATCTTTCAAACAAAGAAGGTTTGCCTGCTTCTCCATTCCGAACCGATGACTGGAAGTAAGCTTCCCAAATGTTAATTGTGAACGCTCGGTGGATTGATCTTCCCCGGGCGTTCTCTTTCTATTCTGCTACGGAGTATGACAATGTTGCGAGTTAAAAAATTGTTGGTGTTGGCAGCAATGGCGATGGTGCTATTTATCGTGGTATATTCCAATTTGGTTCGTGCTGCCGAACCTACCCCAGACAAAGACGGTTGGTTTGACCTGTTCGATGGTAAAAGCCTGGATGACTGGAAAACTGCCGAAGATTTCAAAGCCTTCAAGGTGGAAGATGGACTGATCGTTGCGGGCCCATCAAAGTTGACCCACCTGTACTACAATGGTCCGGTTCTTAAGGCAAACTTTAAAAACTTTGAATTGAAGGCCGAGGTGAAGACTCGTCCGAAGGGAAACTCCGGTATTTTCTTTCACACGGCATATCAGGCGAAAGGGATCCCGGCAAAGGGGTTCGAGTTTCAGATCAACAACACCGGTAGCGACCAAAGGTATCGGACTGGCGCCATCTACCCCACCAAGCCACTTGACAAGGTTCTGCTAAAAGATGATGAGTGGTTCGAGTGCCATCTCTTGGTTCGCGGCAACAAAGTTGTGTTGAAGGTTAATGGAGAAACCACGCATGATGTGGAACTGCCCGTTAATGCGAAGAGTGGGCTGTCGCTTTCGAGCGGCACCTTTGCGATTCAGAGTCACGACCCGGGCAGCATCGTTTATTTTCGTCGTATCCGCGTAAAACCACAGGAATGAACCCTTTACCTCTCTCTGAACCAATAGAATAATGTTGAGAGATGCTGTAAATCTGTTTTGAGGAGGTAGTTATGCAGAGTTTGCCTTTCAGAATCTGTACGCTGCTGATCTTTTGCATCATAAGCAGTAGTTCCATGAATGCTGCCGAGCCGATCCCTTTGGCCAAGGTTGCCCCGCTCCTCAAACAGCATTGCTCCAAATGCCATGACTCCAGTGCCCTTAAACCAAAAGGTGGCTTGAAGATCGACAAACTAAATCCAGACTTCATTCAAGGCAAGGATGTTGATCATTGGCAGGAAGTTCTTAATCGGCTTAACTTTGGCGACATGCCCCCTAAAGAAGAACCGCAGATCGGGAGTGCGGATCGAGAACTGATCGCTGGCTGGATCGTGCAGGAAATGAGGCTTGCTGCCCTAACTAAAAATCCGATCACATATTTTCGCAGGCTCACTCGCCGAGAGTATGAACGAACAATGCAAGACCTGCTGGGGATTGGGATTGAATTT
>RFZJ01000039.1 GCA_009920765.1 Planctomycetota bacterium | reverse complement strand
GGGGCATTCAATCGGAGATCGAACAGCATTGTTGATGCATTATGCTGGGAAGTATCTTTCCCCCAAAAGCGAGCAAATGTGCAAGGTTATCAATTCCAATGATTTTGAACTTAAATCCACGGTAGTCTATCCCACAAAAAATGGTAACCATGTGATTAAGTATACAGAGGAAGGTCCTGTGTTAACCTTTGTGCAGGGTGGTAGATAAATCTAACCTTAATTTTAAACAAAGGATAATACCTTGGTGAAACATAAGCTTGCCTTTGCCGTATTACTAGTGTTTTGGGTTGCTAACATTCATGCACAAGATTCATTGCCTTTGCTCAAGGATGGCAAGGTACCCCAAAACCTTGCTGAACTATGGGCAGGCTATGAACCTAAAAAAGAACCATTGGAAATAGAAATCAAGAAAGAGTGGGAAAGCGATGGCGTGGTCTGTCGGGTGGTGCGTTACAAAGTTGGCACCTTCAAAGGCACACCCTCGATCATGTCCGCCTTTTATGCTTTTCCCAAGGGAGCTAAAAATCTTCCTGGCTTGGTGCAGATACATGGTGGCGGGCAATCCGCTTCGCTCGATAGTGTGTTTACCTATGCAAAACGAGGCTACGCAGGGATTTCCATCAATTGGGGTGGAAACAAATTAAACTTCGGTCGCTCGCAAATGGTTTATGAAGGAGTGCAAACCGATTGGGGCAAACTGGATGCAACCCATCCACCTCAACGCAATAAAGCCAACCATTTTGCAGGCTCGCTTGCTCCGGATGAATACACTTTTGATTCGGTTGAATCGCCTCGGAATAGCAATTGGTTTTTGGTGCTCATAGCTGCAAGGCGAGCCATTACTTTTCTTGAACTGCAAGCAGAAGTAGATCCATCACGCATCGGCGTTTTCGGTCATTCCATGGGAGGTAAACTTACAACAAACCTTGCAGGCATCGACAAGCGGGTAAAAGCTGCGGTACCTTCATGCGGAGGTTCCGGAGATCTTTTGGAAAGCCAGACTGATGTGCCTGGTGGTAGAAGAGAAAAGCGAACCGCTTTAGAGCTGGCTTGTGTTTCCGACAACGCCTACATCCCATTGATTACCTGCCCTACATTATGGTTGTCACCCACCAACGACTTTCATGCCCATATTGATAACATGGCTTGGAATTGGCGTAATCTTCCCGATGATCAGGTTCGTTTTAGCATCTCGCCCCACTTTAATCACCGCCATTCAGATGAGCACGCCCTCACTGAATACCTTTGGTTTGAAGAGCACTTGAAAGGGGCAACATATAAGATGCCACAAACACCGAAGATGGCGCTGGAACTCAAGACGCCCGATGGTATTCCTATGATTACCGTCACGCCTGATGAATCGAAACCGGTGCAGCGAGTGGACATTTACTATTCGTTTGATTCCCATGCATTGACTCGTTTCTGGAGTGATGCAAAGGCGGTAAAGGTTGGTAAGCAATGGAAGGCTTCCTGCCCGGTGATGAATCTGCAAGAGCCAATCTTTGCCTATGCAAATGTTGTATATGAAACCCCCACGCAATATATGGCGGCGACTCAAACAGCGGGCCATAATAACTCAGCCACCTTTGCCATCAGTTCTAGGATGCTTTCGGTAGCCCCCGCCCAATTGCAGATGGCTGGTGTGAAGGTTACGTATAAACCGGACCGGATGATTGATGATGGAACCCGAGGTTGGCATGATTGGTATTTGCTGAACTGGGGCCATCCACCGTTATGGACTGCAACCACCCGCAAGCTTAAAGATCCCAAATGGCGAGGCCCTGATGGCGCAACTCTTCAATTTGAAATCAAGTCTCTTACCGATAACAAGCTTGTGCTTACCTTCAACTGCAATGCATGGGGTGCGATCAATCCAGGCAAACCCGCAATTGATTATATCGCGGTTAAAGAATTAAAAGGTTCACCAGAATGGCAGCAGGTATCTGTCAGCTTGAAGGATCTTGTTTCGACCGATGCAAAAGCAGAGCCACTTGTCAATTGGCAATCGGTGACCGAGTTCAGCATCAGCCCCAGTGGTACTTCTTTGAAAAATGGCAAGAAGGTAAAGGTTGATGGCAAGGCTTGGCAGGGACCCCGTGAGATTCGTAATCTGCGATGGGTGGGTGGAGAATATAAAAGTACTGCGAACACCAATAACACTTTGAGTCCCGAGGATTTTAAAAGGAATTTTAACGATGCCATTAAGAAATCGCTGGAGCAGTAGAAACTCAATGGAAAATAGAAGCAAGCTTTATTTCTTTTCTGTACTGCTATGTGTTACCTCGGGTTCACTTGCGTTTGGGGAGAAGCCCGCATCGTCAAGCGCACCTACCATCGTTAAGTTGTGGCCCAAGGACCAAATGCCCGGGCGTGGTCTAAAAGGCCCGGAAAAGGAATTGCCATCGAGGGGTGATAATGTGATCCGTATCACGGATATTAATGAACCATCGATCGCCGTTTATAAGGTTGCAAACACGAGTAAACCGACACCCGCAGTGATCGTTTGTCCCGGAGGTGCTTACAATATTCTGGCTTACGATAAGGAAGGAACTGAAATTGCGACCTGGCTTAACTCCATCGGGATCACCGGCATCGTTCTTAAATACCGGGTACCGGGCAACCTCGAAGGTGCGTTTCAGGATATTCAGCGTGCTGTAAGAATCGTTAGGCATAATGCTGCTGATTGGAATATCTCGCCAATGCAAATTGGGGTGATGGGATTCTCTGCGGGTGGCCATCTTTCCGCCCGGTTGAGTACCAATTTTAGCCAGGCAACTTATCCAAGATTGGATTCGGTTGATGAAAAGAATCTCCGTCCAGACTTTGCAATCCTAGTCTATCCCGCATATCTTTCGAAGGTTCCGGGCAAACTTTCCGAAGGCCTTTCGGTGAACGACAAAACCCCACCGACTTTTATTGTTCATACCGAGGACGACAAATCTTTTATCGCAGGGAGTAAAGTCTATCGTGATGCATTAGAGGCGGCGAAAGTTCCGAATGATTTTTTCCTCTGTGCCACGGGCGGCCATGGCTATGGTTTACGCTCGGACAAGGAAATAAGCGCATGGCCTAAAAAGTGCCAGGCGTGGTTGGAGAAACAAGGATACTTGAAGGGTCCTGCTGCCACCGATGGAAAATAAGGGCCTACCTGCAATCAGAGGCCCAGTAAAGCATCTGCCCCATTGGAGCCACTTTGAAAGATTGCAAGAAGGTAAAGTTGGATGGTAAGGCTTGGTGAGGTTTGTGATTCACCAGTAATTGATTTAACACCACAAATTAAATATTTTGATGGGATTCAAATGAAATACTCTCTTTTTATTCTTGTTGCGTTTCTTCTGGCCCCACTGGTGATTTTCCAAGCAGCGGAGCCAGTGGCTGATCGTAAAGCTCATTTGGTTACGCTTGGAAAAGCCAATGCAATGGAAGTGGAATTTCAAGTTGGCCCAGTGGGTAAGGTTGGGCTGATATTCAAGTTTGCAGATGGAAAGAGTCAAGCCTTGCTTGGTGTGGTGAAGGCCGATCTGTTATCACGTCAGGTAGAGAAAGCAGGGAAGAAGAGTATAGAAAAAGAATCCATGCCAGATGGGTATATTGATTTTCAAGGCGCAGGCTTAAAGTATCGTCTCCATAGCCGGCCTTATCTTACAAGGTATACCGAGGCGCAGGGAATTGGATTGGCAAAAGTATGGCAGACACTGCAACCCGCATCCCAATGTTGGGTGCATCTCGAAGTCCGTGCGGATAATGCAGGGGCGGAGGTATGGATGCAGGGGCGTTATTGTGGTCGTATCAATGGCGAGGGCGGGCTTGTTGATGTAACTTTGCAAATGGAGCAGGGCGGTGCAGTTCGTGCTGCTCGATCGTTCACTCTTGAACCCAGCAGGTTTTTACCTTTGGATGTGAAGTACATAGCTCACCCGGGGGTAATGGATAAAGCAGCTATTTCCCTAAAGCCTGGAATACAGCAGATTAATTCCGTGCCAATGATGGTGGTTGAGGGTGGTAAAAATGCAGATGTAGGCAAGGCAAAGGAGATGCAGGGAACGCGCTTCCTTGAGACAGATGAAAATACATCACGCACAGCCTTGGATGGTATGCCTGAATCATTGCACTTCTCGGTTCCCCAGGCTTTTTATAAATGTGCATGGGTGCTGTGTGCAGTGGAGCCAGATTTAAACAAAGACCCCGTGCTGACAACCCGCCTTACACGCTTTGCCATTTCAGGCAGAGGCGGGGCGATGGCAGATACGAGTATTACATTTCCGCGCAATGGAGCGCAACCAAGCGAAGGCATCAAGCAGGTGGGCACCGTTTCATACCCTATTGCCAACGGGAAGACAATCACCACGCCCCTGTATCTTGTGCGGGTGGATTTAAAATCAGGCGACATCCTTGATTTACTTGCAGATACCCAGGACTCCTATGCTGCGATGAAGGTTGGGCCTTACCTTGATTTCGAGTTTCTGGGTCGATGTGGTGGCCTTGAAGTACAACGCGACAAGCGCCGTAAGCCCGTGCCTTCCCTGACCAGTGCTGTTCATGTTTTTGGTGCGACCTTGGAAAAGCTACCAGTGGAAGTTAGGCTCAAGCAGTCGCAAGCAGGCAATATTTTTCATAACGATGAAACTCCCGAGACCACATTTTCCCTGAGGGCGCTGGTACCAGGAAGCTATTCATTGTGTTCAGAAATCACGGATATCAAAGGAAAGGTTCTTTCCAAGAATGAAAAGACCGTTGCAATGACAAGCAAAGGTGCCGAGACGGATATTACCCTTCCGCTTGCCATGCCTGATGTTGGTTGGTATGGGCTACGCGTTATTTTGCTCGACCAAACAGGCCAGAATATTCTTCAGCATAACGCTTCTTTCGCACTGCTGGGGAAGGATACGCGCACTGCAGGTTATGAATCCCCGTTTGGTACCTGGTGGTTCAATGGTGTGCATTATACCACCCGCGATGTCAAGGCAGCGGGCCCGATGTTGTTCAAGGCGGGCATGCGCCGTACCACCATGGGTTGGACCAAGGATTCTGAAGCCGAGTTTGCGCCTTGGAAGATTTCCCTTAACCAGATCAACTGGCCTTTTCGACTCGTTGATCTCAAAGACTGGCCTGCAGCCGAAGCACGTGCCGAAAAAGTGATAGGGGACCTTCTTAAAAGATTCCCTCATTGCCAGTACATTGATTTATTTCATGAAAGCTACGATCCCGGATCCTATCCCCCCGAGCTTTATGGATCCAAATATGTGCCCAAGGATAAGGCATTTGAAGAGCGTGAGGATCAGCTTTATCAACTTGGATTGAAGGGAGCGAAGTTCATTCGGGCGAAGTTTCCGCAGCTTAAAATCATCGCAGGAAACTCCGGGGGTTCTTTAGGTATTGTTGCTGTTATGCTGCGAAGGGGTTTTCCACGAGACCTTATTGATTATCTTGGTAGTGAAACCACCGGTCAGACCATTGCCCCTGAAAAACTTTCGCCACACACCACTGCGGGTATTTGGCTTATGGCAGAGACAGCCCGCAAGTTTGGTTATGATATTCCCTTGACGGGCTGCTATGAGTTTACTTCACGGGCTGAGCGTGACCTGGGTGCGGAGAGGCACGCCGAATGGTATGCCCGCGATATGATGATCGGGCTTGCTAACCGGTTTCCAACCATATCTCCAGCAGGTATCGAAGATGTGGGAAATTCTTATTACGATACTTTATGGGGTGCGAGTGGCCTTTGTCAGCGTAACCCGCTTCATTACCCCAAGCCTGCATATGTTGCTCTTGCAACACTTACGAATGTTTTGGATTCTGTAAAACTTATTCGCCAGATGCCCACGGGATCTGCCAGTGCCAATGTGCTCGAGTTCGATCGCAATGGCAAGCGCATCTATGCGTTTTGGGTACCCCGCGGGCAATGCGAATTGGAGTTTGAATTTCCATCTGATATGACTGCAACCATTATCGAATTTTATGGAAGGCAGACTCAACGCAATTCAGATGGTCGCCGACTTAAAGTTAACGCTGGCACCGGAGTCAGTTATCTTGTGTGCCCTTCTGCTGCAACGCAGGTTACCGCAGGCCGACGTACCTTTCCAGAAAATCAGCCACCCGCAGGTACTGAAGTCATCAACAGCATGGATGATCTTGCACTTTGGCAACTTGCACCCGAGCAATCAATCACTACATCCTTGCGTAAGCCCGGTGCTTTCAACCTTTATAAGGTCAACGATTCCGAAAAAGGCCCTTGTTTGGAACTGGAGCTTCAGCGTCAGGGTGAAGTACCAAATGTTGTGGGTGAATACACTGCATTGCGCTTAAAGCAGCCATTACCGATCATGGGTAAACCCCATACGGTAGGCGTTTGGGTCAAGGGTGATAGTAGTTGGGGGAGATTATTCTGGGAGATTGAAGATGCCAAGGGGGAGCGCTGGCGTTCTTCCAATGATTTTGATGGTGGAGATTGGTTGAACCAATCTGCGATTGATTTTGATGGCTGGTGCTTTGTTACTTTCCCCCTTACCAATGATTCGCCCGCAAGGCAAATTGAACCGGGCGCTGGCTTAAGGCAATGGCAAAGTAATGGTGATGGCAAGCTTGACTACCCTCTGAAGCTGGTTGGTCTGTATGTGCAGACTCATCGGCAGTCGCTTGATCTTACGCACATGAAGCCAGTGAAATCCCGAATCCGCCTGAAGGATGTGAGTGCAATTACTGAAGCCAAATAGCCTTGTTGTTTAGATCCTAAATCATCATTGATGCTAATGGGGCAATCAACTCGAGCAAGGCGAAGGTCGTCTGAACATTTCTGCGATTGATTTTCTTCCTGGCCGTAAGAAGACTTGGCCTCTGGCGAAGGCACCTTGGAGTGATGGTTTTCAGTTCTTATCACCCGTAGACCATGATGGCGAAAAGGATCGGAACGGTTTCGGCTTGGCAGACATGGGTGGTGGTGTTTGGGAGTTCGTGATCGATCACTTCGACCCGAAAGGTGGACAGGAAGAGATCTACTGCGAAAACCCTGAAAAGCTTACTGTCTCTTGTCCTGTGTGTCGGGGCGGAAACACCTTCGATGAACCCGGTAAGGCCCGCTGTGCGGTACGATTGGGAATCGCATGTGAGACTAATTTTGATTCCTGCGATGGTTTTCGCATCTGTCTGCGACGGGTTGTGCCAAGGCAATAAAGCAAATGTTGATCACACTTGATTTGCACCGATCTTTTCCAATAGTTGAATCATACCCTTATACAAGCCCTTCGAGTGGACCGGTAGCGGTACTGAAACGCTCGATCTCAACCCCACCCTTTTTCAGCATGGATGTATATAGGTTGCAAAGTGGCTGCTGATCCTGACCCATGAGGGGAATCTTTTTCTCAGTTTTGGACTTGGCTCCCGGTGTGGGGTTGAGTTCCTGATTAACCTCTTCCAGATAAGGACGATTGAATGCAAGGTGCTGGCCATGGCGGAAGCCACCACCGGCCAGAATAGTTGGCAGATTGTAGGTCCAATGCGTGTTACCATCACGAAGATTGCTGGTCATCAAAATCATGGTGGAATCCAGCAGGGATGTGCCACCTTCCTTGGCAGCCTTCAATTTGTCGAGCAAGCCACCAAAAGCCTGGATCAGCTCAACTTCAACCTGACGGCAGGCTGCAAGCTTTTTCGGTTCCTTGCCATGATGGGAAAGATCGTGGTGCATGCCGAAGGTCATAAGGCTCACTGAACGTGTGGAATCCGTGATCAATGCGAGGTGGATCATGTCAATCATCAGTTGAAACTTTGCCTTTTGCTGCTGGTTGTCAGCAATGTCTTTAGGTTCGACACCGATTGCCTTTGGCTTGGGTCGGTTTACCCATTCGCGTGTCATCTTTAGCTGGCGTTCCACATCACGCACGGATTCAAAGTATTCCTCGATGCGCAGGCGGTCGGCACTGCTGATCCGGCTGTTGAGGCTTTTGGCTCGGTCACTTACGAAATCGAGCATGCTCCGTCCTTCGTCGATGCGGCGTAGATCTGCATTCATCTCCGAGGCGCTTGCAGCTAGAAAGAGCTTTTTAAAAACTGCTGAAGGCCGGTCTATTGCTGGAATTGAAACGCCATTGGCTGTCACGGAAAGCGATGGGCCTTGCGTGGTGAGGGTTAGGCTTTCGTAGCGAGTCTCGCCCCGATAACGGGTGGCAAAAGCCTGATCGACCGAGATGGTGTTTTTGAGGTTGTGGGAATAATCTGGATAGGGTGCACCTGTAAGCATGACCGCTTCCGCCTTATGCCCGCCACCACCGGTGTTGGGATGGCTCAGGCCACTGATCACCGTAAAATCGTTGCGATGTGCCGCAAGATGAGCAAGGTGTGAAGGAAGAGTATAATCACGGCCGGCGTTTATTGGTATGAAGGCGGTGGGATCAAATCCGAAGGGAACGCCAATGCAGACCATACGGCGTGGCGGAGTAACAGGGGCTGCATTTAGATATCTCGAGGGCAACATCGAGTCCAGCATCGGCAATCCTATTGCGATACCTGCGTTTTTCAGAAAGAGTCGGCGTGGCAGTGGTTTCATTTGTTTTCCTTAAGTGGCAAGTGGTTGGTCTTTATGAAATTCATGTTATTTCCGGGTGATTAATTCACTCTGTATGACTTCGTGAATCAGTGTTCGTAGGCCGTACCCGGAAGCCTTGGATTTTTGCAATATTGCATCGACAACGATCTCATCCTCAACCTCCACACTTACGCCCGTTGCGAAAGTTGCAAGCTTATGGACGAGATTGCGGGCAAGTAGTTCGGGTCTAGAGGCAAGAGCGGCTTTGTAGGCGTTGACATCGGCGATTTCCTTGCCATCGGGTAGCTGGCTCTTGGTGTCTACTGCCGGCCCTTTGAGATATTTTACTGTGCCATAATGACCACCATAAAAGACACGTGCATCTTTGAGTTTTTCGCCACTCTCGGTGGTGCGGTAGTAATTGCGATAGCGCCCGATGGGATCGAAGGCTTCGAGCACGAAACCGGGCGGATCGATTTTCTGATGGCAACCAGCGCAGGTTGCTACAGATTGGTGTTTGGAAAGTTGCTCGCGGATGGTGGTTGCCCCACGAGTATCGGGCTCGATCGACCCGATATTGGGTGGTGGAGGCGGCGCAGGTGTGCCAACTATCCGCTCTAGCAGCCAAGCGCCACGCAGCACCGGCGAGGTGCTCGCACCATTGGCGGTCACTTTTAAAATGCTTGCCTGAGTGAGCAAACCGCCACGCAGGCTGTCAGCGGGCAAATCCACTTTCCGCAATCCTGCGCCCTTTACTTGTGGTAGCTCGTAGTGCTCGGCCAGTCGTTGATTGAGGTATGCATGAGGTGCGGAAACTAACATTGCGGCGCCAAGATCTCGGTCCAGAAGATCGCGGAAATAGGCCCGAGTTTCTCCCACGATCGAGTCATGCAGAAAAACGTCCTGTCTTCCATCGTGGATGCTTTCGAAATATTCGGGGAACAGATCACGGTCAGGCGTGGTTGCGTTGATCTCTCGCAGATTGAGCCACTGAGCAAGAAAATCTCCTACAAAAGCTTCAAAGCGTGGCGAGGCGATCAAGCGGGCAGTTTCCTTCCTCAGGACTTCAGGCTTTACCAAATCTCCCTTTTCTGCAATCTTTCGCAACTCATCGTCTGGCATAGTTCGCCAAAGGAAATACGAGAGTCGTGCTGCAAGTTCATGGCTGTTCAATTTAACACCATGTTCAATCAGAAATAGAAAATCGGGTGAACATAGCACTGCGCAATGTGCGGCATTCAGCGCAACTTCGAGGCACTCACCCTTGCCTAGGCGATCTCGAACCATTGCCTGATAAAGATCGACCTCACCGGCTGTAGCCGGTCTTCGGAAGGCACGGCTGATGAAACGGGTTAGGGACTCGCGAACGGAAGTTTCGGTTTTATCGGCAGGCAACCTGACCGTTACCGGATCCTTGACTTGCCGATAGCCCTTTACCGGGCGCAGAATGGAATCGGGTACTTTCATTGTTTTGGCAATCTCTGCGGCAGGCGCTAACTCGGTTTCGTCACCATAAAGCAGACGGTGTCCCCTTGGAGGCCAGTTTTCGTGAAGTGGTCCGGTTATTTCTACAGGCTTCACCACGATCGCAGGTCCCACTGTAGGGATGGGCGGATTGGGATTATTGATAGCATGCCAGCCCTTGGGAATCTTCTCTGGTTTGTCGGGC
This sequence comes from Planctomycetota bacterium, assembly GCA_009920765.1. Taxonomy (GTDB): domain Bacteria; phylum Planctomycetota; class Planctomycetia; order Gemmatales; family Gemmataceae; genus UBA969. The sequence continues at coordinate 25,443 of RFZJ01000039.1, read as the reverse complement.
AAGTAAACGCTGTAACCTCCATCGATTCGAACCTTTGCCATGCGATAGGGGGCGATAATGATTGTCTCACCAATCTCAAAGGGGCGGGTAAGTTCTACGACTGTCTCTTTTCGATGATGCGCATCGAAGTGGCCGAGTAATTCCCGCCTCTTACCACCAGCGGCTAGCCAGACACTAAAAATAAGATCTTCGCCATTTGTCGTATCACGCGCTTCAGTTGTGATGCGGATGCGGTACCTGCCTGGGTTCTCTCGTGTAATTGTCTCGAACTGACGCAGGTAAGCGGGCACCTCGATGTGAGTGTCGAGGAAGAAATGCAGGTCCTCTCCCCGAAGGTTGCACTGAAGCTTGTTATGCGCATGCCCATGAAATGATTTTTCCGCATCGTGAGTATAGGAAAACTTATGAGTTTTAGTTTCGGGGCGTGCTTGGCGAACGCTAGCAGCTTCCAAGGCACGATTAGCAGCTGCCATGTATTGTTGAATGTGCACAGGGGAAATGCTCAGGGCTGCAGATTGATTGCTGAATCCATCGCGCAAGTCGTCTTCTGGTAGGAGATCCCTTAATGGTGTGTCGATGTCAAGCAGGTCGCGGACTGTGTTTTCATATTCAAGCCTGTTGAGACGGCGCAAACGAACCCTGCCTGATTCACCAAGCCTTACCAATGCATTCTCATGCAAAGCAACCTTCAATGCTCCGAGAGCTGTCATGGTTTCAGCTTCCGTGGGCCGTACAGATTTCTTTGGTGGGGGCATTTCGCCGCATTGCACGCGCGCCAATACCCGCCCCCAAGCTTTGATGTTTTTCGAGTCTGCCAGATTCTTGGTGAGCATATCAGCCCGGAAGTTACCCTTTGAGTTATTGGCTTCATGGCACCCTGTGCAATGTTTTTCAACGAAAGCCATTGGCAACTCACGGGCGCTAGCCGGCTCGATAGCCTGTAGCGATCCCAACTGCATTAGCAGAGTTAAGAGAAGGGTGATAAGGAGGGTATGTTTCATTATGAACTTCCAAACTGCGGCCTGGGTGGTTGATCTAAATTGTATCTCTACAAGTTCGCAATATCTTGGATAATAATGACTTTTTAGTGATTTTGGCAATACTATGGATGGGCAATCAACCAATTGCAGAGAGATTCAACGCTGCCAGTTTCCCACAGTGGTTTTGCTGCTGCATCATCGGGCTTGGCCTTTTCGCGGACCATGCGTGCAAGATTGGCGTGTTGCACAGCTTCGCGGATGGCTTCCCAGGCGGGGGTTGCAACAGGGCCATGGCGGGAGGGTAGAACGAAAACCGAAACATCTTTGATGTGCTCGTAAGCCGTGTCCCACGGATCTCGCCAAGGGTAATAGGGTGCGAAAAAGGCTGTGCCACGGCAGTCTGCGGGTTGACGCAACACCGAGCGAATCTGCTCGTACATCTCGGTTGCTATGCCTGGAGATTTATCCTGGTAGCATGGCGTGGTATACCAGATCCAAGGCTTTTTTAGATAGTCACGTCCGCTTGGACCATAGGAAAGATGCAATTTATAGGGATTCCAAAGATCTGCAAATGGTTGCAGGATTTGAAATGTGGCTGCGTTTGCAGCTTCTCCTGGATTCAATGTGATCTTTAGTTGAGGGTCTATCTCGCGGATCATCTTTCCTATTGAGAGATAATCGGCAAGTTCCTTGGCTGTCTTCCCGGTAGGTTCATCATTTATGGACATCATCCAGTCGTCGTGTGTAAGCCCCTTGGACCCGGCTTCCGCAATGACATTCCGGATTTGTTTTTCGTTCAGTCCCCTTTGGCACCAGATCTGCTGTTTGAGACCATATTTATCCATTTCAGCCTTGGAGAAAAATGGCCCCTGCCACACATTAAAGCGCTTGAACCAATCTATCCGGTATTCCTCACCAGGTGGTGGGTTCACCCAGCCATGGACAAGGATTGGTTGCCTTGGCTCAACACGAACCCCGAAGATGCGAACATCGGTATTTATTGTGCGGGGGGGAAATTTTATTTTGCCTGAAAGGTCGGTTGCTTCGATGCGAATGGTTGAAGAATAGTCAGCAGGCGGCATGGCGGCAGAATCAAAGGTGAGCCATGCCTGGGCCACACTACGCGGTGGAATTATCAGGAAGGGCCGGCGCAGTAGGAAGAAAGGTGTCCATTCCTCGCGCCCATCTCCGTAAGGGGCGAAGCCTACTGCCCGCCAGCGGATGCGGTTTTCATAGCTTTGCTGCCCACTTGTTAATGAACCGGGCGAAATATTTAAAACCACTGGCTCATTACGGGCATTTCGAAAAAACAGACTTGCAGATTGTGTTGTGTCTTGTGCCATTGTCATGGCAAGTTCAGGCTGTGCTGGTTCGGGCCCGGGCATCCAAGTCTGGTTTATGGAACCGATTCCAGCAGCCAGATTCATTACATAGCCAGTTTCCTGGGTTCCGCCTGCGTTTTTCATTTGGGATTCATAACGAGCCAAGCTGGGCTTGGGCGTTATATTTCCCTCCGGCTTGTAGCCCCCATCATTCGTGATGAACAGTCTGTAAACGCCCCGGTAGGTGCGGGGGTTGATGTATTTATTGATAAGGATTGCTATGTTGATTTCCCGTTGCATTTGAAGGCCATCATCGAGCTTCCCACTTGCGGAAAACTCATGGATACGGAGTGTGTTCTTCCCGGTACGGAATCCGAATCGGCGGGTGGGCTGGTCTAACAGCTTGGCATTACCCGCTTCCTTGCCATTAATACGGATGCTAAGCGAAGATGCCTTTCTTGTGATTTCGAGATCGAAAGGTTCGTTTGGCTGGATAAGGGCCATCATGGTGTTTTTCGCGCCCTGTTCAATCGATGGCCCGATCATGGTTCCATCGAAATCAAGGAAGTTGTCACGCAGGCCTAGTTCATCGCGGAAAAAAAATCCACACCCCGCCCCGGGCTTTTCGGTGAGTGATATTCTCGAGCGGATTTGGAAATCCTCCTTGGATAACAGTCCGCATGCGGCCCATAAAAACGCATCCGGCGATTTGTTTGCAAGGGCGTTACCATCCCGATTCCACTCTCCGTGGCGGTTTATGAAAACCGGTTCACCATCCTTGATAAACACTCCTTTGGCTGCCTTGGCTCGGTGGGCTGATTCCTGCTCCATGTTCAACTCGGGTATATCCAGTTCCCCAACCTTGGCCCATGCCGCACGACCACCGGGATAAAGCCTTTCCGTTCTTTCCCAAGATGCTTTTTGTCCAGTTTCGGTGCTGGCATGAATCGAATAATACTCAAAGTAATTGATGTTCTTGAACTGGACCCAAAGATGCCATTTACCAGGCCGGTTTACAGTGTAGCGCCCTATCGCCGTGGCATTTGTCGCTGCATGATCCGCTGAAAGCCCACCTCCCTCCCGAATCCATTGCCCTGTAACCACAGGAAAACGCCCCGGATAAATCCAGTCAAAATCAGCATCGCTTGCAGAGGGATCGGTGTTGATGTCATTTTCCAAGATGGCAGTTTGCTGCTTGATGCGGAATGGGTTGCCAACCATGTTCCAGATGGGATCGAAGATTACCTGCCGCCTGCCTTCACGGTAGTCCGGGATGGTTGTTTTCACCGGGTCCTTTGGTGCTGCGTTATATCCTTCACGTTCAGCGAGGGAGGTGATCTCTTCACGCCAGAACGCATAACTGAGTCGAAATAATGGTTCGTTTTCGCGGGCTGTTTCCCAGTGCCCGGGCCTCACCTGCCAAAGCAGCCACTTTTCCTGATCTTTTGCAGAAAAGATTGGCCGATCATTGTTTTGCAAACCCGTAGTAGAATCGCGCATTGTTGCCAGCGTGGCATCGGTTGGGGCTTCTGCCCAGATTTCGTCGGTCAGATAAAGACAATCAATTTTATGTTCCGAAAATGGCACATTGGTTGGCGTGTGGTAGTATCGCACGACATGCCCCAGTACTATGGTGTATTCTCCTGCTTCCAAATCTGTCATGAAATCATGCCATGCCAACCCATCTTGAATTGCAAGCTTGGTGTTGAATTCTTCATACAACAAGGGTGCTCCAGTCTCTTCCCCCTTGCGAAATAAAGTCAGGCTTGTAACTGCGGTACCCTTGGCATGTCCTTGGTACCGAATCCATAGCCTGTACATTCCCTTGCGATCCACCTTTAGGGGCAACCGTGCCTCCGGGCCACGATGTCCTGGCCGACTGGTGATGGAATCCTTCGTTGCGGTCCAACCGCAGCTTAAAGCCCGCTCCGGTTCTATAAGCATCCGTCTTGCATCAATCGGGGCCTTCATCCCTTTTGGTAATAAGCTTATCTCATCAATGCCCTTTGCCTTCAACCATTCATGAAACGACTTGATGCGTTTTGGATTTCTACCCATATGCCACATTGTTGCACCTATCGAATGGAATGCACTCTGTGGTTCATCAACCCCTAAAGCATCTCCCCATGCTCTAATCGGCGGCAAATCTGTTGAAGTTCTTGGCGGGCTTTCAGCTTGTATATTGGTAATTTCGCCAAGTAGAAAAATTGCAAATAAGGTTGCTGTATAAATCGCAATGGTAGGCCTCATCTTTATTTATCCTTTTATCGATTGATGGGCGTTGCACTTTCTTGAATCAATATAGATGATCTTTGCAAGTGAAACAGTCCGACTCCCATCGTAATGCTCTTGCTTTAAATCACAAGTGTTAAGGTTTGGTTTTTTCGTTGATGCCATGGTGATAAACAGCGTCAGGCTTTTTGAAGTCCAAGGTGGGATTTATTCGATCATACAAAGAAATGATGGGATATCTGAACTTAAAGTTTGCCTTCATCACGGGCCCGGTCAATTGCTTGCTTTTACCGGGCCCATGAGCATCCAATCAACAACGACAAAGAGAAAAGAAAGAAATCAAAACAAAAAACATGTCGGGTTACCTTTTTGCTTAGGAATTGATACTTCGATGGCTTTCCCTTCGTTGGTTGATATCTGCATTAAGTGCGGAAAACGCCATGTTAATACCTTCACCGCTGGGCGAAAAGTTGATCGCATTTTCGGAAGGGATCGCAAGTTTCTTTGCTGCCAAGATCGCATCTTGGTTTGCAGCAAGAAATATCACATCCCAATTGTACTTTTCCTGTTGATTACGAATCATGTGCTCCACCTTTTTAGGTGTGTAGAGTTCACTGGAGTTTTCCTCTCCATCAGTTAGGATCGCCAAAATCACTTTGCCCGGCCTTTCAGGTTCCGGTGTCTTGCTTAAACGGTTGCCTATGTCATCAATGGTTTTCCCAATCGCATCAAGTAATGCGGTCGATCCCCGTGGAACAAAAGTATTGGTATTAAGGCCTTCCACAAGTTTGATGTCGGTGCCGTTATGAACCACTTGATATTCGTTGTCGAATAGCACCAGGGTAAACTTTGTGGAACCGGGTTGAGCCTTCTGGCTTGTTAAGAAAGAGTTGAATCCTCCGATTGCATCCGAGCAAATTGACTCCATCGATCCCGAACGATCCACAACGCAAGCAATTTCCACCAAGTCCATGTTCATGTTAAAGTCTCCGATCAAGAGTTAAGGCGTTCTGCCTGGGATGAAATAATGCACAACCACGATTTGTCACCTGTTCAATAATTAAATGTTACCGTTGGAATCTGAAATAGATAGGTCAGCAGCAGAATAATAATCGTGAAATCAAAGGGGTCACATCTCTTTTACAATGCTTCCCGCCATGTGCATACCCTTTCAATTCTGCAAATGAGATCTTTATTTCATTAAATAAAGATCAAAAAGCACAGGACAAAACTTAGGGCAAGTGGGATAAGTTTTGCGTTAATGCATTTGAGAAGAAAGCCAGTACGATTGATAATTAATGTTGAGGTACAATGATTATTTCATTAAGGTTGATAGCTTGCCAAGGATAAATCAAAACAGAAGAACATTATGAAATATACACATGCAATTGTCATCGCCCTTCTGCTCGCCTCTTTGGACCTGGTGCATGCTGCTGATGCACCGAAGCCAAATTTTATCGTTATTCTTTCTGATGACATGGGTTACGCCGACATTGGTGCGCACGGTTGCAAAGACATTCCTACGCCTAACATTGACCGGCTTGCGAAGGGTGGGGTGCGGTTTACCGAAGGTTATTCGAATGGTTCGTTCTGCACTCCTACACGCGCAGCATTGATGAGTTGTGAGTATCAGCATCGCTACGGTATTGAAGACCTTGGCGGGCCGTTACCTGCGCAGGCCAAAACTTTGCCCCAACGACTCAAGGCAGCAGGCTATGTGACTGGCATGGTAGGCAAGTGGCACCTTGGCTCGACCGAAGGTTTCACACCGGTGGATCGGGGCTTCGATGAGTTCTTCGGATTTGTTGGTGGTGGGCATCAATATATCATTCAGCCGGGTGGAAAGGGCGAGTACAACGCCCCCATCCTGCGCAATCGCGAACCCCTGAACGAGAAGCGTTACCTGACCGATGCGTTTGGCGAGGAGGCAGCAGGTTTTGTCGAGCGCCAGCGTGACTCGAAGAAGCCTTTCTTTCTTTACCTGGCCTTCAATGCCGTGCATACACCGTTGCAAGCCATCGAGAAATACCGGGCGCGTTTCCCCGGCATCACGGATTCCAAACGCCAGACCTACGCCGCAATGCTCAGCGCAATGGACGATGCCATCGGCCTCGTGTTAACAAAGCTGGAGCAGACGGGCAAGCTTAATCAAACGATGATTTTCTTTACCAATGACAATGGTGGCCCGACAACGCGCAACGCAGTCAACGGCTCGCTTAATACGCCCCTGCGTGGCTCGAAGTGCGAGACTTTCGAAGGGGGCATTCGAGTTCCCATGCTGATGCAATGGCCCGGTGTCATCATGCCAGGAACCACTTATTCAAAACCAGCGATCAGCTTCGACATCAGCGCCACTCTTCTCGCTGCAGCAGGTGCTGACGCCTCTGCAATCGATGGTGTGGATCTGCTTCCGTTTGTTAAAGGTGACAAATCTGGCTCACCACACGGAATCCTGTTCTGGCGCAGTCGTACGATGAGCAACAACTACGGTGCGCGGCAAGGCGACTGGAAATATGTTCATAGCACCGAAGGGGATGCAGCGCCTGGTCCCAAACAAAAACCCGCACAAGACATGTTGTTTAACCTCGCCACCGACATCAGCGAGCAAAATGACCTTTCCGTCAAACATCCTGAAAAGCTTGCAGAGTTGAAGAAACTTTACACTGCGTGGAGTGATGAGATGGATGCCGATTGCCGAAAGCGAGGGCTTGAACCGAAGTTCCCAAAGCCCAGTAACCCTGCCCCTGTAAAGAAGGGCACTTTCAAGTAAGCTTACCGGGAAATACTTCGCCACTTTTGTCACCCCGGTGTTTGCAGCGTTCATCAGTGAATCATATGTTGTAGCCTTTATGCTTCACCTTCCAAGGTAATTCAAATCATTGGCGAAATTACGATGGACAATAATTGCAGCTTGAATGATATTTAATACAAAGTCTAACGATCATTCCCACAAGTTTGGTAAAGTAGCACAAAAGCTGTGGTAATTTGCCAAAGATAAATCAATACAGAAACATATCATGAAACTCACCTTCACACTTTTCATCGCCCTGCTGTTCGCTCCAATTGGCATTACTCAAGCCGCTGAGTTAAAATTGGCGACGCTTTTTTCGGACCACATGGTCCTGCAACGCGAGAAACCAGTCGCTGTCTGGGGCATGGCTGATCCGGGCGAGTCGGTGAAGGTCTCTTTTGCAGGTCAATCGAAGTCCGCCACTGCGGGCACTGACGGCAAGTGGTCGCTCAAGCTTGATGCTCTCACGACTTCCGCCGAATCGCGCACGCTCACTGCCACCGGAAAAAATGCACGCAAGGTCGAGGTGAAGGACGTTTTGGTTGGTGAAGTGTGGTTCGGCTCTGGTCAGTCCAATATGGCGATGGCGGTTGGCGGTGTGGATAACTCCGCTGCGGAACAGGCCGCTGCAAACTTTCCCCTAATCCGTTACTATGCCGAATCCTCCGCCCCCGCCGAGAAGCCTCAAGCCGAGGGAAAAGGCATCTGGCAGCCATGCACTCCCGAGACTGTCCGCCGCTTCTCTGCGGTTCTTTATTTCTTCGGTCGCGAGATTCACCGCGAAGTCGGTGTACCCGTTGGGTTGATCACCGCATCGGCTGGTGCCACACACATCGAATCATGGCTTTCAGCGGAAGCTCAGTCCTCGGATCCGGCAACGAAGGCGGAATATGATGCCCAGATGAAGAGCTGGGTAAGCTTTGACGAGGTGAAGTTTAGAGCCGACTACGAAAAAAAACTCGCCGCTTGGAAGCTCGCTGCCGAACAAGGGAAAGCTGGGGAAAAAGAGAAGCCCGGCAATCCCGACCGGTTGATCGCTCACATCAAGAGCAAGGGTGGTCCCGCTGGACTCTACAACGGCAGAGTCGTTAATCTCGCACCCTTTACTCTGCGCGGCATTCTTTGGTATCAGGGCGAAAGCAATAGCGGCCTTCCCAAACCTGGCCAACCGCATCTTTATCGCAAGCAACTCAGCCAGCTTGTCACCAGTTGGCGCACGCTCTGGAACGACGAACTACCCTTCGCCTGGGTGCAACTCCCGAACTTTACCGCACCCGGTGAAGGTTGGTCGCGCATCCGTGAAGCCCAGCTACAGGCACTGGATATACCCAAGACCGGCATGGCAATTACGATCGACATCGGTGATATCAAAAACATTCACCCCACCAATAAACAGGAAGTTAGTCGCCGACTTTCCCTTTGGGCACTCGGCACGGTTTATGGCAGGAAAGTTCCCGCAATAAGTGGCCCATTGCCAGCCGGCTCTTCCATCAAAGGCAACGCCATCACCGTCACCTTTAATCACGCCAATGGTGGTCTTAAGACCAAGGACGGTGGCGCAGTGAAGGGATTCCAGATCGCTGGTGCCGACCAGCAGTGGAAACCCGCTGAAGCTAAGATCGATGGAGATAAGGTCGTTATCTGCAACCCAGCCATCGCCTCACCAATTGCCGTTCGCTATGCCTGGCAGGATGCTCCCGACTGCAATCTCTATAACGCTGCCGAATTGCCAGCTTCACCTTTCCGGACCGATACTTGGAAATAGAACACGTCAAGAAATCAAACAGGTCAAATCTTTATTTACAACTCGATTCAGCATTGAATTGGGTTCAAATTTTGTAGCGTTTGAAGAAAATATAATGGACAAGAATTCAAGCTTGAATGATATTTAATATTGGGTCAACGATCATTCCAACAAGTTTGGTATACAGTCACAAAAGTAGTGGCAACTTGTAGAGGTTCTATTTTTAAAGAGATCATCATGCACCATTCATCTAAACTTTTCACATCCATGTTACTTATGCCTTTGGCAGCTTTCTCAGCGATGGGTGCGGAGTTAGGCGATTGGCCTCAGTTCCGTGGCCCCAACGCCGATGGGCATGTCAAGGGGATGGCATCGCCATTGGAATGGTCAGATTCGAAAGGTGTGGCATGGAAAACCGCAATTCCAGGTTTGGGTTGGTCATCGCCTGCCCTTGCGCAAGGCAAGGTTTTCTTGACGACTGCAGTACCTAATGATGGTGGATTATCTCTTCGAGCACTGGCGTTAGATTCCAAGACCGGGAAAATTGTTTGGGAACGCGAGGTAAGAGCAATTGCAAAGGCACCAAAGATTCATTCGAAGAACAGTCACGCCAGCCCGACGCCAGTTGTTCGCGATGGTTCTGTGTTCGTGCATTTTGGCGCACAAGGCATGGCAAGTCTCGCTACTGCTGATGGTGCCATCCAGTGGACTAATTTTGAGTTGGATTATCCCCCGGTGCATGGCAGCGGTGGTTCCCCTGTGTTCCATGATGGTAAGTTAGTGATTGTTTGTGATGGAAGCACCAAGCCTTTTGTTGCTGCCGTTGATGCCAAGACCGGTAAAGTTGCATGGAAACAATTTCGCTCCGTGGTTGGAAAAATCAATCATTCGTTTGTAACACCAACAGTTGCGGTGATTGATGGCAAAGCGCAGGTTATGGCGCCTGGCCCGGATCACTTTGCTGCTTATGATCTCGAAACTGGTACCGAGCTTTGGCGGGTTAAGGCGCCGGGTTGGTCTGTTGTTCCCCAGCCTGCGATAGGCCACGGCCTTGTAATTTATAATCATGATTACGACAATCCCGAACTGTTGGCGGTCAAGCTTGGTGGCAAGGGGGATGTTACTGAATCCAACATCGTGTGGCGGCTTAAGCAGGGAGCACCTAGTTCGCCCTCACCACTTTTGATTGACGATGAACTCTACTTCATTTCCGACAAAGGCGTTGCTTCCTGCGTGAATGCCAAGACGGGCGAACGCTATTGGATGGAAAGATTAAGTAGTGACAGTAATTATTCTGCCTCACCGATTTTTGTGAACGGGCGAGTTCTGTTTTTAGCAGAGAACGGTTTGGCAACATGGGTCCAGGTTGGGAAGAAATTCACCGTTCTAGGCAAGAACAGCGTACCTGGCCGAACCTTGGCTACACCAGCGTTTTCAGAAGGTGCGATGTATTTGCGCACCGATGAACACCTCTACAAGTTTACCAAATAAAAAAGCGGGCTCTGTTCTCTTTTCCGCAAGTGTGCGTGGGAATAAGAAAAGATTGTTGCACTAAATTTTATTGGTAAAAGAGACCGGATCCTTTTGGCTTCTCCTTTCATACAAGCCTGAAAAAGATTTCACCTAATGGGTGCGGATGTTGATCCATTGCTGTTGGCCAAGCAATAAAAGATATTTAATGAACTGGTAATTACCTCTCTCTTCGCTTGCGTTTCAGGCTTGCATAAAAATGCATTCGGGCCCAGAATACCTGATGTTGATGGGATGTCTTAAAATAGAATCCGGAATAACTTACTCACAGATCAATACAGCTCGGCTTGCTTTGCCCTCAAAGGTGAGAGATGAAAAGAGTGCTAGGAATAGCAATGTTGCTTAGTTTGATGGGTGCATTATCGAACCCAGCCAAGAGTAAGGAAACGAATAAAAGTCGTGATGTAGCCGAAATTTCACCTGACTTAAGAAAAGTTTACGCCGTTATTGGAAAAGGTGTAAAGTTGGAAATGGTGTTAATTCCAGCAGGTAAGTTTGTGATGGGATCGCCTGCAACAGAAGCTTTGCGAAGGGATGATGAAACGCAGCACGAAGTTGTGCTTACGAAGCATTATTACATGGGGCGGTATGAGGTTACGCAAGAGCAATGGGAAGCGGTGATGGAGAATAACCCAAGTAAGATAAAAGGGCCAAATTTACCTGTAACGGATGTTTCTTGGATAGACTGTCAAGAGTTCATCAAGAAGTTGAATCAAAAGATGGGTGGTGGCTATAGGTTGCCAACAGAGGCAGAATGGGAATATGCATGCAGGGCGGGAACAAGTACAGCTTATTCGTTTGGTGAAAATTTCACCCCCAATGATGCGAACGTATCTGATTCAAAGAAAGACAAACCAATAGTGGTAGGGAGCTATAAGCCGAATGCTTTTGGTTTATACGATATGCACGGTAATGTCTACGAGTGGTGTGAAGATTGGTATGGGGCCTACCCGAAGGGAAAGACGAAGGATCCAATGGGGGCAGCAAAAGGCGTAGGTCGTGTTCTTCGTGGCGGGTCTTATGGCAACGGTAAATCAGGGGCTCGCTCTTCTTACCGGGCATACTTTGCGGCGCAGACCGATCGGGATGAAGGTTCTGGATTTCGCTTGGCGATGACAAAATAGTTACTGCTTAGGTGATAAATATAAAAAAGGGTCAGGTCTCGTTTTCGCTAGTGTTCGTGGGAATAAGAAAAGATTGTTGCTCTAAAGTTTATGGGTAAAAGAGACCGGACCCATTTGTTATCAAAGAAATTGCAATGATCGAAAAATTATGATGGACGAGAAAGCCCGCATGATTGATATTAATACCTAGGTCAAATATCATCCCAATAACTTTGGTGAATTGCCCAAAAGTAGCGGTAACCCAAAGGAACAATTTAACACAGAAGGAATCATGAAGTACTTAATTACAACTCTCCGCGTTCTGCCTATTGTTATGATGGCAGGTCTGGTTCAATCCACCGGTCTGCAAGGTGCTGATGCACCCAAAGGGGCAAAAGAGGCGCCCAAGAAACAAGAACGGCCAGGGGTTCCAGCTCGGCCATTCGATGCCCCGGGTGCTCCGAAGTTTACCCGCTTTGATGGTAAGCCGGGCGCCAACCCTCCTGCAGATGCGAATGGTGATTTTGTCGTTGGCCCTGAATATGTGGCCGCACCCGAGACCAAAGCTGTAGCAGGCGTACCCCAGGGCAAAGTAGAACAATTTGTGATGGATTCCAAAGATTGCAAGCTCTTCAACCCCGGCATCGCCCGTAAAGTTTTCGGTACCCCCGATCCCAAGAACCCAAAGACTCTTATCGTAGAAACCCATAACATCGATTATAAACGCACGATTACGGTGTATATTCCGGCCCAGTATGTACCCGGCACCGCAGCACCTTTGCTCGTCACCCATGATGGCCCCGGTTTTGGCAAGCCAGATATGGGCCTTCCCCGAATTCTTGATAACCTTATCGCCCAAAAGCGCATTCCCGCATTGATTGCAGTCATGATTGCCAATGGTGGTGGTGATGCCCAGGGCCATGAAAGGGGCAAGGAATATGATACCATGTCCGGTCTCTTTGCAGAGTTCATCCAGAACGAAGTTCTTCCACTTGTGGAAAAGAATTACAAGGTGAAAATCACCAGCGACCCTGATGGTCGTGCGACTATGGGCACGAGTTCTTCGGGAACTTTTGTCAATCAACAGTGGCCCTTCAACCCCGAAACACCTGGTGGCGCCTGGGATTTCCATGACAAGCTGATTCCTAATAGTGAACCGAAACCCATCCGCCTATACATGGCGGTTGGCGACCGGGATCTTTTAAACCCCAATGTCATGCGTGATGGCATGCATGACTGGGTGGAGGCGAATAATCGCATGGCAATCGTATTGAAGGCCAAAGGTTATCAATATAAGTATCTTTATTGTTTAAATTCCGGTCATGGAATCGGCAATGCTAGGCCCCAGATTCTTCCAGACGCCCTTGAATGGCTTTGGAAGGGTTATGAGCCCAAGACCCGTTAATCGTTTTTGAAATCATTTCACCCACCCACAGGGCTTATTTTATTCGCACTGTGGGTGGGTGAATTTTTTGATGAACCTTCTGGAACTTGAAACTCATTTTTTCAACGCGAGGCCCCTGATGATCAAGAACTTCCTGCTTTTGATGGCTTTTGCATGTCTTTTGCTGGTTGGGGTAAATGCTTCGTTAATGGCTCAGGAAAAAGATAAAGATGATAAGACCATGCGTGTTTTTATCTTTGCAGGCCAATCCAACATGGTGGGTTCAGATTCAAAAGTGAAGGATATCAAGAGATTCCCGCCCTTTGCTGGATTGGAAATGCCCCAGGAGAAAGTTCTATTTTCATACAACATCGGTCGAGAAAAAAAGGTTGCATCCAATGGGTGGGTTGCATTGAAGCCGATTGATAATGTGGTTGGCCCCGAACTTAGCTTTGCCAGGAAAGTCTCCCAAGAAATCAAGGCGCCCATTGCCATCATCAAGTGTGCTGCTGGTGGAACTACCTTGGGTGGCGATTGGAATCCAGATGATCCCAGCGGCTTTAAACTTTATCCGCTGGCATTGCAATTGATCCAGTCATCCTTGGCGGAATTGGACAAGATGAAAGTGCCTTATCGCATCGAAGGCTTTATGTGGCATCAGGGTGAAAACGATATGTTCAGCAAAGAGTTCAAACCGAACTATGGTAAAAACCTGCAGAACTTTATTGCCAAATGGCGTAGCGACCTCAAGACACCAAAGTTGAAATTCTACATCGGCGAGCTTTGCACCAAGACGGTTTGGGGCATGGACAATCGTGCTAACATGTATGCCATCAGGGCGGGGCAGAAGTTCGTCACTGAAATGGATCCATTGGCGCAGTATATTCCCACCTCACATGATGCGGTTGAAATTGGTGGCGGCGCAGGATTGCATTACCATTATGGAACCTTGGGCCAGCTTGAACATGGCGTTAATTACGCTGATGCCTATTTGAAAACGATCGGAATAAACACAAACATTGCCCGGCCACTCAAGGTTTGGCCGTATGAAAAAGGAAGCGCGGTGAAGCTGTTTGTGCTTGCAGGGCATCGCAACATGGAAGGCGAACGGGCCTTTACCCAGGAACTTCAGGCGCTTGGTGGTCAAGAGTCGCTGGCGAATGACAATGCAAAAATAGCCTACAGATACAGCATTGGTGGTGGCTATAAGATTTCTGATGGCTGGGAACCTTTGGGCCCTGCTGGGTTTTATGGCACCTTCGGCCCTGAACTTGGTTTCGGAAAAACATTACAAGGCAAAGTATCTGGCAACATCGCCATCGCCAAGTTCACCCATAGTGGTTCGCAGATGAACGATTGGACTCCGCAGGGGACAGAAGCGAAAGAGCTTAACCTCTATCCGAAGTTTATTGCCTTCATTCAAGATTCCATCAAGGAGCTTCAGGCTAAAGGGCATCAGGTGGAACTCGCAGGCATTTTTTATCATGTGGGTGAAAACGAAATGTCCATGGGGCAATACCGTAGAGAAGCTGCAAAATGGCTGCAATCCACGATTGTAAAGAGTCGGCAGGATTTGTCGTTGCCTTCGCTTAAATGGTATGTCAGTCAACAGCAGCCTACAGATGAGAAGGGCCTTAATACCATTGATATCACTGCAAATCTTGCTGCAATCGCATCTGCAGATCCTGCCTTTATTCACATCAAGGCATTTGATCTTCCCAAGCAGGAAGAGAAGTTGGTGATAACGACTGCGGGCATTGTTCAGTTGGGGGAATTGCTCGCCCAAAGTTTCCTTAAACAAAAGTAATGGAATTCTTGCCATGATTAAAACAAGCACGTCAGTCATGCTTATTGTGCTTTTGGCGCCACTGGTTTCTTATTCAGCAGATAAGCCTAATTCTGAAATACTTGAAAGCCAATGGGTCGCTACTGGTTCGACTGGCAAACTTGAATACAAGACCACCCCCAAGGGTGATCGCATTGTTGATTTTTCTTACGCAGGCTACATGGGAGGGGGCGTTGCGATTCCAGCCGTGCAGGTTAAAAATGAACTTGCGCCATCGGGGGGTGATGACTCGATTGCGATTCAGACTGCGATAGCCGAGGTTTCGGCGTTACCCTTGGAGAAGGGCTTTCGTGGTGCGGTGTTACTAAAGCCTGGAACTTTCTTGTGTTCGAAGACGATCATCATTTCGCAAGAAGGTGTGGTATTGCGGGGTTCGGGCTCGGGCAAAGATGGAACTTTGATCAAGATGACGGGCGAACCGCATACAGCATTCATCATTGAGGGCCCTGATCTATCCTACCCGAAAGTAACCCTTGCAAATTCGTACCCTATTTCAGATGCATATGTTCCCGCAGGGGCGCAGAGTTTTTCGGTGAAAGATGCCAAGGGCTTGGCTGTTGGCGATCCCATTCGTATTCGATGGCAGAGAACGGGGAAGTGGATCGCCTTTATGGGTATGGACAAGCTCGTGAGAAAGCGGAAAGGCCAGCCAGATATCCCGCAGACATGGATCAAGGAAGATTCAGAGATGGTAGTTCATCGGGCTGTAAAATCGATCGAAGGGAAACGCATCACGCTGGATGTTCCGCTTACTGATACGATTGATGCCCAGTTGCAAGGCAAAGAAGTTGCAGTGGTGATAAAAACCCCAGCGGGCAAGCGTCTGAGCCAATGTGGAATCGAATCACTGCAGATAATTTCGCCACCCCACAAAGGCGACCTGAAGTCGGGCAAAAACATCTCCATTGCGCTCAAGGGTGATAGTGAAGATTGCTGGGTTAGGGATATTATCATGCGGGAGACGCTTAATAATGTTCAGGTGTGGGGTGGTTGCAGGCGCATCACCATTACTGGGGCGCATTCTTATCATGATTCAACTGTGGAAAAGGGTGCGGGGTATCCCGCGGATATTTCCATCAGGGGTTCACAAGTACTTGTGGATCGCTGTACTTCCCATGGTCTGGGCGGGTTCTATGTTGCCACGCTGAATCAGGCTGCCACTTTGAATGTGGTGCTTAATTGTACTTTCGAGGGCAAGGGTAGCATCCAACCGCACATGCATTGGTCCACTGGTCTGTTGCTTGATTCTTGCAATATTCCTGATGGCAGAATAGATCTCATCAACCGTCAAAGCTCTGGTTCCGGACATGGTTGGGCCATCGGTTGGGGTATCGCTTGGAATTGCACTGTTAAATATCTTCAGATACAAATGCCTCCAGGCGCATTAAATCTGGCGATTGGATGCACGGGCGAACAACATAAAACCTTCAGCAAGGATGCGTTTTTTTCTGTAAGCAAACCTGTAACCCCTGCCAGTCTGTATCTTGCGCAGTTGCGTGAGCGCCTGGGCGATTCCGCATTAAAGAACACCGGCTATTGAGGCATCTCTAAAAGATTCATGAATATTAAATACACAAAGATACTTCCCATGGTTCGCAGCGATAGGCGAATCCTCATCCAGCCCGTATTTTCGGAACACTTTTACATGAATGTCTGGGGAATTAGCCTTTACTTCCAAGGAAAATGAGAATAATCTTAAAGTGTTATTCCCTCGTATTAATTGATTATCAGACTTATCCGTTCGACTTTGCAATCGATACGCATGCCGAAGCTGGCTAAGAACGAAAAACCGCCTATGAAGCCTTTAAAGATTGCCTTTTTGCTTGTACTTGTCAGCGTATCCACGATTCTATCAGCGGATGGTCAGGTGATTCCCATCAGTTTGGAAGCTGCCAAAGAACAGGGGCGCACAAAATCCAGATTCTTGAAAGAGACCAAGGTAACAGCGAAGGCTACCGATGAGATCCCAAAAGCAAACCTTGCTTACTTTCAGAAGTCGGTAATGCCGATTCTTAAAAAGAGTTGTATCAACTGCCATGGTCCCAAGAAGTCGGAAGGCAGGCTTCGTATTGATCAATTGAATCCTGATTTGCTGGCCGGCCCCGATGTCGAACGCTGGCGCGAGCTTTATAATGCGGTAAGCAATTCCGAAATGCCTCCCGAGAATGAACCGGGCTACGCACTCGCTGAAACGGATCGTGGCAGCATGGTTGATTGGCTTGGCGAGGAACTCAATAAGGCATCTCTCATTCGTCGCAACACCAAGGATCATTCGTCTTTTCGTCGCTTGACGAAGTATGAGTATGATTACGCCCTGCAGGATCTGCTTGGCTTGCCCTATTCCCTGGCGAACAAGCTGCCCCCTGAAAGCGTGACTGAAGATGGTTTCAAGAACAGTTCGGAGTTGCTGCAGATTTCAGCCATGCAGTTTGAGACCTATCGTGAAATCGCATTGAAAGCCCTCAAGCGAGCCACCGTAAGCGGTGATCGCAGTCCCGAAGCTGTCACCTATATCATCTCGATGGAAAAGGAGATGGAAAAGGCAGCAGCTAAAAAAGATACCAAAGAAGCTGTAAAGGGTAAAAAGAATGCAAAAAGCCCAAAGAATCAGCAGCAGCTACTTGATCAGCAGACAGGCGAGAGTATCCCTTTTCCTGCAGTAAAGTTTGCACCCAAGGCGGGTGCTGTTGTTGGACAAACCCCTGCCGTTTCACCCGTTGTGATGGTTCTGCCATCCTCCAGCGAGCTGAAACTGGATTTGGATCGTTTTCTTCCCGATGAAGGTGTCATGCGGGTTCGTATTCGGGCAAATCGCTCGAACATGAACCCTGATGAATTTGCAAGCCTGCGTTTGATGCTTAGTGCCCACACCAGTAACGATGCCAATTTCTCCCAGGTAATCAGCCAGCGAGACATCCCGGTTACCTCTTCTGCCGACAACCCACAATTTATTCACTTTGATATTCCGCTGGGCGATATCCAGCGCAATCCGTTTAGGAAACTCACCACAACATATCCAAGAAGAGACGAGTTTTTGCACATTCAAAATGTGTCTAATGCGTCCAAAGGGGAAGACCGGCTTAGTGTTCTGATCGATTACATCGAAATCAGCGCCCCGTTCTACGAGCAATGGCCACCAAAAACTCATACCAATATTTTCATCGAAAGTGCCAGCAAGTCGGATGAAAACATCTATGGCCGTGAAGTGCTGAATCGATTCCTGGCACGCGCCTGGCGTCGCCCTGTAACCTCGCAGGAAGTCGATCAGTTCATGGGCCTGTTTGCGAAGTACCGACCCGGATTTTCAACTTTTGAAGATGCAATGGTTGAGGTGCTGGCAACTGCTCTGGCTTCGCCTGAGTTTCTTTATCTGACTCAAAGGGTTTCGGCCGATAAGAGCAAATCTGCAAGCATCAGCGAGGTGGAACTGGCCAGCAGGCTTTCTGTGTTTCTGTGGTCCAGTATTCCTGATGAGGAACTATTGAAACTTGCAGGGCAGGGTAAGTTGAGAAAACCTGATGTGCTTGCAGGGCAGGTTAAACGCATGCTTGCAGACCCGCGTTCGAAAAGGTTCTCGCAGAATTTTGTTGAGCAATGGCTGGGCTTGGATGGGTTAAACAGTGTGACTCATATACCCCCCCCATTGAAGGATGCAATTCAAGAAGAGCCTATTGCCTTCTTTGATGAAGTTCTCAGGCAAAACCGCAGCATCATGGATTTCATTCATTCTGATTACGCAGTGGTCAACGAAAAGCTGGCCGCACACTACGGAATTCCGAAGGTTTACGGCCCTCATTTTCGCAAGGTACCAATCGCTGTCCAGATGAATCGGGGCGGTATTTTGACTGGTGCTGCGATCCTTGCAATGAACTCTGATGGCAAGGATTCTAATCCCCTTAAACGTGGTGTCTGGATGTTGAAGCGCATCCTGCACGACCCACCACCACCACCGCCACCGAATGTGCCGGAAGTCGACCTGACCAATCCGGAGATTCTAAAAATGACCTTGAAAGAACGCATCGCAGATCACCGGAACAAGGCTGCCTGTATTTCGTGCCATGCCAAGATCGATCCTTGGGGTATTGCTTTCGAAAATTATGATGCACTGGGAATCTTCCGGGCCAGCATTAATAATAAGCCCGTTGATGCCACGTCTGAATTGTTTAATCACCAGAAGCTTGCCGGGATCGATGGGGTAAAGCGATATATTTTGACAGACCGGCAAGATCAATTTGCCCGGGCGATGGTGCATAAGCTTACCGCATATGCCCTGGGCAGGCCGCTTTCTTTTGCTGACCGTGCAGACATTGATGGCTTGACATCCCAGCTTAGGCAGCATGATGATAAGCTTGGGGATTTGATCTCACTGATTATTGGTAGCAACCTTTTTAACTCTAAGTAAGTGTTTGGAATAAACGATGAACAATAAATCCATTTTTCTGAGCCGTAGGAAATTTCTTCAGGGCACCGGGGTATCTCTGGCTTTGCCATGGCTTGAAACATTTGCAGTGGGTAAGCCAAGCCCGGATGAGACTGCGAAACGATTTGTCAGCATCTACCATCCTGATGGGGTTGGTTTACCGCTCAAGAAGGATCCTGCGTGGAAGGATTGGAGTTGGTTTCCCCGGGGTGGCGAAAAAGATTTCCAATTGACCAAGGTTCTCGATGTGCTTGAACCCCTTCGCAGTGAAATTACCATTTATTCTGGGTTGTCGCATCCCGTTGCAAGAAAGGTTCATGGCCATTCCAATGCTGATCAGTATTTGACAGGCGCACCAATAGGCGGCCATGGCCCATACCAAAACACGATCTCAGTCGATCAGGTTTATGCGGAAAAAGCTGGGGCCTTTACCCGGCATGCTTCCCTGGTCATGTCGACCAATGGTGGGGTTGGTGGACCTCGTGGCGCCCAGACCCAGTCCTTCAATCGTGAAGGCAGGCCTATCCCTGCAATGAATAAACCCAAGCAAATCTTCGATATGCTCTTTGTGACGAGTGGCAAGGATGCTGCTGCAAGGCTGGCAAGAAGCAAGAGTGCCCTGGATCTTTTGATTGAGAATACCCGGTCGCTTGGGCGCGAGCTCTCGAAGCGAGATCAAGACACCCTTAATCAGTATCTTGATGCGGTGCGCGATACGGAGTTGAAGCTTGTAAAGGCCCAAAAATGGATTGATACGCCAATTCCCAAGGTTGATACCCGCAATCTGCATCTGGATGCAGAGCCCAAGGAAGCCAGACTTTATTTCCAGACGATGTATGAGCTTATTTATCTCGCATTTTTGAGTGATTCAACCCGTGTGGCAACATTTCAATTGGGAAGAGAAAATGGCGAAGGGCCACATGATCTGCTGTCAAGAGCCGTTGGCCTTGGCGCCGCCCATCACCTGACTCATGAAGTCAAGAAGCCTGATGGCTGGAAGAACCTCGGTACATATAATCGCTATCAAGCTGAGGAATTCGGGCGTTTTGTGCAGAAGCTGAAGGATACTCCAGAACCCAATGGCAAAGGCAATATGCTCGATAACACCTTTGCAATGCATGGCTCTGCCTCCAGCAGTTTCCATCTTTCGCGAAACTATCCGATTATTTCTGCAGGCGGTAAGAACCTCGGCTTCAATAACGGCCGCTATCTCAAGTTCGGCAAGGGAAATGAAGACAATCAGGCTGGCGCAGGAATTGATACCGATGCCGGCTGGCAGGGCAAGGTTGAAGTGGAAGAACTGCCACTAACAAAACTCTTCGTTACCATCCTGCAAAGGCTTGGCGTTGAGACAGATTCCTTCGGTGGCCTAACCGGTTCATTGAACATTTAAACGCAGAAGCGGTTTGAGGTTCAACTTTCATGAAATGTTGAATCTACCTTTACGGTTGCTTGCAGCTTATACCATTGATTTTGTTCTATTTTGTGAGCCCTGCCGTATTGATTTAATGGAAAACCCGAGTGTAGATCCGAACGTTTTTTAGATGCTTCTCGTGGCATCTCATTATTGTTTGAGGTAAATATCAGTCTATTGCAAGATATGTACCTCAAACGTCCCCTGGTTTTAGAAACTTAAATAATCTTTTGACAAGGCTGGGTTGATTATGAAGACAATTACATTTGCAATCTTGATGGCTGGGATGGTCGCCCAGGCTTGGTCCCAAGAACTTTATGATTACAAAACCCCGCGCGAATCCCATGACTGGTGCACTATCTCCATCAAAACTAAGCCTTCCGATGGCCCGGATCTCCCCCTCGTGTTGCTGATTGGTGATTCGATTACCGTACGATATTCCGGCGAGGTGGGTACTGCCCTCAAACACAAAGCGTATGTTTCATTGCTGGGCACTTCCAAGGCTGTAGGCGATCCAGCATTGCTTGACGAGATCAAATTGGTGCTCAGGCAAAATAAATATGCTGTGATACATTTCAACTATGGCCTGCACGGAGGTATCGAGGGTTTTCGCAATGGATTTTCAGATGTGATCGCATTGCTTCGCAGTTACGCCCCCAATTCGAAACTTATTTGGGCAACCACTACGCCTCGCCGGCAAAAAGATGGTCTTCCGGATAAGGGCGTTCAGGAACGCAACAAGATAGCAGCCGAACATGTCGCAAAGGCAGGTATTTCCACTGACAATCTTTATGATTTGGTAGCTAATCACGCTAAAGATTTATGGGATGGAGGAGGCGTTCATTTCACCCCAGAAGGAACGGCCCTTCAATCGAAGCAGGTTGCGCAACATATTGAATCTTTACTTCCCAAACCAATGACCGGATCGGCAAAAGATCTTGCCACCCCGCCCGCCTTGCCGAACCTTTCCCCAGGTCAAGAATATGCAGACAAAGTGCGTAAGTATCAAGGTGTGCCCGGATTGGAGCGAGCCGCAAATGGGCGCTTGTGGGCCGCTTGGTACACCGGTGGCCGTGACGAAGATCGACAAAATTATGTCATGCTCACCACCAGCAGCGATGATGGAAAATCTTGGCAAACCGTGTTGGTGCTTGATCCCGATGGCGATGGCCCCCTGCGTGCTTGGGATCCCTGCTTGTGGCACGATCCCACCGGCAAGTTGTGGGTTTTCTGGTCTCAGGAGCGCATGGGCCCGATTACGATGGGAGATAATAATAAACGAGGTATTGCTACCATTGCAACCTTTGCCATCACCACTACTGATTCGGGTAAAGCTTCCCCCGAGTGGACCAAACCACGCCTAATAAGCCATGGCGTAATGCTTAACAAGCCGACGGTTACAACCAAGGGTCAGTGGCTCATGCCCATTGCTACTTGGGGAAACCGTTTGAGCGACCGGGTCTTGACTTCCTCTGATAAGGGCGACACCTTTACTGAACTGGGCGCAACGGGAACGCCCGATGCTAATGCCCGTGCAGCAGATGAACATATCATCATCGAACGCAAGGATGGTTCTCTCTGGATGCTGGTTCGGGGTAATTTTCAACGGGATCAAAAGCCAGCTTCTTACATTGGTGAAAGCGTATCAAAAGATGGCGGGAAAAGTTGGACTGATGTAACCCCATCTACGATTCCCCACCCAGTCACCCGATTTTGCATCCGCAGGTTGGCGAGTGGTAAGTTGCTACTGATTCGAAACAATCCACCTGATGGGAAGACGCGTTCGCATCTAACCGCATTCCTTTCCGAAGATGATGGTGCCACCTGGAAAGGTGGTTTGTTGATCGATGAACGCGACCAGGTTTCCTACCCTGATCTGGTGCAAGCGGGAGATGGGTCAATCTATTTGATCTATGATCGCGAACGTAAAGGTGCAAGGGAAATTTTGATGGCTGTCTTTAAAGAACAAGAAGTCATGGACGGTAAAATAGCATCTGATCAAAGCCGATTGCGTGTCCTTGTTAATCGAGCGACAGGTGATCGATACGCCAAGTAAATTGTTAAAGCTTTCATTTTCTCCGTGGCAGTTAAATTTATATTAGGTCGATTCTAGCCTTTGGCAAATACCTTAATGGGGAAATCGGGATGGTGCGTAAGAAGTCTCTAAAGCCAACGGACAAGGTTGGAATCCAAGGTGAAAAGCCAAAGTTGCTTTCAGGTGGCAATCCGCAGGTGCCAAAAGGCGATGGCGATGCCGTGGTGCAAGATTACATTGCAGCCTTGCCCGGCTGGAAAGGTGATATAGGGCGGCGCCTTGATGCGGTCATCATGCGCACTGTTCCCCATGTGCAAAAAGCTGTCAGGTGGAATACGCCTTTTTATGGAATTCAAGGGCAGGGCTGGTTCCTTGGTTTTCATTGCATCACCAAATATATCAAGGTGACTTTCTTTCGTGGGACTAAATTGCGCCCTGTCCCTCCTGTCGAATCCAAGCAAAGCACAGTCCGCTATTATCATATTTTTGAAGGTGATGAGTTTAATGAAGAATTATTATCTGGTTGGATTCTGCAAGCATCCAATCTTCCCGGCGAAGCACTTTTTTAGAATTCAATATGATTTTGATGACAATATACCAAATTGGGTAGATTGCCTGTCTATTCTTTGTCCCACCCTGGGCACGCCCACACATTTCTGATATGCCTAAAATTGATCAAAGCTGATTGCAATAATCTAGAGGATATCTTTGATTTTCTTGATCATTCTTAAATATTTTAAAATCTTGTGGTTTTCCTGTAACCTTTTTTCAATTCTCCAACACTAGGCTTATAGAGAAGTTAATTTGCTTCCTAGATAGGAGAAGGTAATGAAGATTGGTTTTTGGTTAGGCGCTATATTTGCATTCTGTATCACCATGGGTACATTGGAAACAGTTCACGCCCAGCAAAGGCCTGGTGGTATACCGAGTTTTACAAGAATTGTGAACACTTTCGATTCCAACAAAGATGGAGCCATTGAGAAATCTGAACTCCCACCGCTTGCCTGGGCTAAAATTGCCAAGGCCGATACCAATGGCGATGGGCTGATCACTGAAAAGGAGTTTGAAGCCTTCCGCAAACAAAGTGCAAAGTAAATCCATTCTTGGTGTTGACTCAACTGCCTAACCGCAGAATAATTTCAATGGTTGCGAAAGGACAGGAAATTGTTAATCTCCCTTTTCAGTCCTATTTGGAACCAAAGATTTTTGCGCGAGAATTCTTATTGGAAACGCCTGGCTTCGCTAAGGAAGATGCAAGTGATATCGCTGCTACTTTATCTGGTGACGGCGAGGCGTATCGGCGGTTGGTGCTTAGGTATCAGGGAATAATTTCCCAGCAGATGTCCCGGTTCAGTCGTGATGTTTCTGTCCGGGAAGAGCTTGTGCATGATGTATTTGTTGAAGCGTATATGAGTTTGAGAAGTTATAGGGGCACGGCCCCTTGGTTACATTGGTTGCGTAAGGTGGCGGTTCGGGTGGGATACCGGTATTGGCGCAGTCGCAAATCCTTGGTCAATGAGATCACTTTGCCTGAAAATGCTTGGGAACATCTTCGCGGGACGATTCCAAACCCGGTGGAAAGCATTGCAGCGGCGGAAATTGTTTATGCTATGCTTGCGCAACTTGCGCCAACTGATCGTTTGGTTCTGACCTTGCTTTATGTGGATGGTTGTACAATGGCGGAAGCTGCGGATTTGGCGGGATGGACTCTTATAGGTGCAAAGGTGCGGGCTTTTCGGGCGCGAAACCGCCTTAAAAAACTGATTGCAAAAGGTGTCTCATGAAAAATAATGAATTGGATATGTTTGAAAAGCTTGCGATTGAAGCCCGCAGTGAATCAATCTTGCCAGTCTCGGTTGCCCATCAGGTGCTTGACACGCTTCATGCCAGGCAAAACTACAGCATCCCAACGCAGAAAGTTGATTTGTTTTTTGGTGTTGGCTCGTTTCTGGCTGCTTGTGCAGCAATAGCTGTATTCTATCTGAGTGCTGGTGAGGATGCGCTTTTTGCATTTGTTCAACTCTTTGTCACGGTGTTGCCATGAGTACAAACCCCGCTGCTTATGTGATTTCTCCGCCTAGTGTGCCACGCCGTTGGTCGCGGATTTTTACGCTTTCAATCATTTTTATTAGTGGTGGAATTGTTGGATTTGCTGCTGGTGGTTATTGGATGCGCGATCGAATGAATTTTATGATAAGGCATCCCCAACAAGTGATGGAGGGAATTTGTTCCAAAACAGATGGCGGAATTCGAAGTCCTGAATAATGAGGTCGCCCAGATTCTAAACCCAGAACAGAAATCCAAATGGGCCAAAATAGTTCTTGGGGCTGAAAAACGCCATATGCCTGTCAGCCCTGAGAATATGCCAGCACCGGATATGATTTTTGGTCGGTTAGATGTCAATAAGGATGGTTTCCTCACCGAGGCAGAAGTACCCCCGCTTGCGTGGAAAAAAATACGAATCGCAGACAAAGACGGAGATGGCAAAGTAACCTTGTCGGAATACCAGAGTGCTTTTCCAAAAAAACTTCCAAATTGATCGTCATGCTTATAGTTAGGCAATCCCCTTTTGCTTAATGCCCGGTATCAATTCTTAGGTCAATAATAGCATATTTAGTTCATTTTCTGCACATTGGCTCGCT
>RFZJ01000038.1 GCA_009920765.1 Planctomycetota bacterium | reverse complement strand
TCCTGCTGGAAAAAAATACCTTTATTTGCTTGCTGTAGATCTTGCTCGCAATTCAAACGGGATTTTTCATGCGATCAGTGATCGTTTGCAATCTCCTTCAGGAACTGGTTATGCTCTTGAAAATCGCATAGTTATGACTCAAATGCTTCCCGATATCTTTAACAATTGCAATGTTCAACGACTCGCAATGTTTTTCAGATCTTTCAAAGAAACTCTTAAATTGATTGCACCTAATAATAAGGACAACCCCAGAACTGTACTTCTTACGCCAGGACCTAGAAGCGAAACTTATTTTGAACACTCTTACCTGGCACGATATCTCGGTTTAACACTTGTTGAAGGCGGCGACCTTACCGTTCGTGACAACAAGGTTTACCTTAAATTGCTTGACGGTTTACAGCCTGTTGATGTGATCATGCGAAGACTTGATGATCGATTCTGTGACCCTCTCGAACTTCAGGCAAATTCTTTAATTGGCGTTCCTGGCCTACTGCAATGTGCTAGAAAAGGTGGTGTTGCAATTGCTAATTCCCTTGGGTGTTCTTTCATGGAAACCCCTTCTTTAACTTCTTTTTTACCTTCTCTTTGTAAAAGTTTATTAGGACAAGATCTTATAATTCCTGGGGTTTCATCCTATTGGTGTGGCATTTCTGATTCGTTAAAATATGTACTAAATAATATTGAAAATATGGTTTTTAAAAACTCCTTTACTTCGAGACGATCTGAACCGGTTTTTATCGAAACTTTATCTAATAAACAGCGTGAAGAGTTTATTGCAAAACTCAAACACGCCCCTCAAAATTATGTTGCTCAGGAAAAACTTAATCTTTCTACTGTTCCGGTTATGGGTGAAAATGGAATCGAGCCTAGACCATTAGTTTTAAGAAAATTTTTATGTGCTCATGAGTCCGCTTATTCTGTAATGCCTGGTGGTTTATGCAGATATTCTTCCAGTCCTTTGATGGAACTTGTATCCGTTCAACAAGGCGGGGGGAGCAAGGATACTTGGGTTTTAGCTTCAGGACAAGTCAGCACCTTTAGTTTACTTAACGCAAGTTCAGATCCCATTGAAATCAGTAGGGGAGGCAGCGATCTTCCCAGCAGATCTGCAGACAACCTTTTTTGGCTAGGCAGATATACTGAAAGAGCGGATGGTTTAGCTAGGCTTCTTCGTGGTATTTTTCTTAAAATGATCGAATCACTTAAAATTACTGATAGCTCAGAAACCAACTCCTTGCTTAGTATTCTTTCTCAATATACACAAGCTTTTTCTCCCATTATTACTGATAATAACGACAAAGAAGAACCAGGTAATTATCTGCTATCCATGGTTTATGACATAGACCGTATAGGTACTTTCGCAAATGATCTTCAAGCTATTTACCGTACAGCAAGTTCTTCGCGAGATAGAATATCAATTGATATGTGGCGCGTCATAAGCACACTGGAAATTCCTTCAAACCCAGATTTAAATATGATGCTTGAGCAACCTGAACATTCCAATCTAATTACCATTCTTGACCTTCTAAACCACAATATTGTTGTTCTTGCCGCATTTGGCGGTTTAATTGCTGAAAGTATGACCCGTGGGCACGCATGGCGGTTTCTTGATATGGGCAGAAAAATCGAAAGGGCTTCTCAAACAATTCGATTACTAAAAGGTTGCATGATTGAAGTTTCTTCATCTGATGTTTCCCTGTACGAATCAATTCTAGAAATTGCTGACAGTTTGATGACATTCAGGCGAAGGTATTTAAACAAAATAAACCCCGCTGCTGTTTTAGATTTACTTTTTTCTGACCCATCAAATCCAAGATCACTTGTTTTCCAATTGAATTCATTACTAAAAAACATAGGAAATTTGCCAAAAATTAAAGATACAGGTCGCATTACATCCCAGGAAAAATCTATCATTTCAATGCATACTTCTGTTTTACTTGCAGACATCGAGCATCTGGTTAGTTTTAATGAAACTGGCAAAAGAATACACCTTGAAAATCTTCTCGACAAACTGTTCTTGGAGTTATCTGAGCTGTCCGAATCCATAGGCCACCACTATCTTGGCCATCTTCAATTATCAAGGCACTTATCAGGATCTAATTTGTGAAATACCTGATTAAACACACTACGTCTTACACCTATCTAGATACCGTATCGCTTTGTAGAAATATCATTCATGTCTCGCCAAGAGAATATGAATATCAGCGTAATATTTATGAAAACATTACTGTAACACCAACGCCAGAAATAATTGAACACCAGAAAGATTATTTTGGTAATAAGGTTTATTTTTTCACCATTGAGAAACCTCATAAAAATTTAACAATAGTCGCAGAATATGAAACAGAAGTAATACAAAAGGATCATCGTGATTTTTCGGATATTCCATGGGAAAAAGTAATTGAATTATTCCATAATGATTCATCCATTGAAACTATTCAAGCCCTTGAATTTCTTTATGATTCTTATTACGTTCAAAAGCATGATGATTGGAAGGAATATGCTCAGATTTCTTTCCAGCCAGGAAGGACTTTCCTAGGTTCCATAATGGATTTAACATCCCGAATTTACAAAGATTTTAAATACCAACCTAATGCAACAACTATAGCAACACCACTCCATGATGTTTTTTTACAGAAGTCTGGTGTATGCCAAGATTTTTCTCATTTTCAGATAGCCTGCTTGCGAAGTTTGGGAATTCCTGTTCGCTATGTTAGCGGGTATTTGCTTACCAATCCTAAATCAGACAAGC
The DNA here is from genome assembly GCA_009920765.1 of Planctomycetota bacterium. Classification (GTDB taxonomy): domain Bacteria; phylum Planctomycetota; class Planctomycetia; order Gemmatales; family Gemmataceae; genus UBA969. The sequence goes on along the minus strand of RFZJ01000038.1, from coordinate 33,248 downwards.
AAAGTTTAATTGGTTCAGATGCTTCCCATGCTTGGATTCAGGTTTATTATCCCGGATTTGGTTGGTTTGATTTCGACCCAACAAACAATCTTCAACCTTCAGATCAACACATAATTATTGGATGGGGAAGAGATTACGACGATGTTAGCCCGGTAAAAGGCATTATTTTGGGTGGAGAAAACCACACCATAAATGTAGGTGTTAGTGTAATTGCCGCAGAATGATTAATCATCCCGTATTTTTCAATCCGGAAGCTATGCCACTTATACTTTCCATCACTCCAATTTTTATTTCTTCTGAACAAGTAGATTCGCATCTTGCTTTACGAAGCAAAACAATTTGAAGATAACTTAACGGATCAACATAAGGGTTTCTTTTTTCTATCGATTTTTGAAGGACTGGCATTTGTTCCAATAGAATCTTCTGTTTAGTGATCAGGCATATACACTTCACTGATTTCTCATATTCTTCAAAAATAATATTATAAACATTTTCCGCGATTTTTTTATCCTCAACAAGGTCTGCATAAAGTCTGGCAATAGTCATATCAGCCTTAGCAAGAATCATTTGACAATTATCGATTAAACTTTTCCAAAAAGGCCAGCTTTCGTACATTTTCTGAAGAAGCAATAAATTGGATGGATTTTCATTAAGTTTAAAATCCAATGCGCTACCAATACCAAACCATCCTGGAACTGTATGCCTACTTTGCATCCAACTAAAAACCCATGGAATTGCACGAAGATCATCTATCTTCCTATTTGAATCCCTCCTAGCTGGTCTAGATCCTATTCTCAACTCCCCAATTTCATTGATTGGCGTTGATTGTTCAAAATATTCACGCAATCCGGGATGTTCATAAATTAATCCCCTGTATGTTTTGCATGACAGGGCCGCCAAATCATCCATTAAATTTTTCCATGAAGATTCTGGTGAAAAATCGATTTTCGAAAAACTTGAAAGTAATACGGCATTAACTACCTGGTCAAGATGTCTCCTAGCTATCCCAGAATGATGATAACGGTCAGCAATCATCTCACCTTGTTCAGTAATTCTTAATCTTCCATTAACAGTACCACGGGGCTGGGCAAGTATCGCTTTATTGGCGGGTCCGCCTCCTCGACCAACAGCGCCACCACGCCCATGAAATATTTGAATCCGAATACCCCGATCAGTTGCAAGTTTTGCAAGCCTTATCTCGGCATTATGTAATGCCCAAGATGAAGCCATCATGCCACTTTCTTTGCTACTGTCAGAATAACCGATCATAACCTCTTGAAGGTTATTCCTAAAATTCAATTGGGAAACATAAGCGGGAATACCAAGCAATTTTTCAATAATTGAATCAGCACATTGAAGCGGAACCAGAGCTTCAAATAAAGGAACAATATCTATTAAACTGAATTTGTCTTTGGTTGAAAAAAGTCCTGCTTCGCGTGCTAAAACCAAAACTTCTAAAATGTGGGAGGCGTTTGTAGTTGAGCTAATTATATATGTGGACAAAACTTCTGGATTTTGTTGTTCCAATATGGAAGCCATTGTTCGAAATGTTTTTATGACTTCACAGGTTTCTTCCGAATATTTTAATCTTGCAGGAATCAAAGGGCGGGTTTTATCCAGCTCATTAGATAAAAATTCAATTTTTTGGCTAGGATCAAGAGCGGCGTAATTATCAATAACACCTTCATTTTTAAATATTTCAGCAAGAGCAGACCCATGCTTATTGCTATTCTGTCTTATATCAAGATTAAATAAATGAAATTTAAAAACCTTGACTAAACAAATCAGATCTTTGATTGATCCATTCCCTGCCTTAGAAAAACCTTTAGATAACAAATCATTTGCAATAACTTTTAAATCATCCAACAATTGTTTTGAATGAAAATAAATATTTTTGGGTAATTCAACCGACTTACTCCAACTCAGCTCTAGTTTTTCAAGATACTCTAATGTATTTCTAAGTTTTTTACCTATAAATGAACACTTTAGACGATAAGGCTCGTTTACATTTTTATTTTCATCTGATGAGAATAATAATTTATCGTTGTTAATTGAATCAATTAGATTTTGACTGGGTGAAATAAAAAGATCAGCGTGACTAAGAATTCCACCAAGAAAATTGACTTGTTTGATGTAATACTTAAGGATCGTTTGCTGATTAAGCTTTATGGCTTGTTCAGTGACATCATGCGTTACAAATGGATTACCATCCCGATCTCCACCAATCCATGAACCAAAGCTTAAAAATGCGGGAACATCGACCACTTCCCCTGGGTAAACTTTTGTTAAGGCATTATCAAAATCCCGATAAAACCTTGGTACGATTTTAACCAGACTTTCCATTACAGTTTCTATAACCTGACGAACCTCATCTGTAACTTTAGGTTTGGATTCCCGAACTGATTTTGTCACCCAGAATGTTTCAATTTGTTCAGCTATTGAATTTAATATTTCGACTTTCTCATTTGGCAAAAGTATCTCGTATTCCAAACGGTCAAGACATAATGCCAGACAATCTAATTTGTCTAGAACGGTTCTTCGCCTTGTTTCACTTGGGTGAGCGGTAAATACAGGAACAACATTCGCTGACTTTAAAAGACCCTGAATTTCACAACCCTTGACACCTGACTTTCGGAGATCGATTAAGGCTGCCTCTACACTTTCCCGAAGGGGTTTCCCTTCATTTAAAATTTCTTTATTTCGCAAGGACCTAACTCTAGCTTGTTGTTCAGCTAGATTTAACAGATCAAAATAAACCCCAAAGGCCCTTATAAGCAATCTTAAATCCTTTACTTCGATCCCATCAAGCTTTGAAATTAATTTTCGTGCTTCTGTAAGGTTATTGGTTTCTCTTATCACCAACGAACTAGATTTAATTTCTTCAATTAAATTGAAAGCGATTTTTCCCGCTTGGTTTAAGATCGCATTACCATGGATTTCACTTAACAAATTTATGTCAGAATCCAACGTGTGAAGTGTACTGGTCATATTAATCCTTGTCTTTTAATAATAAAAGCGAACATGTAAACTGTAAATCCAATAAAATAAAAAGCTTTGAAAATAATTTACCATAACTTCTTGAAGCATAGTGGATTTTTTGGGAAAGCACTATTAAAACACGTCATTTTTTGTGATAAAACATCATTCAATTTATAATTTCATGCCCCAATATCATCTAGAATACCATACTATTTCCAAGGTATTTAAAATGATTATAGATTAAAATAGAATATCTTTTATTATTCTTGCTGGTTCCACCCCAGTTAACTTGGCATTCAGCCCCTGAAATTTAAATGTCAATGACTCATGGTTAATTCCAAGCTGGTTTAAAATCGTTGCATTTAAATCAAATACGCTCACAGGATTTTCGGTAATGTTATAGCAATAATCATCGGTTGCACCATATGTGAAACCTTTTTTAATACCAGCGCCTGCCAAAAAGACTGAATAACAACGAGGATGATGGTCTCGACCATAATTGGTTGCTGTAATTCCCCCCTGAGAATATATTGTTCTGCCAAATTCTCCACCCCAAACAATCAGCGTGTCTTCAAGTAAACCTCGCTGTTTCAGATCAGTAATTAATGCTGCAGTAGCCCTGTCTGTATCATTACATTGACCTTTTATTGCATTAGGTAATCCACCATGATGATCCCAACCCATATGAAAAAGCTGAATAAATCTTACGTTACGCTCAGCAAGCCTTCGCGCTAGTAAACAATTGGAGGCATAACTTCCAGGCTTGGAAACACCGGGACCATAAAGATCCAAGATATGCTTGGGTTCTTTAGACATATCCAAAAGATCAGGAACACTGGTTTGCATCCGGAAGGCCATTTCATATTGGCTTATTCTCGTTTGGATTTCTGGGTCACCGACTACATCAAAATGTTTTTTGTTCAATGCGGCAATTCTATCAAGAGAATCTCTTCTGGCACCAGAGTCTAAACCTGCTGGGTTTGACAAATACAAAACAGCATCACCCTTGTTTCGAAATTTTACCCCTTGATGTTTTGAAGGGAGAAATCCTGCGCTCCAAAGACGATCATATAAAGGTTGGTCATCAGGCCTTCCACTGCCGAACGAGGTAAGAACCACGTATGCGGGTAACTCCTGATTTTCACTACCTAATCCATAACTTACCCAAGACCCTATACTTGGTTTTCCAGCTAATTGAGAACCTGTTTGGCAAAAAGTAATTGCAGGGTCATGATTGATGGCTTCGGTATGCATCGATCGAATTAGTGTTAATTCATCCGCAATAGATGATATCGAAGGAATCAAATCACTTAATTCCATGCCAGACTTCCCGTGTTTTGCAAATTTAAAAATCGAGGGAGCAATGGGGAATTTAGATTGACCGGAGGTCATAGTCGTGAGGCGTTGACCTTTCCTTATTGAATCGGGAAGATCTTCCCCTTTTCTGGCAATCATTGCTGGTTTATTGTCAAACAAATCCATCTGGGAAGGGGCACCAGATTGGAAAAGATAAATAACCCTCTTTGCTTTGGGCTTGATGTTTGTTGTGTTCCCAATCAAAGGCGAGGGTAAGAGAGAATTCATTGCAGCGGCAGTCATCACCGAAGAAGCGCCTTTAAAAAAAGTTCTTCTGTTCAATTGATCCTGATATTTGAAAAGATTAGGAATTTTCATTTTTTATCACCTTATATTGACGTTTTACTATTACTCTCGATTTACTACCTCATCCAAATTAAACAAAATATTTGCTGAAAGGGTAAAAGCTGCCAACTCGTAAACATCAAGGGTATTAGCGACAGGTGAGTCACCCAGTGAAATAAACTTTTTGGCATTTTCAGGTTTTGATTTAAAATCTTTATAATCTTTCTGGAATCCCTCAAGTAATAAAGCCAACTCTGAGGAATCAGGACGCCTCCCGGTGACAATTCTAAAACCTGTTGTTAGTTTATCGAGAGTTGTATTTCCACCTTCTTGAATCATTTTTTCAGCCAGTTTTCGTGCCGCTTCAACATAAGTAACCTCATTTAATAAAGCTAATGCTTGAAGCGGGGTATTTGTTCTAGATCGTTTAACGCTACAAGCTTCTCGGTTAGGTGCATCAAAAAGAAGCATAGTGGGAGGGGCGGCTGTCCTTTTCCAAATGGTATACATGGTTCGCCGGTAAAGGCCTTCACCCTTGTCATGCTTGTAATTTCTAAGATCTCCATAAACACTAGTTTCATCCCAAACCCCTTCGGGCATATAAGGACGAACAGAAGGACCACCAATTTTATTTATCAATAATCCACTTGCATAAAGTGCTTGATCTCTAAGAGTTTCACCTGACAGACGAAGCCTGGGTCCTCTGGCAAGCAATCGATTTTCAGGATCAATATTTAGCAATCTCGTATTAAGTTTGGAAGACTGCTGATATGTTGAACTCATCACCACAATTTTTTGCATGGCTTTCATATCCCAATTTAACGAAACAAATTTATTTGCAAGCCAATCGAGTAATTCGGGGTGCGTTGGGAATTCCGATTGAGCCCCAAAATTTTCGCTGGTGCGCACTAAGCCATATCCAAAAAACTTTTCCCACATTCGATTAACCCATACCCGTGATGTCAGCGGGTTGGAAGAATCCACGATCCAATAAGCTAGTCCAAGCCGGTTCATAGGTTTGTCTTTGGGTAATGGAGGGAGAACTGAAGGTAAACCTGAAAACACCTTGGGCCCTTTTTTGTCATATTCACCACGGATCAACATAAAAGTATCTTTGACAGGCCCCTCCTTCATCACCATTACACTGGGGTTATTTTTCTTGTTTTGACCAAGGTTGTTTTTCAAAACAACAAGTTTATCCGTGGCAAGTTTATATTCGTTAAAAGAAGATGTTTTGTAATACTTTTTAAGCTCTTCTTTCTGTTGAATTGATCTTTTCTCAATGTCAGTCTCAAGTATTTTTATTATGTTTACTGGAACTTGAAAACCATCAAGTGTTATTAATTCTTCTGGCACAGATGAAGTTGCAATTCGAAAACGGCCAATATTATGTTGCCCAAGAGCCTGATGGATCAGACGAATTTGCAATGTTGCATTTTCTGGAACATCAACCAATTGGGAAGAAACAAACATAGCTTTGGTATTTTCCCGCCTGGTGGGCCCATCAACCGCCCAACCTTTGGCAGAATTGTTTCCTAAAACATTTGAAATATCCCAATCTCTCTGAGAATAATCTGCGATCGCTTTTTTGAAAGAAATTTTAAGAGGTTGATTCAAAGAAGGTGCAGACAATTCAGCTTCGATCTTGGACAAGACAAAATTCCCATTTGAAAAACGTCCCAAGCTTTGATTGGGTAAGGTTGAATCCGGAAAGCATTCCAATAATATTGCTGAAAAAGCGCCTTTAGAAACAGATGCTGTAATGGTATAAATATCATTGACCGGATTCTTACCTCCAGCAAGATAAGATCCATCTGGAAGTTTACTAAACTTGGCACCGCCCTCTGATTTTACATTTTTAGGATTTAAGGGCACCCAAACATTATCTTTCGATTTGGTCTTAGCCTTGAATACTGGTTCCCAATCTTTGATCATTTCATCCAATTTGCCCTCAAGTTTTAGAATTAATAATTCTTGATCCTTGATTGCCTGTTCAATCATTTTTGTTTCGGCGCTTTGTGAAAAAGATTCAATCTCCTCAACAGGATCGGTGTTACCTCCAGTTTTATTTCCAGCAAGCGTTCCACTTTCAGGAAGATTATTAAAAAATGCAAAGAATTGATAAAACTCTTTTTGTGATATTGGATCATACTTATGATCATGACATCGAGCACATGCAATTGTTAAGCCAAGCCAAGTTTGGCTTGTGGTATCAACCCGATCAATCACATTTTCAATACGCCATTCTTCCGCAATTAGGCCACCTTCTCCATTAAGTCGGTGGTTTCGATTAAATCCGGTCGCAATAATTTGGGATTTGGTTGCATTAGGCAACATATCACCAGCAATTTGCTCTATGGTAAATTGGTCAAACGGCATATTTTTATTGTAAGCATTGATGACCCAATCTCGCCAAGGCCACATACTTCGACTTGAATCAGTTTGAAACCCGTTACTATCTGCAAACCTAGCGTAATCAAGCCATTGCATTGCCATTCGCTCCCCATAATGATCAGAAGCTAGCAGGCGATCAACGACTTTTTCGTATGCTTCGGGAGAATCGTCTTTAAGAAAATCATCAACCTCCTTTAAGGTTGGCGGTAATCCAATTAAATCCAAAGTTAGCCTTCGGATTAAAATTTCTTTTGAAGCCTGTGGGGAGGGTTTTAAATTATTGTTCTCAAGGCGGCTAAGAATAAATGCGTCGACAGGATTTTTTATCCATTGTTTGTTGGCAACAGAGGGTGTGTTAGTTGACTTAGGAGCAACAAAAGCCCAATGTTCACCATAATTCGCACCTTCATTAATCCATTGTTCAATTAATTTAATCTGATCTGGTGTAAGTTTTTTACCAGACTTAATCGGTGGCATTTGCCCTTCGCCATTAGATTCAATCCGGTGAAACAATTCACTATCTTTGGAATTTCCGACAAGGATATTTTTAATACCTGATTTACCAACAGCAAAAACACCGTCCTTGGTATCCAATCGGTAATTACCTTTACGATGGGCTTGATCGGGCCCATGACATTGAAAACAATTCTCCGAAAGTATTGGCCGAATCTGTCGATTAAAATCTATTTCACCGGCTTGAAGAAATGGTCCACAAATAACTAAAAAAAGAAAACACTTAAGCATTACATTTAAAACTGGAATGTTTTGCATTTTCATAAATCCGCCTATGTAGTCCTAAGATAAAATACCGTTAATAACAGAAGCGTGTTCCACACCTGTAAGTTTAAAATCAAGCCCCTGGAGATTGTAACTGAAAGTTTCGTGATCAAAACCTAGTAAATGTAAAATTGTTGCATGCAAATCACGAACATGGACAGGATTTTTGACAATATGAAATCCAAGTTCATCAGTCTCCCCATAAGTGGCACCTTGCTTTACACCACCACCAGCCATCCAAATGGAAAAAGCCTGAGGATGATGGTCTCTGCCAAGAGACCTACCTAGAGCTTGACTGGTTTCGACCATGGGCGTTCTACCAAATTCCCCCCCCCAAATTACTAATGTATCATCAAGCATCCCGCGTTGTTTTAAATCCATAACAAGTGCACTGCTGGCCTGATCAGTAATTTTACAATTACTCCTACAATTGCCTTCAACGTTTGAATGGGCGTCCCATCCTTCGTGATAAATATTAATAAACCTAACGCCTCGCTCAATCATTCGCCTAGCCAAAAGACAAGCTCTTGAAAAAGATGGCTTATCAGGGTCACATCCATACAAATCAAGAATATGCTTTGATTCTGATTTTAAATCCATCAATTCTGGGGCTGAAGACTGAAGCCTAAATGCCATTTCATATTGATCAATTCTTGTTTGAATTTCAGAATCGCCATGATGTTGATTACCCATATTATTTAAATTTCGGATAAGATCTAATGAGCTACGCTGAAGATTTGGGGTTATTCCAGCAGGACTGGAAATATTTAAAATTGGATCACCCTGATTACGCAACCTTACTCCAGTATGGACTCCGGGAAGAAAACCGCTTGACCAGCAAGCGGACCCACCACTAATACCACTACCTGTACTCATTACCACAAATGCGGGAAGATTTTGAGTTTCACATCCTAACCCATAAACAACCCAAGACCCCATGCTGGGCCTGCCTGGTTGCTGAAACCCAGTGTTAAAAAAAATTTGTGCTGGAGCATGATTAAACTGATCCGTTCGCATTGATTTAATAACACAAATTTCATCTGCGATCTTTCCCAACCAGGGCAGGGTATCTGCAATTTCAATACCACTACCACCATGTTTTGAAAATTTAAACCTTGGCCCAAGAACCGCAGCATCAGAGCGGATAAAGGCATACCTTTGATTACCAATAACGCTAGGAGGGATGGGTTTTCCCTCAATCATGGTTAATTGAGGCTTGTAATCAAACAAATCAAGTTGGCTTGGAGCACCAGCCATGAATAAATGAATGACATTCTTAGCTTTGGCCTTAAAAGGAGGTTTTTTCGTTGAAACGCTTGCATTTGCGTATCCAGAAAGAAGACATCCTAAAGCCATTTTTCCAATGCCCTGAGCACAATCTTTTAAAAACCATCTTCTTGAAACATTCAAAATAATACTCTCCAAAATTATCTTTTTACCAATGCTTCATCAAGGTTTAACAACGACCGTATTAGCAATGCCCAAACTGCTTGCTCAGTAGATTTTTGTTGAATCGAGCCAGTAATTTTCGAAATACTATCAGGGATTTGTTTTAAATCGTTCAAAGTAGCATTATAAAAATTAGTTAATAAGACTATTTCTTGTTCGCTAGGCGGTCTTGTGAGGATTGATCTGAATACAAATGAAAGGTTTTCATTAAAAGATTTCTGATTTGCTATTATGGTTCTTGCAAAACCCTGTGAAGCTTCAATTATTACAATATCGTTTAACAGAGTTAATGCTTGAAGTGGGGTGTTGGATACCTCTCTTCGCACCATGCAAAATTCGCCACTTGGGGCATCAAAAGTGTTAAACATCGCATAAGGTGCAGTTCTTTTACTAAATGTATAAATCGCCCTTCGATAACGATCTTCTCCCTCACTTGGCTTCCAATTAAAACCACCATAAGTTCCCTCTGAAGTGACGCCCTGAGGTTGGGGTGGATAAACACTAGGCCCTCCAATTTTCGCAGAAAGTAAGCCGCATGATTTCAAAACTGAATCGCGGATCATTTCAGCTTCCATCCTAACTCTTGGCCCCCTCGAAAGAAAAACATTATCATTGTCACTACTAAATGTTTTCAATGAAGATTGTTTATAAGTGGCACTACTAACAATTTTTCTGTGCAATTTTTTCATAGACCAGTTGTTTTCAACAAAATAAACACTGAGCCAGTCAAGTAGTTCGGGATGGGAAGGGAAGTCACCCTGAACACCAAAATCTTCGGTTGTTTTTACAATGCCCCGTCCAAAAAAAGTCTGCCAGTTTCTATTAACAAAAACCCTGACAGTAAGCGGGTTTTTATCAGAAACAATCCAGTTAGCAAAAGCTAATCTGTCTTTGATTACACCTTCAGGAATTTTCGGTAAAAACGAGGGAATTTCCGGCTGAATTTCTTCTTTGGGTTGCAAATACTCACCACGATTATGAAGAAACGTTATTCTTTTATTATCACTGGGCCTCTCCCTAAAAACCAAAGTTTTTTCATTTGCAGGTAAAGACTTATTTAAACGGATAATCTCATCAACAAGGGTTTTCAACTCAGGTGCATCAAAAAGCAAAGCATCAACCATTTTTTGTTTTTCAGAACTATTCATTTTTGAAATAGACTTGAATAATAATTTCTGAACATCCGTGTCCATGTTTGATGGCAAACCATAAGGAAACTGTGATACAGAGACCCTAAATTTCCCCAAAGGACATGCATAATGTCTGCCAAAAGTCATTCTAATTTTAAATTCCGGTGACAACTCGTTTTGGGAATCAAGAACAAATATAGCTTCATGCTTTTCACCATACCGCCCCGCACAAGACCATCCAGTTTGTAAATCATCATCAATCGCCTGTTTAGCAGAGGCAGGATTTCCGCCAAAATTATTTTTAAAGTAACTTTCTTTTGCATCTGAAAACTTTTTTTTACCATTCTGGTCTATCACTTCAAAATTGGAGAGAAAAAAATCGCCCTTGGGCCCTTCATAATAGCATAAGCCTGGCCCACCACCGGGTAAGCTTGAATCGGGCAATGCCTCCAGCTTGATTGCAAAAATATTTTTCAAATCAGTTCTAAAAGAAACCTCATAAAAATCCTGTTTTGTTATATCACCTGAAGCCAGAACACTTCCATCATTTTGCAATGTCAGTTTGGGCAGATTAGAACTCATTTCAACTGGAACAATTGTTGCCCAGTTTCCTATAGTTTTTCTTTTTATTTCCATCCAGCTTTCAAGCTTTTTATTAATAAATAGATCGACATCTGCTGAATTATCAACCTTATGATGTTTTAAATACATTCCGAGTAATTGACCTTTCAACTTGGAAGAATCATTTTTTATTTTCTCCCGCTTTTCAGTTATAACAGGCTGGGGAACTTCAAAATCTACTTCTGAAGTGTTATTCAAAAATGCCATCAGTCCGTAAAAGTCTTTTTGAGTAATTGGATCATACTTATGAGTATGGCATTGTGCGCAACCGAATGTTAAACCAAGCCACGTTACACCCGTAGTTGCAACACGATCAACCATGGAATAATACCTGTACTCTAGCGGATCAATACCGCCCTCTTCATTAAGCATGGTATTTCTATGAAAGCCGGTTGCAACTATATCATCAGAAGTAGGATTGGTAAGTAAGTCACCAGCTAGTTGTTTGACTGTAAAATCATTGAATGGCATGTCCGAATTAATCGATTTAATCAACCAATCACGCCAAGGCCAAATGGATCTATAACGATCTTTCTCATAACCGTTGGTATCAGCATAACGTGCCAAATCCATCCACTTACGAGCCCACCTTTCACCATAATGCGTAGATTGTAGAATTTTATCTATCAATTCAATATATGCTTGTTCTCGATTATCAGAAATAAAAGCATCCACTTCTAAAGGGGAAGGTGGATAACCTAATAAGTCTAAATACACCCTTCGGATCAATGAGTATTTATCTGCCGGAGGAGAATAACTTAACTTTTCTTTTTCTAATTTTGAAAGTACAAAAAAATCTATCTCATTGGATGGCCAGGCATTATCTTTTACTTTGGGGATTGCAGGTTTATGAACAGGCCTAAATGCCCAATGTGTTTCATAGTTTGCACCTGATTCAATCCATTTTTTAATCTTTTCTTTTTCTGCATGAGTTAGAGTTATTTTAGACGAAGGCGGAGGCATCTGCTCAGATTCTATGGAGGATATTAATCGCAAGTACAATTCGCTCGAGTCGGGTTTACCAACGTCAATGGCAGATTTGCCAGATCTTCCGCCTTTTAGTGCATGCTCACGGTCATCAAGCCTTAATTTCCCCTTTCGATTTGACTCATCTAAACCATGACACTTGAGGCATTTTTGCGAAATAATAGGCCGGATATCACGATTAAATTCAACTTCACCATTATCGTTTAAAGACAATAAAGTGATTGATAACAAGATTTGAAAGAGAGTGTTCACTTATTCGCCCAATATGTATGACTTTTCAAATAACATTTAGATAATTTGTAACGGAGTCTACATCAGGAAGGAGGCCTACCACGCTGCGGTAATGAAACTGGAGGAAATAGTCCCCGCACATAATCACCTAGATGACACATCGTATCACCATAAAAATGAAATTTCAATTTCTTTCGAATACCAGAATTTAAACCCTGACCGCCAATCACAAGGACCGCATCTGAATTGCAAACTTTTTCAAATAAAAGCAAATTGTCTTTTATAAATACCTCAGGATTTGAAATATGTGTTACAGACATCCAAACTAATTTAGGTTTATAGTAATCGATACCATCCATAAAAGATTCGGCAGGAGTATTGCTTCCAATATTTACAGTTTGCCAACCAAGATCACACAACACAACATCAACCAAAAGGTTGGATAGTTGATAATAATCATTTGAAGCACAACCACCAATTGCATTGGGGCCTTGATTATTGCTTCTCGAATTAATCAAATTGCGAAGTTCCAAAAGCGAAGAAAGACAAAGCTGTGTTGAACAATGCTCGTAAAAAATTGGTAAATCCCCATTCTTCCACTCCTCACCAATTCTAGCCATGCTGGGCTGGATAATCTCATCAGCTATTTTTTCGACTGGCATTTTATTTTTGAAGGCAGAGACAAGAATATTATTACAAGACAGACTAATTTGATTTCTAAGGGCCTGATAAAAATTTTCTGCAGAAATCTGGAAGGCGGGGTCATGATAAGGATTCGCTGAAACCGTGGGTAATTTTGAGAAATCTCCGGCGGGTATTACTCCGAGTCTAGAGAGGCGAATTACATCGGCAACCAGAATTTTTCGATGGCCGCCCGGAGTCTTGCTTGCGGGCAGAATATTGTCATCAACCCATCTTTTAATTGTAGAAACGCTAACTCCAAGGATTTTAGATGCAGCTTGGCTTGATATATACTGAGCTATGTCCATAAAAAAAGTTCACCTAAAAATCTTTAATCAAAACTAGCTACATTATTAACCCCTCAATTTAGCACTAATTTTACCGAATCAAAAAAAAACAACCAGCACAAACCAAGAAAATCGTTCAAATCGTTTTAATTGTATTGACAGGTACAACTCAGGCGCTACAATAATTTGAACGTTTTGAACCTTTTAACGGGAGCTTTCTTATGTCTCAAAAAACGATAGTTAAATGTTCTAAAGAAACAATTTCTTCGGGTGTTAAATTCATTTACGACAAATCTTTTAAATCCAAAAAAGCTTTGACCATTTATCACCCATTTAATTTTCCAAAATTCGATTATTCTTCCTCTTTTATGCCAGAAGAGTGCACCAAGGATTTTGCAAAGAGAATGCATTATGCTGGGTTTCGGTACTTTAACGAAACAAATATTACTCGTAAGAAATACTGGAAAAACGCTTACCTCGAATTACGTAACTCTATTGTTATGGGAAACTGTAAGCTAGTTTTTAAAGCGGTAAACAAATGGGTTCCCATGCGATACATGGCGGATGACAACTCTAGCAATTGTACCATTGTACTCATTCAAGCGGTTGCCTCTTTTAATCCTTGGAAAGGTATACGGTTTAGCACATATTCCTTTACATGTTTAATGCGCGCTTTATCCAGACTTAATCATAAACATTCAGCTGATCGCTTGGTCCAGTGTGAGTCCCTTGAAAACATGATGGGCAACAATTTTGATTTTTCGAATAACTCATCTGCCCCTGCTTCCTTAGGTGCCTCACTTGCAGTCCTTGACAAATATTTTTCCAAAGACTGTGACATCTTAGATGATAGGGAAAAGTTAATTCTTTCTGAACGATTTGGATTAGGCGACAAGCCTCTCACGAGTTTAGAAGAAGTTGGAAAACTGCTTAAACTTTCAAAAGAACGTGTAAGACAGATACAGTTCATAGCTCTCGATAAACTTCGTAAGGTTTTGGTTCCAAATAATGTTTTTTAATTCTTTATTTTAGGTTCACTATGAGACTTTCTAATTCTTCATATTTAATAATTGGGGCTTACGGAGGCATAGGGTCTACTGTTTGTCATTTGTTAAAGGAAAACGGTGCAAATTGCATTTTAGCTGGTAGTGATATCATTAAATTGCAAGCCTTATCAAACCAGCTTAGTTCACCTTTTTTTGCCCTTGATGCCTCAGATTTTTCTCAAATGGATAGTCTTTTTGAATTTACCCTTAAAACTTTTGGTCACATTGATGGTGTTGTCAATTGTTGTGGGTCTCTTTTATTAAAACCGGCTCACATTACATCCGAATCCGAATACTTTTCTATTATCCAATCTAATTTAACTTCTTCTTTTGCCACCATTAGAAGCGGTTGCAAAGCCATGATGGGGAAGGGTGGTTCGGTTGTTTTAATTTCTTCCGCTGCAGCAAAGGTTGGACTTTCTAATCATGAAGCAATTGCTTGCGCCAAAGCTGGTATAATCGGGTTAACAAAATCAGCAGCCGCTACTTATTCATCTAAAAATATCAGAGTTAATTGCGTTGCCCCAGGTTTAGTAAATACAGCCTTAACCAAAACTATCATTAACAACGAAAACGCCTTGAAAGCATCTATTTCAATGCACCCTCTTGGTAAAATCGGTTCAACTACCGACATTGCTTCGGCTGTTTTATGGCTCCTCGATCCTGCCAACTCCTGGATAACAGGTCAGACAATTGTTGTTGATGGAGGACTTTCCTCCTTAAAAACTCGCGGATAATTTAATCGCTTATTAGACTACTTATTTGCTCTTAGTTTTTCGACTATTGACAATTTATATTTATTTTTGTTTTCCAAACAATAATTCTTAGGTTAGTTTTAGTTTCTACAAACTTTTCAACAGGAGGATGCAATGACTAGCCATTCGAAAATCAATTTTCCCCGGATTACTATGATTTTAAGTTTTTGTTTTGGCTTGATACTAACTGCCAAGACTGGGTTCTGCCAAACTGCAAATGAAAAAACCGAATGGAAATCTCTTTTTGATGGGAAAACACTAAAGGGCTGGAAGCAATCTGATTTTTTCAAACCTGGCAAAAGTTCTGTAAAAGACGGTGTAATCATTTTGGAAAAAGGCTCTAAAATGACAGGGCTCACTTATGATGGCAAAGATTTTCCCAAAATGAATTACGAAGTTAGTTTGGAAAGCAAGCGAATCGAAGGTAGAGATTTTTTCTGCACCACCACTTTTCCAGTTGGGGATTCTTTTTGCTCTTTTGTAGTGGGAGGCTGGGGAGGATCCGTCACGGGACTTTCCAGCATCGATGGCGTTGATGCCTCTGAAAACCAAACTGGTCAGGGTATCGAATATAAAAATAACCAGTGGTATAAAATTCGCATACGCATTACAGAAAAAAGGGTCGAAACATGGGTTGACAAAGAGCAAACAGTAGATCTTGATACCTCAGATGTAAAACTTGGCATTCGCATTGAATGTAATGTTTCCACTCCTTTTGGTATTGCCTCTTATGATACGGTCGGAGCAGTCCGAGATATCAAGGTTCGAAATCTTTCTCCGGAAGAAATCAAGGAAGTTGCTAAGAAATCGATTAAAAAATAAACAAAACGAAAGGCTGACATGCAAAAACAAGCAGCAATAGTAACTGGTGGTGGTACTGGCATTGGAAAATCTACATCTTTGCTTTTGGCTTCGAAAGGCTTTAAAGTTGTAGTGAATTATTCTCGTTCTGGCAAAGATGCAGAAGAAACATGTGCTGAGATTATAAAAATGGGTGGAGAAGCTATCCCATACAAAGCAAATATATCTGACGATCAAGCAGTGAAGGAAATGGCAAAAAAATGCGCCAGCATCTTTGGCGGTATCAATGTACTTGTTAATAATGCTGGTACAACACATTTTATTGACCACAATAATTTAGATGCTTTAACAGACCAAGTTTGGGATGACATTTTCTCCGTAAATATGAAAGGTACTTTTTACGCATGTAGGGCGGTAATGCCAGAATTAAAAAAAACTAAAGGTAATATTGTAAATGTAACT
Source organism: Planctomycetota bacterium (assembly GCA_009920765.1). Classification (GTDB taxonomy): domain Bacteria; phylum Planctomycetota; class Planctomycetia; order Gemmatales; family Gemmataceae; genus UBA969. The sequence goes on along the minus strand of RFZJ01000038.1, from coordinate 17,007 downwards.
TCTGTTGCGGGATTGGCAGGCAATGGCAGTTCAATTCCTTATGCCATGAGCAAGGCTGCCCTCAATTGCATGACAAAATCGCTTGCAAAAGCTTTTGCACCTGAAGTCCGGGTTAATGCTGTTGCTCCAGGCCCAGTATTAACACGTTGGCTTGCTCCTCACCCAAAAATGATCGAACAATCACTTGCTTTAACCCCATTGAAACGAGCTGCAACCGGAGATGATATTGCTGCAGCAATCGTATTTCTTGCTACTGGCACTAGTCTAATGACAGGTCAAATCATGGTAGTTGATGGTGGTAGAACCATGTAGTTTTGTTCGATGATCATTTTGATAACACCCATTTTATTAATCTTGACTTTAGATTATTTAAACCCTAGATTGTGAACGATATGGTTGTTTTCTTAAGTAGGAGTTATCAATGAGGTGGTTTTTACCTGCGATAGCACTCTGTTTTATTGTTTCACTTGCTTTTGCGGGTGACACCTACCTTTGGAACCAATGGCGCGGGCCAAACCGAGATGGTTTTTATTTAGGCAACTCTTTTCCCAACAACTTATCTAAAGAGTCCTTATATATCACCTGGAAAGCAAACTTAGGCCCTAGTTATTCTGGTCCGGTTGTTTCTGATCAATTCGTTTTTACAACAGAAACAAAAAACAAAGAATCTGAAGTGGTTCATGCTTACGACCGGAAAACAGGAAAAGAAATATGGGCTGCGGAATGGAAAGGGGCCATGTCTGTACCTTTTTTCGCAAGCTCAAACGGTAGTTGGATTCGAGCTACCCCTGCATTTGATGGGGAATGTTTGTATGTTGCAGGCATCAAAGATGTCCTTGTTTGCCTCAATGCAACAGATGGGAAAGAGAAATGGCGAATCGATTTTGTCGAACAATTCAAAACACCTGTCCCTAGCTTTGGTTTTGTATCTTCTCCTTTAATTGATCAGGATGGAATTTATGTGCAGGCAGGGGCTTCGATTTTCAAATTGAATAAGAAAAATGGCTCCGTTATCTGGAGATCATTTAAAGATTCTGGGGGTATGAATGGAAGCGCTTTCTCTTCTCCAGTTATGGCCACGATTGCGGGGCAAAAACAACTTCTAGTCCAGTCCAGGGAGAAACTAGGGGGATTAAATCCTGAAAATGGTGATGTATTATGGTCTAAAGTTGTTCCATCTTTTCGAGGTATGAATATTTTCACCCCGATTGTGGTTGGAGACACTGTCTTTACCAGCACTTATCAGAATAAATCATGGCTTTATAAAGTCAGCAAAAATGATTCTGGGTTTGTTGTAAATGATGTTTGGGAAAATAAACTTCAAGGGTATATGTCTAGCCCCGTTGTGATAAATGGTTTTGCCTATATGCATCTGCAAAACCAAAGGTTTGCCTGTGTTGATTTATCTAACGGAGAAACCAAATGGACTTCTCCGAAGTCCTTCGGAAAATATTGGAGTTTGATCGCTTATAAAAACCGAATTCTCGCTCTTGACCAAAAAGGAATCCTCTACCTTATTGAGGCAGATCCCAAGGAATTGAAAATATTGGATACTAGGGAAATAGCGGAGAACGAATCATGGGCCCACCTGGCAATAAGTGGGGATCAAGTTTTCATTCGTGACCTAAAGACTCTTTCTGTTTTCCAATGGAAGAATTGATACAAATTAATGGCATCGATTGTCCCTTCAATTCGAATTTCTCAGTGCAATAACCACCTTGTAAATCATGAGGGTGAATTTGTACTTTACTGGATGGTTGCTAATCGAAGAATTGATTTCAACTATAGTCTTCAAAGGGCAATTGAATGGGCCGTGGAATTAAAAAAGCCTTTGGTCATTTTGGAAGCACTTCGGATTAATTACCCTTGGGCTAACCAAAGACTTCATAAATTCGTGATCGATGGCATGAAAGATAATTTAGATGCCATTGAACTCGAGGGCAACAAAGGGGTTTTGTATTATCCATATCTAGAACCCAAGCATGGAGATCAGGCAGGGTTGTTGGAATCTTTGTCTAAAAAAGCTTGTGTGGTGGTTACGGATGATTTTCCGTGTTTTTTCATTCCTGCAATGATCCGTTTAGCTTCAGGTCAAATTCCGGTACTCTTTGAAAAAGTTGATTCAAATGGCATTCTTCCCCTTCGATCTACGGATCGCGTTTTTACTACTGCGTTTTCTTTTAGGGCGTATCTGCAAAATAATTTGAAAGAATACTTGGGAGATTTTCCGCAGCAAAACCCAATTTCAGGTATTGATCTTCCAATAATTAAAGAATTACCAAAACAAATTATAAAAAAATGGCCCTCGGCATTACCTATACTTAAATCAAAAGACAATAAGTTTCTTGCGGGACTTGATATCGATCATTCAGTAAAGGAATCTTTTATTTTGGGGGGTGTAAAAGCTGGTAAAAAAGCCATGACACTTTTTCTAAATTCAAATCTTGTTCAGTACAAAGATTTAGGAAATGATCCGGATGAAAATGTTCGAAGTGGCTTGTCACCCTATTTACATTTTGGCCATATCTCCTCACATCATGTTTTTAAACAACTCGTTAAACAAGAAGAATGGAATCCTTCTCATTTGTCATCAAAAGGTGGTGGAAAAAGGGAAGGTTGGTGGAATATGAGTCCCGCTGCTGAATCTTTTCTTGATGAATTGATAACTTGGCGGGAAATTGGGTACAACATGTGTTCTAAGCGGCTAGATTATGATCGCTACGAGTCATTACCTTCCTGGGCTAAAGATAGCTTAAAAAAGCACACCAAAGATAAAAGGCCCTTTGTTTATTCCTTGGAGGAATTAGAATCATGCAAGACGCATGATGGTTTATGGAATGCAGCCCAAAACCAATTAAATAAAGAGGGGCGAATTCATAACTACTTAAGAATGCTTTGGGGAAAAAAAATCTTAGAGTGGTGTGAAACTCCTCAAGAAGCACTCAAAATTATGATTCACCTCAATAATAAATTAGCTCTTGATGGGCGAAATCCAAATTCTTACAGTGGCATTTTCTGGGTTTTGGGAAGATACGATCGCCCTTGGGGACCAGAGAGGCCAATTTTTGGTTCCATTCGATATATGAGTTCAGTCAACACTCAAAAAAAGCTCAATGTTGGCAAATATCTTCAAAAATATGCGATAAATGCTAACATCCAGGGCGAATTTAATTTCTCCTAATCCATCCCTGACCAACTCCATGAAGAAAAAATGTTGGGTCGTCTACATACTTCGCTGTTCAGATAATTCTCTTTATACTGGGATAACCAAGGATATAAACAAACGATTGATTGCGCACAATTGCGGTAAGGCTTCCCGTTATACTCGATGCCGCAGGCCAGTTAATATTGTTTATCTACAGCAAAATTACAATCATTCTGCCGCATTGAAGCGTGAACTACAGATTAAATCGCTTACAAAAAAACAAAAAGAAAGCTTAATAATTAGGTATATTCCATGAATAGTTAAGCTGGCAATATGTTTAAAAATCGCGAATAATTCCACTTCAATCTTTCGCAACCGCCTAGTTTGGAGTAATTTATCTAGATGAATTACTTTTAATCCCAAACCTATCAAAAGGTATTTTTTCATGCTTAGGTTTTCAATTGTACTTCTTGCCTCAATCATTTTTGGTTTTATCCCAGCTTGGGGCTACGAAAAGCAAGTCGACAACAAAAAGAAACCGATAAAGGCTCTTCTTGTGACTGGAGGATGTTGTCACGATTATGAACGACAAAAATTAATTCTCACCCAAGGCATATCAGCTCGGGCTAATGTCGAATGGACGATAGTTCACCAAGGCGGTAGTTCCACAAATGCCAAAATACCTCTCTATGAAAATCCAGATTGGGCTAAAGGCTTTGATGTTGTGGTTCATAATGAATGCTTTGCTGATGTAAAAGATTTAGCTTGGGTTGAAACAATTCTTAAACCGCACCGAGATGGATTACCTGCAGTTCTTATTCATTGCTCGATGCATTGTTACCGTACAGGCACCGACAAATGGTTTGAATTCACGGGGGTTCAATCGCCCAATCATGGGCCGCATTATGGATACACTGTTAAAAACCTAAACAAAAACCATCAAATCATGAAAGGGTTTGGCGACACTTGGGAAGTGGGGAAAGGCGAGCTTTACCATACGGTCAAAATTTGGCCACGGGCTGTGCCACTTGCTGAAGCCCCTAAAAAGGCCGATGGGCAACCGCAAGTTTGCATTTGGACCAATGAATACGGCAAAGGCAAAGTTTTTGCAACTACCATTGGGCATTATAATGAAACCATGGTTGATCCAACCTATCTTGATACCGTAACTAAAGGATTACTTTGGAGTGTTGGTAGGACGGATGAAAATGATTTTCGCAAAACTGATGAAAAAACCAACAATGAAATCAAAGCCCTTGCCAACATTGCAATCAAAATCAAACCAGAACCTGTAAAGCCTAGTCAATCTTGTTGCAAAGAAGGTAATCTTGCTTATGGAAAGGAAACCAAGGCGTCTTCTGAAGAAAAAAACAAAAATAATTTCTCCAAGAATGCAGTTGACGGCAATCCTTCCTCTCGATGGTGCGCATCATCAGGCGCAAAAAATGAATGGTGGCAAGTCGACCTGGTTAAACCTGAAAAGATTAGTAACATTCGTATTCATTGGGAAAAACCAAATGCTGCTTATCAATACAAAATTGAAAGTTCATTGGATCAAAAACAGTGGACCATGGTTGTTGACTATTCCAGCAACTCAAAAATTTTAAGAATTGTTCCCCATGCAGTGAACATCAATGAAGCACGATTTATAAGAATTACGTGCGTGGGCTCAAATTCCGCAAACTGGTCCAGTATTTGGGAATTCGAGGCATATGCGGATAAAATGCCTGAGCTTCCCAAAGACATAACGAACAATTTACAAAACAATAATCCTCCAAGTAATTCAGAAACATCATTGGCCGATGTAAAAGCTCCTGACGATTTCGAAGTTTCGATTTTTGGAAAACCACCTGAAGTAAACTATCCAGTATGTATTGCAACGGCTTCCCCAGGTGAATTATTTGTTGGTGTAGATGAACAAGGTTCATTGGGAAAAGAAAAAGGGCGAGGGAAAATCCTGCGCTGCATTGATACCGACAATGATGGAAAGGCTGACAAATTTAACACTTTTGCAATTGTGGATCATCCCCGTGGTCTTTTTTATGACAACGGATCTCTTTGGGTATTACACCCTCCATTTCTTAGCGTTTTTCATGACGACAATCTTGATGGTGTTTCAGATAGGCACGAAGTTCTAATTTCAGGAATTAGTACGGATCAAGTCGGTAAAAGAGGCGCTGATCATACCACGAATAATATTCATATGGGAATCGATGGCTGGATATACATCGCAGTTGGTGATTTTGGTTTTTCGGAAGCCAAGGGAACTGATGGAACAATCTTGGGTAGGCGTGGGGGTGGAGTTGTAAGGGTTCGACCAGATGGAAAAGATATGGAAATCTACGCTTGGGGATTGCGAAACATTCTTGATGTTTGCATCGATCCATTTATGAATATTTTTACGCGGGATAACACAAATGATGGTGGAGGATGGAACGTAAGAGTCAATCATATCATGCAATCTGCTGAGTATGGGTACCCAAGTCTTTACATCAATTTTCCTGACGAAATCATGCCACCTTTGGGCGATTATGGTGGTGGTTCGGGGTGTGGTGGCGTGTATGTTCATGACAATCGTTGGCCTAAACCTTATGGAAACTCTGCATTCACTTGTGATTGGGGTCGTTCCGAAGTTTATAGGCATTCTTTAACCCCTAATGGTGCAAGCTTTAATCCACATCAGGAAGTTTTTCTTAAAATCCCAAGGCCGACTGATGCAGATATAGATGCTAGTGGGGCATTATACGTAAGTAGTTGGAAAAATGGTGGCTTTAATTATAGTGGTCCAAATGTTGGTTTTATTGCAAGGATTATCCCCAAAGGTTTTCACCCAACGGCCTTACAGGATTTGAAAAAATACCCAGTGGAAGCCCTTGTTGACAGTTTAAATAATCCCAGTTCGTCCCAAAGGTTAAAAATTCAACGCGAGATATTAAGGCGCGGAAAAAACGCATCAATAACAACCAAATTGGAATCAATTTCTTCCAATAAATCTTTACCCCCTGAAACCAGGGTAGCTGCACTTTACACCCTTAAGCAACTTGATGGCGCAAACGCCAACCTTTTCCTTCTTTCGATTTGTTCTGATGCACAAATGCAGGAACATGCTTTAAGAATACTGGCAGATAGAAGCAAGGAACTTTTCACCATAGTGGATGGAAAACAGGTTCCATTGCCTATGGATGTTTTTTCAAATGCATTAAAAGGTGATAATCTCAAAGCAAAAGCCCAAGCAATTATATCTCTAGGCAGGCTTCCCAATAATTCTCTCGCAAAAGAAATACTTTCTTTAACAAAGCGAACCTCAGGGCAAAATTTACCCAAAGAGACTATAAACCACTCTAGCCCTGATTTAGAGAGGGTGATTCCCCACCTTGCTGTTAGAACTTTGGTCGCTACGGATTCCTTAAAAGCCTGCCTGGATTCTCTTGGAAATGATTCAAGCGCTGGGGCGTTCTGGGCTCTGCGATACATGCATAATGAAAAAGCTGTATCAGGATTGATTCAAAAATACAGTACATTGCCAAGTAATCCTCTGAAATCCGAGATTCTCACCACTCTGACCAGGCTTTATTTTAAAGAGGCTATTTATAAAGGAGATTGGTGGGGCACCAGACCAGATAATAGTGGGCCTTATTATGACAGGCAACCTTGGGACCAAACCAACAGAATTGGTGAGTTTCTTAAAACAACAATGGCAGGCTTGGATGATAAATCTAAATCAGATTTAGCAAAACAACTTTCCCTGCATAAAGTTCCATTAAATGAACCCAAGCTTTATTCTACTTCGACTGAAAAAGAAGATAATCAAAAACCAATTATCATTCCTGTTGCTAATCCTAAAGATCCTAATCTTATTGCAAACTTAAGTTTTGAAACTACATTAGAACGGGCCATGAATGCTAAAGGCACTCCTGAAAAAGGCAAGCTACTTTTCAAGTCCAACACATGCTCGGCTTGCCATACCGATGCAAACGGGATGCAACCCAAAGGCCCGCATCTGGTTGATATTGGCAAACGCTACAAAAAAAATGAATTAATAGAATCAATTTTAAAGCCTGATGCGAAAATCGCTCAAGGATTTGAAACACTCGCATTCACCACGAAAAGCGGGAAAGTTGTAACAGGTTTTGTTGTTAGCGAAAGCGCACAACTAATTCTCTTAAGACAAAACACAGGTGTATCTTTGGAATTGAAAAAAGATTCAATTGAAGAACGCTCTACTTTAAAAAATTCTATGATGCCCGCAGGCCTTGTAAACAACCTTACTCCGGAACAGTTTTCTGATTTACTCGCTTACCTTGACTCCCTGAATGATTCCTCCACTAAAAAATAAAATACCAATATAGTTGTCAAGATTAACCTAGCGAACGAATTGAAATAGCTGTACTTTCACTTGATCATACAAACCCAAGGAGTTTCAAAATGAAAATCTATGTTAAACTTATCAAGACTTTTGTATTTTTATCTTTAATTGGCTTCTTAATCTTCAGCAACACAACAAACGCACAAGATTCGGTTAAATTAATTACTGGCGAAGGTGAGGGCTGGACTGCACTTTCTGAATCTGATTTCGTAAATGTTAATACCGCCCCTGATACATGGAAATGGATGGACGGCACCATTTTTTGCAAAGGCACTCCGGTTGGTGTAACTAGAAGCAAGAAAAAATATACAAATTTTGAGATGGTTGCCACTTGGCGTCACATGAAACATGCAGGCAACTCTGGAATTTTTCTTTGGGCCAGCGAAGATGGCTTAGAAGGACTTAAACCAGGGCAACTTCCAAAAGCAGGTATTGAAGTGCAAATTCTTGACCATGGATATGCTGAAAACTACGAGAAAGCAAACAAGAAAAAATCTGACTGGTTTACGACGCATGGCGATGTTTTCCCCGTGGGAAAATCCAAAATGACCCCTTTTGAACCGAAGTCTCCCAAAGGTAACCGTAGTTTCCCATCCAAAAATCTCTCCAAAGGAGTTGGAGAATGGAACCACTATTACATCAAAGCAATCAATGGCGAAGTTCGTCTTTGGGTTAATGGGGAACAAGTTTCCGGCGGAAAAGATTGCGACCCCAAAACAGGCTACTTATGTTTGGAATCAGAAGGATCCCCAATCGAATTCAAGGGTTTAAGGATAAAAGAATTGCCATAATCCAAGGCCATCTAAAAAACCATGTTATTAACAAAGGAAGTATCATGACCAAGAAATTTTCTCGAAGAAATTTCGTTAAAACATCTTTAGCTGGTACTTCCAGTTTCATCTTATCCGCACCAAATTATATCCGTGCCAAAGACACATATAATAAGTTAAACATTGCAATTGTTGGGGCAGGCGGGAGGGGCGCAGGAAACCTTGCAGGCGTATCCTCCGAAAACATTGTTGCCCTTTGTGATGTCAATTCTGAAGCTGTTGCTAAAGCTTCAGTAACCCACAACAAAGCAAAAAAGTTTTCTGATTTCCGAAAAATGTTTGAAAATGCCAAGGAATTTGATGCTGTGGTGGTAAGTACCTGTGAACACACTCATGCCTTTGTAACGCTTGCTGCCTTGAAATCTGGCAAGCATGTTTATTGCGAAAAACCACTTACCCACAACATTTGGGAAGCTCGCATCATCCGGGAGGTTGCTTCTAAAACCAATGTTGCAACTCAAATGGGAATCCAAATTCACGCAGGTGAAAATTATCGTCGTGTGGTTGAACTAATTCAAACCAATGCCATCGGACCTGTTAGAGAAGTTCATGTTTGGGTTGGAAGGGCATGGGGTTTACAATCGCCAGAAGATTCTAAAAAAAATGGTGATATTGTACATGTAACGGAAAGACCAAAGGAAACCAGCCCTATTCCTAGCGGACTTGATTGGGATTTATGGATTGGACCAGCGCCTTTCAGGCCTTTCAATACCGTCTATTTTCCAGGACCTAAATGGTATCGGTGGTGGGATTTCGGTAATGGAACAATGTCTGATCTTGGAAGTCACTGGAACGATCTACCTTTTTGGGCATTGAAACTTAAAGCGCCTATGAGTGTTGAAGCATCAGGACCAAAACCCCATCTTGAAATTGCTCCTGCATCAATGCAAGCCACCTACGAATTTCCCGCACGGGGAGAAATGCCTGCCGTCAAAATGATCTGGTATCAAGGTGCGAACAAACCTCCTCACCTTATCAAAGGAAAAATCCCTGCTTGGAATAGCGGCGTTTTATTTGTTGGTGACAAAGGTATGCTGTTATCTGATTACAGCAAGCATGTTTTGTTACCCGAAAAAGAATTCGTTGATTTTAAAAAACCTGAACCTTTTATTCCGAAATCGATTGGACATTATGCCGAGTGGCTGCAAGCATGCAAAACAGGTTCCCCAACAACCTGTAATTTTGAATATTCAGGATGGCTGACAGAATCCAACCATCTTGGAAATGTCGCATTCAGAGCTGGGAAAAAACTTATATGGGATGCAGATAAAATAAAAGCAATTAATTGCCCAGAAGCTGATTCGATGATTAAAAGGGAATACCGAAAAGGCTGGGATTTAGTTTAAAGCAAATTAAAAGTTTGAATTTGGAATACACCATTATGATTACAGAAAAAAATCCAGCACCCCACAATGATAATTCAACAATGGGATTTGTGTTCTTCTTCTTTTACGTAGCAATCTATTCCTTTTTTGTTTTTTTAAATGCCTTTTACCCAGAAAAAATGACTACTCTGACTATTTCTGGCATTAACCTTCCTGTTATTTATGGTTTTATCTTAATAACTAGTGCTGTTTTTCTTGCCCTGATCTACAGTTTGGTTTTACGAAACAAAGGAAAGCATTCTGGAGATAGCAACTAGTGATACACGAAGCTTCTTGGATCGCCATCTTAATTTTCGCAATATTCGTTGGACTTACCTTAGCAATTAGTTTTTTCTTTGCTGGAAAAACAAAGTCTTCACAGGGGTATTTCGCAGCTCATGGGGAAGTGCACTGGATAGTCAATGGCGTAGCTTTCGCTGGCGATTATCTTAGCGCAGCATCTTTCCTTGGAATTTGCGGCATGATTGCTTTTTTTGGCTATGATGGTTTTTTGTATTCCATTGGGTATCTTGCTGGATGGATCGTCGCATTATTTGTAATCGCAGAACCTATTAAAAGACTTGGCAAATTTACTTTTGCAGATGCATTAGATGCAAAGTTTAACTCCCCCGGAATTAAATTCGTTGCTGCGATAAGCACTCTTTGCGTTAGTATTTTTTACCTTATACCCCAGATGGTTGGGGCGGGTGTTCTCATTCAACCTTTATTGGGATTCCCCCATTATGCTGGCGTTCTTATCGTGGGTACGGTTGTCACTTTAATCGTAACAACAGCTGGTATGGTAAGTACAACTTATGTTCAATTTTTAAAAGGATCTTTGCTGGTTATTTTTAGTTTTATTTTAGTAGTCATGATTTTAAACCGTGGCCTTGCAGTCGATATGCAGCACGAACACCACAAAAATCATGAAGTAAAAATATTAGGACCATTTAAAGAAAGCTCATCGAACGATCTTAAAGTACTTGGTTTTACAAATTCAGAAATCATAAAAAATGAAGGCATTTGGAGAGGAAAGCCTTTCCTCAGGGTACTAGATTTACACTCAAAACAAACCTCGTATTGGAAAATTGACAAATCCAAATCTGATTCAGGGGAGTTTTATCTCCTCGAAACTCAAACTGTACTATCAAATCCAAAAACTGCTGGAAAGCCCCTTGTAAACGGCCTCCCTAAAGGAAAAGGGCCCCAAGAAGGCGATCTTTGGCCCGTGGGAAGCATAGCAAAATTGCCAGGAAATTCTAAAGAAACAGGTCCCCTCGGCCCCTTGGATTTTATACGCACCATTCAAGAAAGTGAGATTATCCTTTGGGGTAATGATAAAATTAAGCTGGATGATGATTCAGTACTTACGATTTATTTTCCTAAACCAACTCACGGGAAAGATGTTCTTAGCCCAGGAAATCATCCTTCACTAAAAGGCATTAGAAGTGAAAAAATCACCGATAAATTGAACTTTATTTCTCTGATGCTCGCCCTTTTTTGCGGTACAGCTTCTCTACCACATATTTTAATCCGATACTATACCGTCAAAAGTCAATCTTGCGCTCGAAATAGCACTGTTGTCGGAATTGCCACCATTGGCCTCTTCTACATTTTAACTTTGTTCCTTGGCCTCGGTGCGATGACCAGCGGGGCACTCGATGTTAGTGATAGCAACATGGCTGCACCTCTTCTCGCCCGTAGTTTTGGCGAAGTTATGTTTGCTATGATTTCGGCAATTGCTTTCACTACCGTGCTTGGAACTGTCAGCGGTCTTATTGTTGCTGCAAGTGGTGCAGTTGTACATGATTTACTTCTAGGTTTTCTTAATATTCCCATGAAGGATGAAACAAAGGTAAAAGCTGGGAAAATATCATGCATTTTTGTTGGAATTATCGCTATAATTCTAGGTATTCTGTTTCAGAAAATGAATGTTAACTATCTTGTTGGATGGGCATTCAGTGTTGCTGCCAGTGCCAATCTTCCATCACTTGTTATGCTTTTATTCTGGAAAAAAACAACAAAAGAAGGTGTTATCACTGCTATTATTGTTGGCATGTTTTCATCTTTAGGTTGGATTCTTTCTTCTGCTGATACCTTTAAAGATGTTTATGGGTTATCACCTGAAAATGCATTTGTCCCCTTCAGCCAACCAGGGATCATTACAATACCTTTAGGATTTATTACTTTAATAGTTGTTTCATTGCTGACATGTCCCAAAAAAACCTTAACCACTATGTAAAAAGTATCATTTAAACCGAGACGATAAAGTCATATATCACATGGGCCCCAACTGCAATTCCAAAACCTCTGAACATATAAACAATGCAAAAGTATATTCCTGCCAAGGCTCGAAAAACAAATATATCAAACTGAAATGCTTCTCCATATACGCCAAGATGATGCGATATCGCAAAACCAACCGATGACACAAAAAAAGCAAAAGGCAAAGATGGAAAAATGTTTCTTGGGAATAGTAATAGCAAAAGATGAATCCCTAGAAGCCGGAATATCGCTTCCTCATAAATTCCTGCGCCAAGATAGGTAACCCATGCTGAAGAAACCCCATTTGAAGCATCAACTCCTGAAGCGAGAAACCCCTTGCTCCAGATTCCCGCAACCAACCACAGCACCATTCCAAAAATTCCACTCTCCAATATCATTCCGGTTATAGTCTCAATATTTTCATAAGGCCTGCTCCACCATCTTAAAAAACTTTGGAATGCATAAAAACAAAGCAGAAATACAGGGGGAAGCCAAATAAAGTTTACACCATAATGTGACAAATTATTTCTTAACCAACCATCCGCCCCATTTCTAATCCCATTAATCTGGAGGCTTGTGCAATACCAAACAGCAGTTTCATAAAGAATTACAATAGGCAAAAGAAAAATAAAATTAGGCCAGGGATGCCGCGTCGCTTCAACATAGGTTATGTAACGCCTTGGAAACATATTATATGACCTTTGTTAGTGGGAGTTCCACTCTGGGAATTCAGACCCAATGAGATCATCTTTCTCATTCTGGGAAAGGCAACGAAGTACAGCAGGAGAAGTTTTGCCAGCTAGATCCAAAATTTTTGGCTTCGGGAGATAACTACCATCAGTCTCCCGTAATACCGCAACAATTTGATTGTTGGATTCTATTTCTGTAAACCTGGATAAGGGATTTGCCAATACAACACCAAGCGACCCATCAGAAAGTTCAACCGCCGTACCAGATGGATAAAATGAAACTGCTAGTAAAAATCGAGCATATACCTTATCTAACTTTCCATCTTCACTATCCATAAGCACAGAAGTTAATGCGCTTTTTGTATTTAGCGGTTTGTCGATTGAAGAGGACATGCATCGAGAAATGTATCTTTCACAAACAGCAAGAAATCTGATCACGGGGGATATTTCCGCCCCTTTAAACCCTGAAGGAAATCCCGTTCCGTCGATGTTTTCGTGGTGGGAAAGCGCTGCTTCTGCAAGCAAAGGCTTTTGGGGGAAAGATTCTCGAAGTAATTCTGCACCAATAAAACAATGTGATTCATAAGCTCGGGACAATTTTCCATGAATTCGTTCTGGCTCAACCAATCCTGATTCCTGGATTTTAATCATTCCAATATCAAGAAATAATGCAGCAGCAATTATTTCCATGCTTGCAATACGCAATTGGGCATCTTGAAATATCACCCTAGCAACAACTCTTGCAAAATTAAGTCCTTTGCAAGCCACATACCTTGCTGGGTAATCAACATCTTCACGAAGAAACCGCAGCGTTTCTCCATTTCTTACTTCTTCAAGAATATCTTCAACAATAATTTGAACACCAAGAAAATCAGGTTTGCTTCCTGATAAAATGATTTCAAATATATCCACGAGCTTACTGATTTTTTGAAGCTCTTTTTCTTTCGAAGTACAAGCTTGTTTAAGAATTCTTAATCGCTGGGAAATGACTTGAAAAATTGCCTCAACCCCCGCACAAAGCTGCAATTGACTAGAGGGCGATTCAGGAAAATTTGGGATCATTCGAAGTGCCGTATCTGCCATCGCTGTTGTTTCACGATATAGCTTCAGCAACGCACCTGACTCTTGGGTTCCTTTTTTAGAAGCTATTTCGTCATCGGTACGATAAAGCAGAAAGGCATTTGCAAGATTACGAAGTTCTCCAATCAATTCTTTGCCATGAATCAGTAACTCCCTAGCTTTAGAGGTCAATTGCACTGGCAATCTTGGCGTTTGGGGACTTTTACTTTCATCAATAATCAATGAGTTACACTCGTCTGCATCCTCAAGCTTGGAAGCTAAACGATTTTTTCTTGCAAAAAACTCAAGTCCTTTCTCAGACATAAGGCTATTTGAAATAGGCTCGCGAACAGCCTTTTCAAGCTTCTCTCTTAAAGCTGTAATTTTTCCCAAAAGGACTTGTGGTTCACTAATGTTCATTTTTTTACCTAAAATACAGCCTAGCTTTGACGAACAACCCATTTGGACACAACTTTACCAAAGCGGCAGAATCTTACTTCTTTTATCGGTATTACGGTCATGCGTTCTTTAACGGGAAAATAAGAAACAAACAAAGACTAGGCAATTAATTTGGTTAAACTATACAATAAGCATTAATTAAATTGTTGCGAAAGTAGGTTAATAATGGTTATGGATCCTGACAAATCAAATCAAATTTTAAATCGCAAATCCGGGGAAGGAATTCGCGTTTTGATAATTGATGATGAAAAATCGCATGCAGAGGTTGTTTCAGAAAGTCTTGAAAGAGTTGGTTTTGAGTGCACCGTTGTGTGTAATGGGAAAGATGGTGCAAAAAAAATCGAAAACGAAACCTTTGATGTAGTTCTTACCGATTTACGAATGGCAGATGTTGACGGCCTGGCAATTGTCCGAAAAGCGAAAGAAGAATTACCCGAAGTTGAAGTTATAGTAATCACGGGTCATGCAGATATAAAAACCGCAGTAGAAGCTATTAAACAAGGTGCGTCCAACTATCTCACAAAACCTTTGGACATGGTGGAACTGCGAACAATTGTAGAAAAATCATCAGAGGATGAAAAATTTGGTTTTGAAGGTGTTTTGGGAAACAGTTCAAGGATGCATGACGTAGTTGTGAAACTGCAAAGCATAGCACCAACCAATGCCACTGTATTAATTCAAGGAGAGACAGGAACAGGTAAGGAATTAGTTGCAAAGGCAATTCACAACAATAGTCCTCGCAAGAACAAACCGTTTGTAGCAATGAATTGTACTGCCCTAAATGAAAACCTGCTTGACGACGAATTATTTGGTCATGAACCCGGGGCTTTTACCGGCGCAGAAAGAATGCGGAAAGGCAGATTTGAATATGCAAATGGAGGCACTCTTTTTCTTGATGAGGTAGGCGATATGCCTATGAGTCTCCAAGCGAAATTATTAAGGGTTCTTGAAAATAATGAAGTATTTAGAATCGGAAGCAATGAACCTTTAAAGGTTAATGTAAGGGTGGTTTCTGCTACTCACCGAGATCTTGAAGCTGCAGTAACCGAGGGAACCTTTAGGCAGGATTTGTTTTTCAGGCTCAATCGTTTAAAGATCCGTTTACCTCAACTTCGTGAACGAAGAGAAGATATCCCTCTGTTGGCTTCTCATTTCCTCAAAGAATTTAATCAACTTCACGCAAAACACGCAATGACCATAGCAGAGCCAGTTCGCAAAGCCATGACACTTTATGACTGGCCAGGAAATGTAAGAGAAATGCGAAATTTCATCGAAAGCATGGTTGTTCTCGATGTTGATGGCGTCCTAAACATTGATGACGTCCAAGAGGGTAATATTCTAAATCGTATTCAACCTCTTTCAGGCCAGTCTCCTCAAGCTTCTCATTTAATTGGCAGGCCACTATCGGAGGTAGAGCGTTTTTTTATCGAGCAAGCCCTTTCACTAACCAATGGCAATCGTGAAGAAGCTTCCCGAATGCTAGGGATTGGAGAGCGAACACTTTATAGGGTGATACAAGATTGGAAGCTGCAGGATAAAATCAAAAAGGCTTTATCTGAAAATTCAAATGATATGGAAAAGGCTGCCAAATCTCTTGGAATGAAATCTGATTCTTTGCAACGAAAGCTAAAAAAACTTGCCCTTACTCCAGATTCAGAGGATGATTCACCTACTCGCGAAATTGACAACCTAGATGAAGTTTAAAATTAAATAACACGGAAGTTTAAATGGCTAATATTCAACTTTTACCTCCAGAAGTAATCAGTCAAATTGCTGCGGGCGAAATTATTGAGCGCCCCGCAAGTATTGTCAAAGAACTTGTGGAAAATTCACTGGATGCAAGATCCAAAAGAATCGATATCGATATTGAGCAGGGTGGGCATGATTTAATCAGAGTCGTTGATGACGGCTGCGGAATTTATCCAGAGCAACTCCAACTTGCACTTACAAGCCACGCAACTAGTAAGTTAAAATCTTCAGAAGATCTTTTTAGGATTTCAACACTCGGCTTCAGGGGAGAAGCTTTAGGTTCAATCGGAAGCGTTTCAAAGCTAATGCTTCAATCGTGCCCACCGGATCTTGACCAGGGGGGAGAAATTTTTTGCGAGGGTGGATTGCTTCATCCTGTCAAGCCTTGGAATGGATCTCCGGGCACAAGAATCGAAATAAAACATTTATTTTACAATACTCCTGTAAGAAGAAAATTCCTTAAAGCCCCCCCGGCGGAAACAGCCCAAATCACTGAAACTATTACTAAAATGATTCTTTCGTCATTCAAAAATAACCTTGATAAGTGCGAAGTTCATTGGTCTTACAAAAACAACGGTAAACAAGTTTTACAAGCATCAAAAGGTGCCAGCCTTAAAGAAGTGATCAGTATCTTTTTTGGAAAAGATATCACCAGTGATTTGCTTTATATTGAATCAAATCATCGTGATTTCAAAATAAAGGGCTTTATAGGATCACCAAACCTGGATAAAAGCACTGCTAAATCACAATATTTATTCATTAACGGCAGATGGTTCAGAGATCGAACTATTTCTCATGCCATCCAAGAAGGTTTTCGTGGCCATATGATGACCGGAAGGTTCCCTATAGCATTTCTTTTTTTTGATTCAGATTTGGAAAAAGTTGATGTCAACATACATCCAACCAAAGCAGAAGTTCGATTTCGCGACCCGGGTGCCATTCACCACTTGGTTTTTAATTCCGTTAGAAATGTTCTACTAGATAAAAATAAAGGCGCAGTCTTTAAGCTTCAAGAAGAACCAGCTATCATAAAAAAAAACCAAATCGACATTGGATTGCCCGAGTTTAAAATTACAATTCC
>RFZJ01000037.1 GCA_009920765.1 Planctomycetota bacterium | reverse complement strand
TTCCTTCGGGTACTGAGATGTTTCAGTTCTCCGAGTTTGCCGCATACACCTATGTATTCAGTGTAAGCTTATTCAGGTACCCCGGTCTCAACGCTTGTTTAACAACTCCACCGGGATTATCGCAGTTTTCCGCGCCCTTCTTCGTCTTTTGGTGCCAAGACATCCCCCACATGCCCTTAGTAATTTGGACGCATCGATCCCGTCTTCTCCTCTTCATGTTTCCACGAATCAAAAAAAACTAAAAATCGACCTCCAGATTACGATTAATACTTCCCGCTAAGAAAATATTAATCAAATTGTAACGATCCTTAAGTTCTCTCTATTCTAAAGGCTCTCGCAAAGTTCACTTTAAACAACTCGACTTAGATTACTCTAATTAGTTGTTTGATCTTGCGATGCAACTTCTTACCGCTGCCTAATTGTCAAAGACCGAAAAAGCTTCCATTGGAAGCCCTGTGTCGTTTGCTGAAATAAGTATCGGAATATTTATACAGCACACATAATGATTTTTAGGGCAGTTCGTTCCCAAGACAAGGGGAGTGCAAGAAATTTTTTGCAGACCCTCAAAAAATGCTGGAAATTTAGCGGTTTCTCACATTATTTATTTTTTTGACGATCCACTTTAAATACGCCACACTGTCTAATTCCTGATTACTATACCTCGATTTATGCATCCAGTTGGGCTTTTCCTTCCAAGTTCCGGGCACATTCTGTGGTTCCCTGCAAAACCAAGCATCTTCCAAATTCACAAGTACTGTCCCAGCTTGACTTTGCGCCAATTCATCAAAGATACTTTCCAAAACCCTTTGCATTTGTTTTTCTTGGTCCTCACCCGTAATTTCCCCGCAGTTTTCCTCCCCAATCCCTTCCAGAACGGCTTCCCGCATCATTTTTCGGGCATTTGACTCTTGTTTTGCTTCTTCTTCTGTTAATAACCCCATCTCCACTCTTTCATCTATATCGGTGCCCAACCAATAAGAAGCAAAGGTGGGAAGATCATGCGTATTAATGCTCGCAACTGCCCCCTCAGGAGTTTCATTAAGCACCCGACCGGGTTTTGGGTTTATCTCAAACTGGCCGACACAAAGACGATGCCAACCGTGATTTTTCATCATCGGGCGGACTGCGGGAGGAACCGTTCCCAAATCTTCACCAATAATCAAAGTCTTATGCTTATGGGATTCGAGATTAAAAATAGCATACATTGCTTCAGAATTGTAACGAACGTAAGCGCCATTTTTTGCCCCCAGGCCTTTCGGGACCCAATAAAGCCTGTGTAACCCCATCACATGATCCACTCTAAGCATGGAACAATGCTTCATATGGTGACTCAGGCAACTTCGCAGGTATGTCAATTTATTTTCTAAAAGCTTGTCAGGCCTAAGAGGAGGAAAGCCCCAGTCCTGGCCCAAAGTAAAGAAACTGTCTGGAGGAGCGCCCCCAGATGCACCCATGGCAAAGAGTTCCCTGTGTCTATAAACATCATAACTGTCAGCATTTACGCCCAAAGGCAAATCCAAATAAAGCCCCTTGGCTCCAAAATGCAAAGCCTTTTCAGAAACATTTGTAATCTGTTCTTCCGCCCACCATTGAGAAAGGATGTAATAATGCCTAACCAAAGGATCTACATCATTATCGTTCAATGCACCTGCATTTAATTCTGTAGGCCAGGTATGCCAGGAGGATTTGTATTTTTCTACATTGGCGCGAAAAAGTGCAAAGTCTAAAATTTCAGGCCTTTTGGCTATATAAGCATCTAACGCGGCTTTTCTAACTGGATTCGAAGTTTGCAAAAAATCGAGAACAAGTAATTCCAATATTTTCCTTTTAAGCTTCATAACCTTTGGATAATCGACCAAATCCAGCTCTCTTAAACTTTTTGCCTCCCGTTGAAACTCTGGTGAATTAAAAAGCTTCCTTGCATCTGGGGAATATTCGAATTCTGCAATTCTTTCAACATCCAGATAAAATTCATTCCAAAACAATCTACTTGCTGGAGAATATGGGCTGATTTCACAAGGTTTATCGAGAAAAGCGGAAAGCATAGGCAGAGTTCCAACCACTTTTCCTCCTTGCTTGGCAGTCCATTCGATGAGTTTTTCAAGGTCGGTAAAGTCTCCTGCCCCCAAATTTCGATCAGATTTTGCAGCATATAACGGTAGAAAAACACCCCAGTTTTTTTGGTCAGGTTCTAAAGTTGCGCCGTGAGCCCTCTTGGGGGCGGCCAAAAGGGCAGATTGGAAGTTGCCAAAAGGACCTTCGAGGTAAAAAACATGGCAACCCAGTGGAATTTTTTGAGGTACCTCAATTTGTAGTGTGACATATTCTTTGTCAAAAACCGATTTCGTAGAGGATACAATCAATTCAAAAGTTGAGAATTCCCAAGATATTTGAGTGCCATTTTCAAGATCTAACCGGGCTTTGCAAAGGCCTTGAAACGAATCTTTGGGAAGCAGCAAAGGGATTTCAGCATACCCCTGCTCTGCTGAAAACCAGGAAACACTTACGGGTTCAAGAGGTTTTGAACAATCACATAGCGACTTTGAATGCAAAAAATGAGGGGCTTCATCCGGACTATTTATAGGTATATCCAACTGATTTAATATTGCGATAAATGCTTCCTCAGAAGACTGAACCCACTTACCCACCGCATCATAATAGCCTTTTTCAATTCCACAATATTCTGCGAGCCTGCATAATCCTTCATGCTGATCAGCCATAAAAAAGATCCTTTAGATTTTAATAAATCATTTACTATCAATCTTTCGCCAAGCAAGCGCAAACATTCAAGTCAGCTAAAAGAATATTCTTGCCTTGAAATGCTTAAGGTTCAAGGCAATAGTATTTAAAACCGAATTAAAGCTTTCCATGGAAGGCCAAGATGCAAATATCGTTAAATATTATAACTCCCCCCGATACCTGCCATTATCTAGCAGACAAAGAAAGCATAACCGAATGCGATCTGATTCTTGAAATGTCGAGTGCAGAATACGAACAACGATTGCTTGCAGGGTGGAGACACTTTGGCAGGCAAGTCTTCAGGCCGAGATGCGAAAATTGCAAAGAATGTAAATCGTTAAGAATCCCAGTAAAAGATTACAAGCCAAACCGAAGCCAATCTCGTAATTTCAAGGCAAACCACGGTCGCATCACTTTAGAAATCAAAGAACCTTTCCTCACCGATGAAATCATGGACCTTTATGACCGATTTCATGCAGAAAGGGCTTTTTCAAGGGATTGGCCCATCAAGGAAGAGCGAGACGAGTTTTCCTTCGATTGCTCATTTTTAGACAACCCCTTTCCAGTTGAGCAATGGATGTACCGGGAAAACGGAAAGCTTTGCGGAGTTGGGTATGTGGATGGGTTGAAATGCGGTTTATCAGCAATTTACTTTTTTCATGATCCAAACCTCTATTCACATGGATTGGGCATCTGGAATGTAATGACTTTGATTAGTGAGGCAAAAAGAAGGAATTTGCCCCATGTTTACTTGGGGTACTATGTCAAAGGGTGCCAATCCCTTGAATACAAAGCTGGGTTCAAGCCAAACGAAATATTAACCGTGGACGGAAATTGGATTTCCTACAGCTAAGAACAAATCACACGAAAATGAAACTTAAGAAGAAGCCCGGGTGTGATACCTTATTAAAGATTAGAAACACTTCAAATCTTCATATCCTTTGCCTACTTTCCAGCAAAAATTCTTTTCTTTAAAAGTTCCTTTCCTTATTACTTGATATCAATCGTTTGTGGCATTAGGATAAAATTGAAGTAGCTTGGAAAGAATTTCAAGCTTCCAGATTGTTTAGACGGTCAACCAGTCTTTGTTTGGGTATACCGAAAAATTTTTGACAAGATCGCTCTGTTAAACAGTTGAGACTGCTCGATATTTTTCAGGAAACAAGTGCAATAGAGGTGTTCATGTCTGGTGAAGTAATTGTTGAAACACGCAAACTTACAAAAGTTTACCGCGATTTTTGGGGCCGCCAGAAGCATACAGCTCTTCGGGCCCTTAACCTCGAAATCAAAAAAGGTGAAATATTCGGATTGCTGGGGCCCAACGGTTCCGGAAAAACCACCACCATCAAACTGCTTTTAGGTTTGCTCTTCCCCACCGATGGTGAGGCCTTTGTTTTTGGCAAACCCGCTGCAGATGTGTCAAAAAATGAGCGCATTGGATACCTGCCCGAAGAATCTTATCTTTATCGCTTCCTTAATGCAGAAGAGACCTTGGATTTTTATGGCAGACTATTCAACATGGATGCCAAGACCAGGAATGACCGCGCCAAAG
Source organism: Planctomycetota bacterium (assembly GCA_009920765.1). GTDB lineage: Bacteria > Planctomycetota > Planctomycetia > Gemmatales > Gemmataceae > UBA969. Next base: position 32,256 of record RFZJ01000037.1, on the reverse strand, counting down.
AATGGATCGAGCGGGTTGGTTTGACATCGAACCGCAAACGCATTTTGAAAGAATACTCAAAAGGCATGAGGCAGAGGATTGGTTTGGCACAGGCAATGATCAACGACCCGGATCTTGTAATTTTGGATGAACCAACCTCCGGCTTGGATCCCTTGGGTGCGCGATGGATGAAAAATCTTATTGTCGAACTTCGTGATCAAGGCAAAACAGTCATCATGTGCAGCCATCGTTTGGAAGATGTTCAAGATATTTGCGATCGAATCGCCATTCTAAATCTAGGTGAATTACAAGCCTATGGGAATGTTAAAGAGCTATTACAAGATGTAAACAGGTTGGAACTCAGGGCCAGCGGCTTACAAATCAACGATGCTTTACGAAGAGAACTTACCGAAGTACTTACGCGTCATGGTGGGAAACTCGATTCTCTCGGCCATCCCACAACAACGCTTGAGGATTATTTCCTTCATATTGTAGAAGAGAGCAAGGCTCATCCCGGCAGAAGGTTTTTGCCTTCTGAGGTCAAAACAAAGTAATTTCACCATTTCGCTTGGGTATAGCAAAAGGAAAAGCCGGAGCTTTTGAAACATGGATTCCCTTATATTTGCAACATTGTTCGTTGAACGAGACCCTTTATCGTGGGTGGATGTTCCGTCGGGTATCTTGCAATGGGTACAAAGCGTGGGTGGATTTGCCTTCCTTGGCCTGGTGCTGTGGTTGATATTTGGATGGACTCGTACCTCAGTGGTCGAGAAAAACAGGATCCCCGCCTGGAAGAAGATATTATTTAGTGCGCTTGCAGGTTCTGGTTTGATTTTGTTTGTAATAACCATCGGATTAAGATTTACCAATGCAAACAAATATGAGGCAACTCAAAACGCAAAATTCCATGAAAACCTCCAGATCCTTGCTAGCGCTCTTTGCCTTGCTGCAATCTTACTTCCTTTTATTTTCAACATACCCAAGTTTAGCCTGATGCGCATATTCGGCCTTGCCAAATTAAGCTTTCAAGAGGCGCTGCGAAGAAAAGTCATTTATGCTTTTGCCGCCCTTCTTCTCATTTTTCTTTTTGCAAGTTGGTTTATCCCCTACAAACCTGAGGATCAAGTCCGAAGTTATGTACAGGTTGTTTACTGGGCAATGTCCCCTTTGTTTTTACTGACGTCATCACTGCTTGCAGCTTTCAGCATACCCGCAGATATTAAAAGCCAAACCATTCATACGATTGTAACCAAGCCTGTGGAAAGGTTTGAAATTATTGTTGGAAGGTTTTTGGGTTTTATCGCATTAATGACAGTGGTTTTATTGATAATGACCGCAACAAGCCTGCTATATGTAATTCGAGGAATCGATCCTGCCGCAGCTTCGGAAAGCTTAAAGGCTCGTGTTCCGCTATATGGCGAGCTAAGTTTTTTAAACACAGAAAACGACAAAAAAGGTGATAATGTTGGCCGCGAATGGGAATATCGCAGCTATATTGCAGGGCCGGGAATGGGCGGTAAAGGCACCGCAACTGCAGTTTGGACTTTCCCTTTTCCCCCAACAAATCTTTCAGACCGAGAAAAGGTTCGTGCCGAATTCACCTTCGATATTTATCGCACAACCAAAGGCCGTGAAAACCGGGGTGTTGCCTGCTCTTTCACCTTCCAAACCTGGCGCTATCGGGAGGGTGATGATAAGATTTACGAACGAGAAAAACGGCAGGCACTTCTATCCCGTAATGGCAAATCCGATGCCCAGATCGAAAACGAACTTGCCGAAAAGTATGGGTACTATGTTTTCCCCAGCAAGCCTATCTTCGATTACCAAACACTATCCTTGGATATTCCTGCGGGTTTGTTCAAAAATGCGAGCAGCGCTGATAATAATCGGGCCACCGAATTGCGTAGTTCCAACAGGCCCATTGAACCCATCAAAGTTAAAGTCACCTGCCTTGATCCGACCCAGTACATAGGAATGGCAAAATACGACTTATACTTCCGTGCAGATGATCCAGACTCCACCAACGAAAAACTTTGGTTCTCTCTGAACTTCTTCAAAGGTTCGATAGGGCTTTGGTTGCGTATGTGTCTGGTTACCGGAATTGCGGTTTGCCTAAGCACCTATCTAACCGGGGTTATAAGCTTGCTTTTCACAATGATTCTATACATGGGTGGATTAGTCCAAGAGTTTATCCAACAGGTTGCGATGGGCCAAAACCCTGGGGGCGGCCCGGTTGAATCGCTTTTTAGATTAGTCCGTAGAGAAAACATGGCTGCGCCTTTGGAACAAACAACCGCAAATCAAATAGCTACTGCAAGCGATGTTTTCTTCCGCTGGATTATTCGCAGGTTGTTGGATATCATTCCAGACGTTGAAAGGCTTGATTTTACCGTTTTTGTTGCAGAGGGGTTCGATATTTCAGGAACCCAATTAATTCTAAATGCCCTTATTTTAGTGGGTTATCTGACGCCTTGGGCAATACTGGCTTATTTCTTGCTGCGATGGCGAGAGATCGCTTCCTCTTGATTTAGTTGATACCCTGTTTCTTCTTTCAGGTTAGAGGTGTAGCATGGCAAGTCCTTTTCAAAAACAGGCAAGAGATCGAAAGTTCGTTTATATCGGGCTTATCATTGTTTTGTTTACCTTCGCCTGGTTTTGGCGCCATTACAATGTTGATGCCCAGGCAAGCAAGCTCGCAATTCGGGAAATCAATCGAGGCGATGTAGAGCTTTCTGGTTCTGTAATCCGACTCACCCTTACCGGCTCCAGGGGCCTTGCGACCTGTGCACTCTGGATTTCCGCAATCGATAAACAAAAAAAGAACCAGTGGAACGAACTTGAACTACTGGTTCGGTCGTTGACCAAGTTGCAACCTTATTTCATAACACCATGGTTATTTCAAAGCTGGAATCTTGCTTATAATGTTTCAGTGGAATCAGACCGAATCAAGGACAAATACTTTTACATAACCCGTGGCATCGAACTGCTTGCAGAAGGTGAAAAGCAAAATCGCAATCATCCCGACCTTCGCTTTAACATTGGTTTTTACAACCAGCACAAGATTTGTCAAAGCGATGAGACAAACACTTTAAGATCCATATTCCAACTAAGCTGCATCCCCCCAAGCGAGCGAGACCCATCGCGCTTCAGGGTATTTACCGATGAGGGGAAAGAACTGCGATGGGGAGATTTTGCATCCTATCTGGCCGAGAACCCATCCAATCAAACGATGAAGGGCCGAATCGAAAAAGCAATGCGCGAATTTGATAATTTCTGCAAGGATCATCCACAGTTGGTACGCAGGTTGCGCGATGGGATCCGCAGAGAAACAAAATTTGAACAAGCCAGACAATTTTCATGTGAATCAGTTGATGCTGTAATCGGTTTTCTTTCAGATAACCAAGTAATTCCCTCGTTATTCGAAGATACTCCGCCCGCGCCACCCAATGCCTGGGAAGCCAAGAAAGACAAGTTAAAGGCAGTGGAACAGCGGTTCCCGGTTTTGCCACCTCCCAGAAGAGTAGAAAAACCACAAGTAGAATTTTTGCCAGGCGAGCTAACCTATGAATCTCGCTTGGGAGATGATTTTGACGCTTTCGCAAACTCCCGTGCCTGGTACTCTTATTCCCAAGAACCGATTCCTCCCGCGGATTTACTGCCTGGTTCCACCCAACCCATAGTAGATAGAAATCTTCAACGCAAACCAAAGAACATTGCGACGCTTATTTTTAGAAATTATCCCGCCAGGGCGCAAAGTTATGTAGGTGAACGATTACAGCAAGAAGGCTGGTTTGATGATACCGGATGGAGAATATATGGTTGGTTCGAAGGGGACAACTTTAGTGATGGGACCCCTGCCCTAATTGGAAATGGGCGAGACAAATGGTCGCTTAAGGCATGGGAAGATGCAGCCCGCATGTGGCAGGATCATGCAGAACAGAACCACATGATGTTCAAGTCGGCTGAGGATGAAGCAGTTAAAAGAAAGCTTGCTGCTGAATTCAGAAAAGCTGCTAAAATAGGTGAAAACGAACAGCCACCAACCTTGCGCGAAGATAAAATGTCCCCCGAAGAAAAAGATCGGTATCAAGCCGCATGGTTCCTTAAAGAACTCGATGTTTACAGAAACATGAGTAATTTCATGCATCATTATGTGCGCGCCAGGGCCGAAGCCCAACCCGCAACAATGAACTGCAGAAAACAATTCTTTGAAGCAGAGACCGAAAGACTTCATGATAACCCCAGGGCAGCACTCGAAATTTATCGCAAAAAAGAAGCCATGTCAGATTGGAAAGAAAAAGTGCTTTTAACGACCAAACGAATTGGGGACAAGGATCTTCGCGTTCTTACTGAATTTGGCAAAGATTCTTCCACCCAGGAAAGCTCTTACGAGGTGCAATTCCGTTACCTAAACCTTTTCGACCGGGAAGAAGGCCAGCTGATCAAGCAACAAATTCTGCAAAGGCTCCAACAACTTGAATTCGCAGGCCTTGCTCTTTCTCATGCAGGGCTGTACCCGGGGGTCATTCCTACCTGGCTGCCTATTGTTTCCCTGATTTCACCCAGGCCATTTCAAGATGTGGATTTGATCGCTGGTCCTTTTGATGGTAAAGATGATCAAGGCAATCTTCTAATTGAAGACCATGTGATCAGCACTTTCATGTCGCGTAAAAATCTTACTCCCAAGAAGCCTAAAAACACTGTGACCACTGAACCTCCTTTGATTACCGAAACCAAGAAAGACTTGCCATCCAAGCCTTAATTGTTCCAAGTTAACCAAGCCATGAATAAAACCATTCTTTGCGTACTGGCACATCCTGATGATGCAGAATTTTTGTGTGCTGGTACCTTGGCACGGTTAGTATTTGAAAAAGGTTTTTCCGTGCACTTGGCAACCATGACTGCTGGGGATTGCGGGTCTGCAACCCTAGGGGCGGAAGAGATATCAAGCATACGAAGAAAAGAAGGCGCAAAAGCTGCTTCCATAATTCAAGCTCAATACCATTGCATTGAAGAAAAAGACCTGCTTGTTTTTTACTCTTCCGCACCTCTTGTAAAAGTTACCCGTCTCATTCGTGAGGTAAATCCCTCAATTATTCTTACCCATAGCCCATCCGACTACATGATGGATCACGAGCAAACAAGCGCAATTGTACGGGCTGCTGCTTTTTGTGCTCCCATCCCAAACTTTGATGCCTCGCCTACAATCAAACCCATCCCACATATTCCATACCTCTACTATTGCGACCCGATCGAAGGGGTAGACCCCATGGGTAATAAAGTAGTGCCTCAATTTTTGATTGACATCACTTCTACCATTGAAACAAAAGCCCAAATGCTAGCCGCTCATGCTAGCCAGCGAGATTGGCTTTTTAAACATCATGGTATGGACCAATACCTTATTTCCATGCGCAACTTCGCTGCCCATCAAGGAAAAGAAATAGGTGTGCAGGCAGCGGAAGGGTTTAGGCAGCATCTAGGCCATAGCTATCCCCAAGATAATATCCTTGGAAACTTGCTTGGATCGAAATAAGGCTTGCAAGCAAAACAATCTAGCCCTGGTAATTATTGCAGAAGGGTGCAACCCGGGTGCGTACTTTTTCTAATGCTTGATCATCCAAGAGATATCCCAACCTGGTTCGCTGGTAAAGAAAATCATCAGGCAGAAGGGCCATTTCAAAATCCCTTTGAAATGCAAACTCGCACACAAGGTCTGGTAATTGGGGATCGATTCTTTCAGCTAACGTTTTGTTTTCCAAACAGTATTGCGCTACAAGGCCTGCTCTTTTTCCATAACGATTCAGCAAATGCATTGCATCAATCGAATTCAATCCATACTTCCAGCCTAGCTCCTTGGTTCCATTGGATTCAAACCATTTACGTTTAATGCCAAATCCCCCCGGAAGAAGAGCATTCATCGTGGTGCAACGATTGTGATTACCTAGTTTTTTACAAAGGGCATTGGTGATTTCTTCCGCCATGGCTCGATAGGTTGTGTATTTTCCACCAACTGCAGAAAACATGCCACTATGGCCCAGATGCAACTTAAACTCTCTGGATCTGGAGGAAGGCGAGGCCTCTGCATTAAACAAGGGTCGCAACCCTGCAAAGGATTGTATAACTTCAGGTTTTACGCTGGGTTTCAAGAAATGGCTGAATCCTTCCACAAGGTAATTGATATCCTCAGCAGTTGCAGAAACTTTGCCTAATTGGCCATCCCATTCGGTATCTGTTGTGCCAACGAGAGTTCGGTTAAGCCAAGGGATGATAAAGAAAACCCTGCCATCTTTAGGATGCAAAAGGAGCATCGCAGCATTCAAGCCAACATCACTCATGATGATGTGAACGCCCTTGGTAGGTTTGACAAGATCCGGGCCTGTCTCGCCCGCAAGTCTTCGGACTTGGTCGGACCAAGGCCCGGTGGCATTTAGCACCACTTTGGATTCGCATTCAATTTGCTCGCCAGTCAGGCAATCACGCATTTGAACTCTGGAAAGTCTGCCTGGAAAAAGATCCAACGCAGTTACCTCAAGATGATTGGCAACTGCTGCCCCATTTTGACTGGCTGCCTCGATAACTTCGATGCAAAGTCTGGAATCATCCATTTGGGCATCAAAGTATTGCAGGCATAGTGGCGGGAACTTAGCCCATGGGAGATTTTGCTTTCGAAGGTCAAAAGGGGCTATGGTTTTACTAGGCGCAATGTTGGCAAAACCAGCCAGCAAGTCGTATAGTTTCAGTCCCGTGCGCCATTTCCAGGCAGGCACCCGGGAATCTGCGTAAACAGGCAGTAAAAAGGGCAAGGGTTTTACCAGATGCGGAGCATTTCGCAACAACCTACCCCGCTCTTGCAACGATTCATAAACCAAACCTATCTGACCATGCTCAAGGTATCTTAAACCGCCATGAACTAACTTGGATGAAATACCCGAAGTACCCGAGGCAAAGTCTTTTTTTTCAACCAGTGCAACTTTCAACCCGCGTGTTGCAGCATCATGTGCAACGCCCGCGCCAGTTATTCCCCCACCAATCACCAAAAGGTCAAACTGCCTGTTGGCTATCAAATTCAATTCGTTTCGCATGAAGGTTATTTTGCCCAAGATAATAAATTTAACAATACCAACTCTTGGTGGATTCATAAACAACTATGGGTTATGCTGTAAAGGGATCAGTCTGCTTGAATGAAATGACTTCGGTAAAGTCAACCCTTAAGTACACTAAACCTAGGCTACTCAATGCAGCTATACTGGCTTAATGAACCCGGGCAACAAACCAAAGGGCCCTTCTCTTTAGCACATTTGGAAGAGATGGCTAAAAATAATAGTGTGTCAGCAAGGGCCAAAGTTTGCCTGGTCGGTAATACAGATTGGATTGATTTAAAACAAATTACAAAAGCTGGTTTAATTCAGCCACCAATTTTGCCTCAGACTTCAGGGGGGCCATCTTCCTATATCCCTCCCCCTGCACTGCCTCAAACCTCTGCAATTAGAAATCCCATAACTCCACCACAAATACCAACTTTAACCAACCCAAATACAGTCCCCCGCCCGGTGCCAGTAATAGCGATTTTTGGTCTTATGTTTGGATTGTTATTGTTGTTGTTATCTGGATCCATGATTTTTCTATTCGGGGTAAAAAATGAATCACCGTCACCCGATGAAAAAAAAGAGCCCCTGGCCAAGATTGTAAAAGGTGAAGATCTAAAAAAAGCAAACCCTGCAAACAAAGAAAAAGTCGTTATTGCATCTTTAGTCCACAGACAAAAAGTCTGGGAGTTAAAAGATGAACTCCTAAAAAAAACAGTGTCGCTGCTAAGTAGCGATGAGGCCAACAACGCCTTGGCCGATTTGGCAAATTTTGCAAAAGAACCCGCTGAGGAGAAAGTCAGACTCTTTTTATACGAAAGGCGGGGGCAGGGATTATTGAAAAAAGCTGCAGAACTATTGAAAGAATTACCTCCCGATGCACTCGAAGAATTCAAAAAAATCATCCCCGAAGACCAACCCCCTGAAAATATGGTCCTCGATTGGCTAACCTACGAATCCCTGGGTGATTTCGGGTATTTATTAAAAATATGGCAGGAACAAGGGAAAGCCCCTTTAAAGGGAAATCCTGAGGTAGTTTCTTTATTCAAAGGATTGAAGGAAAAACCCCTGTCCAGCAAAGGAGTCGATGTTGAAAAAAGCCCCAGCCAATCAATCAAACTTAAACTTTATGGATCATCATTTGATGAAAAAATAGCATACGACAACAACGATAACGCCCGGTTTTCATCTTCATTTCAGTCTTTGTACAAGGAATTAGGCAGAAAAGACGCAACCTCCGGTGATGCAACTTTTTCCATCCGCACCGATGGCAAGTTTGAAGCCAATTTCTGGCCCGCTTTAAAAACCTTTGCCACTAATGCAACCAGAACCATCTGGCTATCACCAATCTTCCATGATTCCACCAATGCTGCTGCCACATTGATCGTCAAAAGCCCGTCTGAGCCATCAACAAACATGATGGGAACGGCTGTTCCAGGAAACCAAAAACTGCCGCTTCAAGAACTTTTTTCCAAACTCGCTCCATCCGTCCCCCTGATAATCAACCCAGGAATATCATCAGGCTCGGGCTTTCTTGTTAATTTCAAAGGCCGGTATTATGTAGTGACGAACCGACATGTGGTTGATGGTGCCAAGCAAAAAGGGGTGAATGTAAAATTCTTTACGGGTGATAAAAACAACACAGACAAAAGCTTTGACATCAACCCCACCATAGCTCGCATCATAGATGTTCACCCAACGGCCGACCTTGCGCTGATCGATGTCCATGGCGCTCGAAACATGTTGGAAGAACAATCGATAAAGCCTGTTCCACTTCCCCCAAAAAAACACTCTCCCCAAGTGGGGGAAAATGTTTTTGCAATCGGGCATCCGGGCGGGGGAAATAAAATATTAACCCGCACCCTTAGTAATGGCATCATTTCCGCAGTAGGAAGAAAAATGATGAATTCCATGTTTTTGCAGGTGACAGTTCCATTGAATCCAGGCAATAGCGGCGGTCCTCTTTTTGATGAGTTTGGCAGAGTGGTTGGCGTCAACACTTTTATCATCAGAAAAAGCGCAGACAAGGTGGGAATTGCCCTCGAAGCGCTGAACTTTTCACTCGAAATCGCTCATGTTTACGAATTACTGGATAGAAATCATGACAACCTTGCATTCAATGAAAATGCTGATGCAAATCAAAATGATCAGGCTGCAGCCACAAAAAAAATGAACCCTGCAATCGCATTGCTTACCGAAAAAGGATATAAGTTTCTAAATGGAACCCAGGCTAAAAGCTCCCAGTCCTTCAACCTTGGCCCAGGTGGGTCTAGAGTCATAGAATTTGAATCTGGAGCAAAACCTCTGATTGTAATCACTTCTGGTTGCGTTGGCTCCGATGACATCGATCTTGCTGTTACCGATAAAAACAATGAACAACTTGCCATAGAAGATGATATAGGCGATGCACCATCCCTTTCATTCCGCAACAAAGAACCCGGAATGCTTTCCCTGATTGTTTTTAACCCGACAGACAAGCCAACTATCGTTGCAATAGCGTTTATGGCAAAATAGCTTATTTTTTCGATACCATTGCGGTTAATTTAACCCCCAACGCATCAATTTTCTTTTTGCATTCTTCCCTAGCAGCAGTGAAACCTGCAACCGTTGGTTTGCTAGTTTTTAAATAATCCATGATTACAGCCTCCGCAGCCATATATTCCGCACAAGCATTGGCAACAATTGATGCAGTGCCATTCGGGATCGTGGTTACGCCATTTCTATCTGCATGGATTATATCGCCCGGGAAAATAGTAACCCCACCTACATGGACGCCCACACCAATATCCAAGATTTGGCAATATCCGTGAGCACAAGCTGTTCCTGAAGTAAAAACAGGGAAATCAATTGCAGCAACCTGATCGAGATCACGACCTGTTCCACTGGTGATCAAGCCTGCAGCGCCAAAAGTTTTATAAGTAGTACACATAACCTCGCCAAAAGTTGCAGAGGCGGAAGGTTCATCAAGATCTTGAAATACGACAACCGCAGGGCCGGGGTACTTTTTAAAGTCTTCAAGTTGCCCTGAAAGCCCGGCATAGACATTACCACCTCTTGGCGGGGCAGCAGACCTGAATGTTGCTGTGCTGGCATAGCCAACCATTGGGGGAAGAGTGGGGAAACAAGCCTGAATTCGTTTATCCATGTACCCGGAAGATCTGGGCCTTAAATCCAGCAACTCAACTACATTACAAATGGTGGGCGTGTCATATTTGCGTAAAAGGCTGATTAACTCGGGGGTTAGAATTTCCAACTGCATATTAATCTCCGTAAGGATAATTTATCCAAGAAACAATTATTACATAACTACAGTACAAACGAAATAATTTTGATTGTACCTTTCAAGCTTTGGATAGATAATTAGAATAACTGTTTGGGATTACAGTACAATGAGATAGTGCTCATGAATATTTTTTTAGGTTCCACCTGGATTCTACTTGGATGCGGACTTTTGCTCTATGAACCAATTACTGGTAATCCCAGTCCGGGGATTAAATTAGGTGATAGTACCCTAAATGCTGGGTGGTTGGCTTTATTGCTTGCGGGGTGGAATGGCGCCAGACTATGGTCATCTTTTTCATTTCAAAAACATGATCAAATGCGAAGATATGCCCTTATGAAAAGAGACCGAACCAGAAAAAGTGAAGAAAGACCAGTTCATGAAGAATTTCGTTTCGACGATGATAAAAACCCGCCTTCCTAAACCCGAAATATTAATCCAAGCATTCAACATGAAGTTGAAAAGTTGAAAATGGCAATGAAGTCGAACAATCTCCCTATGAAACCAAACCAAGGAATTGGAAGAAACTATTTCACTAAATTGTTTCATGAAGTTACGGCCCTAGGCTAAGATAAAATCACAATGATAAACTTTGCAGGAAATCGAATGACAAAGAGTGCATTAAATTTGGTTAAAATCAGCTTGGTTATTCTGTTAACCTTTTTAGCTCAAGGTTGCAAAAAAGAAGAAATCACCACCTATGAGGTAAATCGCCTCGATCCACCAGAAAGAAATTCGCCAACCGGGGAACCTGTCCGCTTGCTGGCTGCAATATTTTCACAGGGGGAGTCCACTTGGTTTTTCAAGCTTATGGGACCCGCCAGCAAACTTTCCACAAAAACTGAAGAGTTTGAAAACTTTATTCGTACGGTTCGGTTTGGGGCGGAAGGCTCAACCCCGCCCATCCAATGGAATGCCCCCGCAAATTGGAAAGCAGGTAAAACCAACGAACTTCGGTATGCCACCTTCCTTATTGACCCCGAAGCAAATCCCAAACTGGAACTAACCGTTATTAAGTTGGGCAAAGATGCAGGATCCATACTAGCCAATATCAATCGCTGGCGTGAACAAGTGGGGTTGGGGCCTGTATCTGATGGTGATCTTGCCACGGTTATCAGAAAAGAAACCATACAAGGCATTGAAGCCATAATTGCAGACTACACGGGGCCTGGTGGCAAAAAAGGTGCAATGACTCCGCCATTTGCAAAAACATTCCCAAAAATGCCCGTTAATCCGCCAGCAAATCAAGCCTCACCAGGAGTCAAGGAATTCAGGAAACCTGATACGTGGGAACAAGTACCCAATTCCGCAATGAGCCTTGCAACCTTCAAGGTTAATGAAACTGCTGGAAAAGCTGACATTACATTGACTCCTCTAGCTGGGCCAGCAGGCGGCCTTGAAAGTAACATCAATCGTTGGCGTCAACAAGTAGGCCTTGCTCCTCAATCGCCCGAAATGATCACTGGCGCCCTTACCAAACTTCAAACAAAATCCGGTGTTGCACTATGTATTGATATCGAGGGTAGTAATGATCGAATTTTGGGCGCGGTAATAAGCACGCCTGATACCACTTGGTTTGTGAAGATGAAGGGCCCAAATACGGTTGTTAAAATGCAGAAGCAAAGTTTCGAAAGCTTTGTATCTTCTCTTCAATTTGCAGAGGGAGCAAAATAATGAGTGAACCCGAATCAAAAAACAAATACAACCCAGATAAAAAGCCCCAATTCAACGTATCTAAGATTTTAAAACCTCTTGCATCATTGCAATTAACAGTGGTGCTCTTTATTCTTTCCCTGATCTTGGTTTTTGCAGGAACTCTGGCACAAGTTGACAACCCAATCTGGACTGCGGTAAGCGATTACTTCCGATCCTTTTATGTTTTCATCCCCAACCAAGTTTTTGCCAGATTTTGCCAAACCTTCCGCTGGGTATCTCCAACGGCTCAATGGCCTGGCTCTTTTCCTTTTCCGGGTGGTTGGACCATCGGTGGGCTTCTACTTGCCAACCTGCTTGCTGCCCATGCCATTAGATTCAAATTTTCCACCAAACGAATTGGTATCATCTCCATTCATGCCGGCCTGATCCTGTTGATGCTTGGAGAATTAATTACAGGAATTTTCGCAGTTGAAGGAAACATGACGATCGAACAAGGGGGCGTAACCAATTATCTTGAATTAAAAGAAACATCAGGATTCATGGGAAAAGTCAATGGTCCTGAGCTTGCGTTTTCTGACTATTCAGTTCCCAAAAAAGAAAAAGTCGTGGTCATTCCAAACCATCTTCTTAGAACAGGAGGCAAAATTTCAACCCCCCTCCTTCCTTTCGACATCGAAGTGATCAAGTATATGAATAACTCCTCAGTCGAAGAAATTGACCCCGAAAAAAATGCCACGGTTGCAAATCTCGCCAACACCGGGGATGGGATTAGAATTCGGGCAAATGAAAAAAACGAAGCCTCCGGTACTGATAAAGATCAAAAAATTGACCTGCCCTCCGCTTACGTCAACCTGATCGATAAAAAAACTGGCAAAAGCTTAGGAACCTATCTTGCCTCCCTCTGGCTTTCCCTTTCTTCATTAAAACCAACGCAATCTGTTGTCACAGAAGATGGAAAAAAAATCGAGATGGCACTTAGGTTCAAACGTTCTTACAAACCTTTCTCCATGGAACTCATCGAATTCAAGCATGAACGCTACCTTGGAACGAACACCCCAAAAAACTTCTCTAGCAAAATTAAACTCTCCAACGAAAACCTGAACGAAACCAGGGAAACACTCATCTCCATGAATAATCCGCTTCGCTATGATGGCGAAACTTTCTATCAATCTGGTTTCCTGCCAAACGACAAAGGTACCATCCTTCAAGTTGTAAGAAATCCCGGCTGGCTCATGCCTTACCTTTCCTGTTTGGTTGTCTCATTTGGCATGCTACTCCATTTTGGCATGCACCTTAATACATTCCTCAAGCAGAGGGCAACTTCCAATGCATAAATCAAACCTCATCGTTCCAGCTATTGCAGTCATTCTTGGATTCACTTATTTCTACTTTCAAGCTGCACAACCTTTAGATCCAGCAGAGGGTTTCCACCTTCAAGAATTTGCAAGACTGCCCATTGTAGACCGTGGCCGCATCAAACCCATGGACACCTTTGCCCGTGTTTCGCTCATGGTGATGAACGATGGCTTTCAAACATTCAAGCCCGACATAAGTGAAAAGGAAAAGGCTGAACTAACCACCCTCAAAAACAAAAATCCCCGAACCCCTGAAGAAAACAAAACCTATGCTTCATTAAATGAAAAAGATAAAAGGCAACCTGCGGTGCGATGGCTGCTCGATGTCATGACCAGTAAGTTTTCAGAAAATCACATTGCAGAAAAACACAAGGTTTTCCGCATCGAAAACGATCAACTTCTTGGCCTTTTGGCATTGCAACCCAGACCAGGCCTGCGTTACTCGATCGAGGAGTTCGCACCTCAATTGGGTGAACTCGAAAAGGCTGGCAAAGCTGCAGACCAAAAAGAAAATGCAAAGAGGGATGCATTTGACAAAAGCGTTTTACAACTGGCCCATCACTTGCAGTCGTACATGGAAATTGCCTCCTTGCAGACACCATTGGTCATCCCTGCGGGCAAGGGTGAAGATTGGAAACCTTTCATGCAGGCCGCACTCGAATCGCGAAACGCCAATCAGGCAGATCCAAATGCTGGGATGAATCCTGCTGTAAGTGTCTTTGGCCAAATGCTTCTTTCCTACCTTAAAAATGAACCCCTTGCTTTCAACAAGGCCCTTGTAGAATACCGGAGCTTAATCACCAAGGAATTGCCAGTACAATCAGAAATTTCAGGATTCGAAGTGTTCTTCAATCATTTCTCACCTTTTTATCATTGCATTGTCGTTTACTTATTCGTCTTTTTGATTTCATGCTTTGCCTGGGTTGCTGCCCCCACAACACTCAACAAAACTGCTTTTTGGCTTTGCATACTAACCCTTCTCGTTCATACATGGGCGCTGGGTTCCAGAATGCATATCCAAGGCAGACCCCCTGTCACCAACCTTTATTCCTCAGCAATTTTCATTGGCTGGGGGTGCGTTCTTGGCTGCCTAATGCTCGAGGGCATTTATAAAAATGGCATAGGCAATATTGTTGGCTCCGTCACAGGTGCATTAACCCTTTTAATCGCCCAGCATCTTTCCGCTGAGGGTGATACTTTGGAAATGATGCAAGCGGTTCTCGATACTAATTTCTGGCTCGCAACGCATGTTACTTGCGTAACACTGGGTTACACCGCCACATTCGTCGCAGGTTTTCTAGGCATTATTTATGTACTTATGGGCATAGTAACCACCACTCTTACCCCCGAACGGGACAAGTCCCTCACTCAAATGATTTATGGTGTGGTTTGTTTTGCAATGCTTTTCAGTTTTGTAGGAACCGTGCTAGGTGGCATTTGGGCTGATCAATCCTGGGGCCGTTTCTGGGGCTGGGATCCCAAAGAAAATGGCGCACTCCTTATCGTTATTTGGAATGCGATCATTCTTCATGCCCGCTGGGGCGGCATGGCTAAAAACCGCGGTGTTGCACTCCTTTCCATCGCAGGAAATATGATCACCGGGTGGTCTTGGTTTGGCACCAATCAACTTGGAGTCGGACTTCATGCCTATGGTTTTAACGATCAATTGGCTTGGGGGCTAACCGCTTTTTGGATCAGCCAACTTGCACTTATTGGCATTGGCCTTATCCCCAGGCAGCACTGGCTAAGTAGCAGAATTGCCCAACAAAACGGCAGCAACCCTGCAAAGCTTCAACCTAAACAAGCTTAAAAACATAAAGCAATACTGGGCCTTGGATTCAAATTGCCGTTGTCTTTCAACGCTTGAAACTTCATACCAAGAGGAATAGCTTGAGCAACTCCAACAAACAATCTGACCATTCAGGATATATTGCACGTGCATCGGGCCCTACTCAACAGCACGCCTTTCGCAACGGCCCAAGAATTGTCGCGATCGAAACTCTTATCCCACACGACATCATGGCGGGACTTGTGCTTCTGCGCATCCACACCGATGCAGGAACAGTCGATGGAACCCCCGTAATAGGCCATGGGGAGTCCTATTATATTCCACACGCTGTTGCAGCAACTTTACACGACTGGATGGCCCGCAGATTGCTCGGCGCAGATGCCACGGCCATTGAAAGCCACTGGCGTTTTCTTTATGAAAGAGCCTCTGCATTTGGAGCACGGGGTTGTGAACTTCGCGCGATCTCTGCAATCGACCTCGCTCTTTGGGATATCCTAGGGCAACTTACCAAACAGCCAATATGGAAGCTTTTGGGTGGCCCGGTTAGGGATCTTATACCCGTTTACAATAGTTGTGGTGGGCCTACTTACGGCCGCAGACCCAAAGATTCCCCCGATGCCCAAGGTTGGCCAGGCCATGGTGACCCGGGTAAACCGGGCCCTCTTGAAGATAATTACAATAGCGTTTACCACGCTGCAGATCTTGCGGAAGAACTTCTTTCTGAAGGCTACACCGCAATGAAAACTTGGTCTTTAGATCAGGTCTATTTAAAATCGGGTGGGCACCGTATTTCTTGGCCCGACCTTGAACAGGCGCTAAAGCCCTTGCACGAAATCCGCAACAGGGTCGGACTTAAAATGGAACTGATGCTCGATGGCCATGGCTTCTTTTCTTTGCCTGCTGCACTTCGAATCGCGGAATCCATGCGCGAGATTAAACCACTTTGGATGGAAGACATCATCCGGCCTGATTGTGTCGATACCATTGCAGATTTTCGCGATCGAGCGCAAGTTCCGATTGCGGTAAGTGAAATGCTTGTCAGCCGCGAGGAGTACCGCCAGGTGCTGATACAAAAAGCTGCAGATTATGTAATGATAGATCCAACTTGGGTAGGTGGCATTAGTGAAACCCGAAGGGCTGCAGAATTCGCCCAGGTGTTTAATGTGCCAGCATTAATGCATGATTGCACAGGCCCATTAACTCTGCTTTCTGGATTGCATATCTCGTCTTGCTGCACCAACGTGACTTATCAAGAAACAGTAAGGGCACATATAAAAACCCTTTACCCACTATTGATAGATGAGCCAATTAAAGTTGAAAAAGGGCACATTGCATTGCCTGCCCGAGCGGGGCTTGGAGCACGATTACTGCCCGATCTATTCACGGCGGATCATCCTAATTATCGAATCACCCGGCTCTAGTTTCGGCCCGGTATAAAACACTAAGGCGTGAAGGAAATCATCCCTCCACGCTTAAAAGATTATAGAAACTGTTATTTGACAATTGGCGCAATAGCATCGAGATTATCGATTTTTTCACCACCATCAATGGTGCACATAGCTCTGAAGATTTCAGGGGAAATCTTACTGGAAAGTTCTCGGACTTTCCCATCCGCCATGATCGCAATGCCGGTGTATTCTTTTTCTTTATTCCGGTTGGTTTTTTCGAGGATCAAGAAAGGTTCCAAAGCATCAGGGCCTTCGGAAATACCTGCGATGCTTGCGCCACCACCTGCAATCCAAGGGTGATTCTTGTTTTGCCTTACAAGCAGAAGAGCAATGGTATTGGCAGGGCCATCCTTGATATCTTCGATTCTTGTAATGCGCTCGTAACCAAAAATTCCAGCTTTTTTATTATCGGGAGAATACTCAGCAGAGGCATAACCCACACCTGAAACCCCCACGAAGTTTGTAATTCCCGGTTGGTTGGAATCACTTGACACTGTTGCACCTTCAGGAGGAGTTGCGTACAAAAGATCGGGGATGAATATGCGCGCAACCTGATGGTTTTTCGGATCGCTCCACGACTTGCCTTTATCAACTAATTTCGCAAAACTTGCGTAATCACCATTCGAAAAATAAGGCAATAGTTCCACGATCCATCCCACTCTTTTGTCAGGAGCCATTCTCAAACCAAACTTCTTATTGTTGACCGCTTCTTCAGCGGTACCACGGGGAAATGCCTTTTTATCGTTTACATAACCCATGATTGCCTTGGAAATAGGGTCTGCACTTTTACCAATCAATTTGGTTTCGAAACTGTTTTTCAAGGTTACAAAATTTTCCCCAAGGGAAACCTCAAAGGATTTCATAATTGCAGGCGGCAATTTTAATGAACCAACAATGCCCATCATCATACTGCTCTTTATCGGATCATACTCCGCATTTGCACCTACAAAACCATGAACGCCAGGCTTAATCATTTCTTCTGCACCTGAAGGCACCGGAGGGATATTAGGGTTTGGGGCAGTTGAGGGATCACCACCTGTTTTATCTTCTGTGTAGGCGCTTATATCTAATTTAGCTTCCTTCAAGGCAAGGGGGATTTTCTTAACCAATGGAAAGGCAAGCTTAACAAAATCGGAAGCAACCTTGCGATCTCTGCTAACTGCCCCTAACCCAAAAACTTGTTCATCCAAATCTAATTTATTAACCGATAAGAGTGCATATTCAAGCTTGGATAAATTCTTGATCTGATTAACAATATCAGGTGGAATCGGTGCCCCGCCTGGGGTTTTATAGGTGCTTAAAAAAGCAGAGGCTACAGGAATAACCGCAGCCAATTCCCCCAAGTCTATTCCTACCGTCATCAATGCCTTTACCGCACCACCCTCTTCTAATTTTTGCATCGCTTTTGCAAAGCTTAAGGGTAAGGTTTCAAAATGATTTCCGGCAACTGGTGCAGGAGGGGCAACTGGCATGGGAGGTGCATTTGGATCCACAGGCTGCCCATTTGGCATGGGCATTGGTGACCCTGGGGGCATGGGCATTGGTGACCCTGGGGGCATGGGCATTGGGTTGTTTGGATCTACTGGCTTGGGAGTTTCTGGAGGTGGGGCAGCCGTTGCTATCTTCTTGGGTTTACCTTTATCTTTCTTAAGGTAATCATTCATCTTTTCTTCGGAAGCAATGATAATTGTCCTGCTATCAGCAAGAAAAAACGATAGTTTTTCATTATTTTCGAAACCAAGCATCATGGAACTTAATGAATCAAGTTGGCCCGCGATTTTACTCCATTGCAAGCCTTCAATCGGGGGTTCCTGAGTCAAAGCCATACTCTTTTCAATATAAGCCTTTTTATAAGGTTCTTTAGACCGCAAGATAGCCATCTTCCAATTCTTTTTAAGTGGGTTTAAATCAGGCAGCATGCTACTTCTTGAGAGCATGATTTGTTCAATTTGTTCAATCGAAACGCCAAATGTTTTAGCAAAATCTTTTTGATTAAATGCCCCAGGAGTCGTGAAGAGGATCTTGGAAAGAATGCTATTAAAGAAAGATTCCATTTTGATAATTGCGACAACTTTACTATCGCTGGGAAGCCGGGCCGAAACATCAGGGTCAACCCCGTCACTTTTTGCCACCACAGGCGCTTTCTCTTCTTCCTTAGGCTTCTCTTCGGTCTTTTCTTCGGGTTTGTCATTCGGGCCATTGGGAGTGACAGGGCCTGATCTATTGCGCTTACCCTTATCAGCAACTTTTGTTTTTGATTTATCATCCCCACCAGAAAACAAAAACATAGCTGCAACAATAGCTACAAGGGCAACGCCCCCAACTGCACCACCAATGATAAGCATTTGCTTGTTTTTGGCGCCCGCTTTACTAGGCGCCTTTTGACCTGATTCAGCTTTCTTTATTTCTTGCTTAGCCTTTGCTGCCGCTTCTTTGCCCGAGGCTTTGGATTTTACTGGGGCAGCTTTTTTATCATCTGCGGGCTTGCCTTTGGAAGGAGCCTGCACCAGGAATCGGAACTTACATTTGGTGCACTCAGTCTTTTTGCCTACCAAGCTTTCATCCTTGATAGATACCATCGCTTCGCAACTTGGGCATTGCTGTTTGAATTCGCCTGCCATTGTTCAACCCCTCTATCCACTTCTGCGTTTAAGTGCACTTTATTTGATATCCCTAAGGATATTATCTTACTGTATTTTTATGGTTAATACGCAAGTGTTTCCTTAAAAAATTTGAATTCTTGAGAGGTATTATCTCATATTCAAAGGTATAATTAAAATCAAAATAAGGACAAACCATGACACGAACATTAAACAACAAGCAGCTACTCTTACTAATCTGCACCATGCTTGCAGGATTGGCACTTTTTGCAATCGCCTTTTTCTCGATCGGTTCAAGGGGTTGGTACAGCAAAGATTCTCTCAGCCTAAAAACTTCATTCCTTGATATCCGCGGGGTAGATGTCGGAACCCGGGTTCGAATCCAAGGAATGGATGCAGGCGAAGTAGTATCTATCAATGCCCCAGAAAACCCGGGGGGCCCAGTCGTTCTTGAATTGAAAATTCAAGGCACCTATCGAAAGCTAATCCGAAAAGACGCTATTGTCTCTATTGCTTCCGAGGGGTTGCTTGGGGCCAAAGTCCTGGAACTATTTCCGGGATCCTCTTCAGCTTCGACCATTGAGAATCAAGATTTCCTTGCAAGCAAGAACAACCCTGAATTTGCAGAAATCCTGGGTGAGGTATCCGATATGCTTGGAAAAATTCGCAAGGGTGAAGGATCCTTGGGAAAGCTAACCCAAGACTCCAAGCTTTATGATTCATTGGTGCAGCTCGCCAATCAAAGCCAGCAAACCATGCAGGCTTTTCAGCAGGATGCAGATGCGCTCAAGAAAATGCCTATTGTTGGAGGGTACATTGAAGACCCAATGCAAATGATTGTGCGGTCAAATACTGATATGAAACGAAAGTCCATCAATAGTTCCAATATTTTTGAAGCAGGAAGTGCAATATTAAGCCCCGAGGGAAAAAAAATACTCGATAAGGCATCAGAATGGTTGATAGGGTTTCCTAAAGATAGTGATATTGTAATTGCAGGAGTAATGGCACCCGGAGTCTCCGATAGGGATACTCTCCGACTACGAACAAGACAACAGGCGGAAACAGTGGCTGATTACCTTAAGAACAATCATGCTATTCATAAAACTGGATGGTTTTCAAGGCGAAAGGTCAATCCGATTGGCTTGGGCGACAAATCTTACCCTGGACTTGAGGCAACACCTGAATCAGAAAGCTCACGCATCGAGTTACTGGTATTCATTAATAGAGGCTAAAGGATGGAATCTGGTTTGCAAAAGTTTGCGGATGGCCTTATGAAAGAAGCTAGGATGCTTCGAGCTTTCTGTGGGGTGCATCTTCCCGGCATTAATTTGAATCCCGAAAAGCTTGCTTTCCATCTGCAACGGTGCAATGAACTCTTTAATGCTAAATGCCGGGTTAAAGGCCTGCCTGAAAAGTCACTCCTTGATGGGCTGTACTTTCTCGATTTTTACTTGACTGTTTCCTGTATCGAAGGTTCAAACACTGCTTGGGAAGCATTATTTGCATCCAAGACGGGAAGGCACGACCAATTACTAATCGATGCATTACGATCCAGAGCGGCAAGACTTTATCCTGGAGATGCCACTAGGCAAGAAGATACTGTTGCAGAATTTTGGGGGTTTCTTTTAACTGGAGAGAAAGAAAACTCCGGTTCTGTACTTGAAAAATATGATGGCAGAAGGCCTCTCATTCCTTGGTTGATAAGAGTTTTTCACAACTCCAACCTGACCAAATTAAGGCAAAACAAACACGACAAACCCTTGGGGGATGACGAGGCTGACGAAATGTACTGGCATGCTCCAGAAATTTCTGATGAGCACTGGCACCAAGAGTTCCGCTTGGCTGCTCAGGAATGGCTTGAAACTCTTTCCGATCAGGAAAAACTTTTGCTCGGGCTTAGAGTTCGATACCGCCTGACCCAAAGGGAGGCTGCCTCTTTTCTGGGCATTCATGAAAGTAATGTTTCAAGATTGACCGATAAAATCCGTCAAAACTTCATTAAAATCATAGAACCAAGACTTCTCAATGCTGGGTGGAGCGGTGAAGATATGCTTGCGTTTGTCAACACGGAGATGGAAACGCTTATTTTGGATGAACCGCGATTATCCTCGGAAAACCTTGCAGTTCTCCTTGCAAAAAAAGGACTTCAGCCCCCTCTCCAAAACATTTGACCAACATTTACTAATCTTGCTGGGCTTTTACCTACTTTTTCCGTTTAATAGATATTAAGGACTAGCAAGGATGGAGAGGCAAAAATGATGAGCCGCGGCATTCATAACGCCGATAAAGGTGCTAATGCGCCATTGGCTGACATTGTTGGCCAATCTCAGGCCATGCAGGAAGTATACGACCTTGTCAAAAAGGTCGCCCCCACTCACGCAACCGTTCTAATTATTGGAGAAACCGGCACAGGCAAAGAGCTTATCGCCCGTGCCGTTCATCTTCTTTCCAAAAGAAATGATGGGCCATATGTTCGCGTAAACTGTGGCGCCCTAAACGAAAGCCTACTCGAAAGCGAACTATTCGGGCATATCAAAGGCGCATTCACTGGAGCGGTTGAAAACAAAACAGGACGCTTCGAGGCAGCCCATGGTGGCACCATCTTCCTCGATGAAATTTCGAGTATGAGCCCCAAGCTTCAGGTTAAACTTCTTAGAGTTTTGCAGGAAAACGAATTCGAAAGGGTAGGCGAAAGCAAAACCATCAAAGTCGATTGCAGGGTGGTCGCCGCTACCAACCAATTTCTCGAAGACGAAATCGAAGCCGGCCGTTTTAGAGATGATCTTTATTATCGCTTGAATGTCGTTCCTGTTTATCTTCCCCCTCTCCGGGAAAGAGCTGACGACATCCCGGCCCTTGCGAAATTCTTTATCGCTCGACATGCCATTACCAATAAAGTCGATCCGCCCGAACTATCTACCGATATGCAGACGGTTCTTTTAAAGCATGATTGGCCAGGAAATGTCCGGGAGTTGGAAAACTATATGGCAAGGGCTGTAGTTCTTTGCAACGGCCTGCCTTTGACACCAGATTCGCTGGCGCCCCCGGGAAAAAAGGTAAAACGCTATAAGTCATTGCAATCAAAACCCCAAGGTGGACATAGCACCGATCTTGGAAAGCTTATTCAGCAAGTGGTTCACCTTGGTATCAATACCCTGCCTGATGGAGTATTATCCGAGCAAATTGTTGGGGCAGTTGAAAAAGAATTAATCCAGCAAATACTAAAAGAATGCGACAATGTCCAAGTAAAAGCCGCTACCAGACTTGGAATAAATCGAAACACCCTCCACAAAAAAGTGCAGGAAGTCATCAAGAGCGGCACAGATATCCCTAACGACCCAGAACCAGCTTAAATAGTCTCAAAACTCTAGTTTTCACCAGAATAGGCTGTATACCTTCATTCAAAATGTCGATATCTTGCTATACATTTGCTTGATTTATGTTTTGCGACAGTTTATGCTTAAACCTGATTTTGAAGTGTTTGTAATTCCCGCCTTATATTTAGACTAATTTTAACAGGTGAACCATGTTTGAAGTAGAATTCGGGCGCTCTCACAATTGCGAAAGTACCAACAGAAGAGAATTCATTCGCATAGGCAGCCTCGGGCTTGCCGGCCTTACTCTTCCAACTCTTCTTCAAGCAAATGCTGCCGCCGCCAAGAAAAAAGAACCCATCGATAACCTCAGTGTTATTTTCATGTGGATGCAAGGTGGCCCATCCCATATTGACACTTTTGACCCCAAACCTAATGCACCTTCTGACATCCGTGGCGAATTCAGCGTCATCCCAACCAATATTCCTGGGGTGCAAATTTCCGAACACCTCCCCATGATGGCAAAAAACCTCGATAAATATTCCATCATTCGTTCCGGCTATTCCTATAACGGTTCGCACGGCGTAGCTGATGCCTACATGCTTACAGGATGGCGTTTTAATCCAAGCACTGTTTACCCCACCTATGGGGCAGTCATGTCACGCGAACTTGGCTATCGCAATGGCATGCCTCCTTATGTTCAACTCGGAAATTCCATCGACCAACGATTCGGCGGGGGCCTTCCAGGCTATGCCGGCGCTGAACATAACCCTTTTATTATTCAGGAAGACCCCAGCAAAGCTGATTTCAGCATTGATGGCGTTTCACTTCCAAACGGCTTGACATCCAACCGTTTCAGTCGTCGTGAACGCATGCTCCAAAAACTTGACAACTGGCAAAAGAAAATCGAAACCAAAGGAAACGATGTTGGCGCAATGAACAGCTTTTACGACAAAGCTTTTTCCATGGTCACATCCCCTGCTGCAAAGCGTGCCTTCGATCTTTCACAGGAACCAGTCAAAGTTCGAGAACGCTATGGCATGAACAAGTTTGGCCAATCATGCCTTCTGGCACGCAGGTTGGTCGAGTCAGGCGTCCGGTTCATCAATGTCACCATGGGCGGTTGGGACACACACGCCAACAACTTCAAAACCTTGAAAGACCGTAACCTCCCCACAATCGACCAAAGCTGGTCTGCTCTTCTTGAAGACCTTCAAACCAGAGGCATGCTAGAAAAGACCATGGTAATCTGGCTGGGCGATTTCGGCAGAACCCCAAAAATCAACTCCGCTGCAGGGCGCGACCACTGGGCTGGTTCAACCGTATTCTGCATGGGTGGTGGTGGTATGAAAGTTGGTTCCGTGATTGGAAAAAGTGATGCCAACGCAGAGCAACCCGTAACCCCACCAATTCAAATTGAGGATATTGCTGCAACCCTTTACACCATTCTTGGCATTCCTCTCGACAAACACTATGTTGCCCCAGATGGCAGGCCTTTCCGCATCAACCTCAATGGCAAGGTTGTTAACGAAATACTTGCTTGATCTTTTGCACAAATTGATCCCACCTTTATTCGGATGAATGCAGACATGAGAAACCAAATCGGATGCCTGATTGGCCTAATTATTCTTTCAGGGTTTGCTTCTGCCCAAGACTTTCCCAAGGTTTCCTTTACCAACGATGTTCAGCCTATTCTTACCCGGGCGGGATGCAATCAAGGTGCGTGCCATGGTGCGCAATATGGCCAGGGGGGACTCAAGCTTTCTCTTAGGGGTTTCGACGACGCCAGCGATTTTCGTGAAATCGTGAGAGGATCCATTGGCAGGCGTGTCAGCCTTTTGGCACCCGAGGAAAGCCTACTCCTAAAGAAGCCCACTCTTGAAACTCCCCATGAAGGAGGCAAACGATTACAACTGGGTTCCACCGAATACACCACCCTCAGGCGTTGGATTTCAGAAGGCATGGTCGGCCCGTCCCCAAAAGACAAAATCTTCAAATCACTGGAAGTTTTACCTAAAGAGATCATCGCAAAGGCCGGCCAAAAAATCAAAATCACCACCAAAGGCACTTATGAAGATAACTCTTCTGAAGATGTTAGTTCCAAAGCTTCCTTCGATAGCATGAACACTTCCGTTGCTACGGTCGATAAACTCGGTAATGTTATTGCGCAAGGCCCGGGCGAAACGGTTATCATGGTGCGCTATCTTGGAGCTGTAGGTGTGTTTCGTATCATCCTTCCCTTCGGAGAGGCCAAGGGACTCGAGACTTTCGCAAAAAATGATAACCTGATCGACAAAATGTGGGTTGAGAAATGGAAGAAAACCGGCCTCTCCCCTTCCCACATCTGCACGGACGAGGAGTTCTTTAGAAGAATTCATCTCAACACTTTGTCCACGCTCCCCAACCCCGAAGAAATTCTTGCATTCAAAGCCGACAGCAACCCCGATAAAAGAAAACTGGCCATCGATAAAGTTTTAAACAGGCCAGAATATGTTGATTGCTGGGCTTACAAATGGGGCGATCTTCTTCGCAATAGCAGAGATGTATTACAGAAAAAAGGGATGTGGTCACAACACAACTGGCTACGTTCCGTCTTCCGCGATAACATGCGCATGGATAATTTCGCAGGCGAACTTCTTACCGCGGTAGGAAGCCCCTACGCCAATGGCCCTGCCAATTTCTTCGTCATCGGTTCCCGTGATGATTGGACTGAAACCGCTTGTCAGGTTTTTCTTGGCATCAGGATGCAATGCGCCAAGTGCCATCATCATCCCTTCGAAAATATAGCTCAGGCTGATTACTACAGCATGACCGCATTCTTTTCCAGAGTCGCAAAGAAAAACAGTACGGAATTCGGCCTTCAAGGGAGTGATACAACCATTTACCTGACAACGGCGGGCGAAGCCAGCCATCCGAAAACAGGAAAAGTACTTCCTCCAAAGCCCATTGGTGGCCCTGTAGTCGAAGACCAAATAGACAGGCGCAATGGCTTGGTTAGCTGGCTTAAGGATAAAAACAACCCTGCCCTTGCGCGCAACTTTGTCAATCGGTACTGGGGCTATTACTTTGGAAGAGGCCTTATCCATCCCATTGATGACATTCGCATAACCAACCCTGCATCCAATCCAGAGTTGCTTGATGCATTGGCAATCGATCTCATTAAAAACAATTACGACATCAAGCACCTGCTTAGAACCATCATGAATTCACAGGTCTACCAACTTAGCAGCGAAAGCAACGCCGCATCCGCAGCCGATGGTGACAACATCTATTGCACGCATTTCAGGGCCAAGCGCATGTCTGCGGAACAACTACTTGACGCTGTGGATTTCGCCTGTGGTACTCGTGAAAAGTTCACTGATGTACCCCTAGGATTCAGGGCTATCTCGCTTCCCGATAGTAAATTCAGTTCAAGCTTCATGGATATCTTCGGCAGGCCCCGCAGAGTTGCTACCTGTGAATGCGAACGTAGTGAAGATGCCAATATGATGCAGGCGCTTTTGCTGATGAGTGGCAATCTACTTAATCGCAAACTTTCAGAAACCAACAGCAGAATCAGCAAATTCATCAGCAACAAAGTCCCAATGGATAAGGCTGTTGATGAGGTGTTTCTTGCCACCCTTTCAAGATTACCCCGAGATCAAGAAAAAAAGGAAGCACTCGCAGAGCTTGCCTTGGCTCAAAACCCCAAAGAAGGCTTGGAGGATTTATTGTGGTCGCTACTCAACACCAGAGAATTTCTTTTCAATCACTAATCAAGCTTTGCAGCGTTGTCGGATTGCTGGCATTTCTATTCCCAGGAATAGTATTGTCACAAACTTCATTCCCACAAATCACACATGTTTATCCTGCTGTTATTGAGCGCGGAAAAACCAGTGAGATCACCCTTTATTGCGAAACCAGCAACCCTTCAAATCCCATAGCAGTACTTTTTGCAGGTAGCGGTATCAAGGCAGAAGGCATACCGGAAACTGGAAAAACCACCGAACTTAAAATCAAAGTTACCGTGGATAAAACAGCCATGCCGGGCATGCGAGAATTCCGCTTGGCATGTGCTTCAGGTGCATCCACGGTTGGCCAGATTCTTATCGCTGATCTTCCGGTTGTCATCGAAAAAACAACTCCCCATGCTGATTTCGCAACCGCTCAACCCATTGCCATTGGCAGTATTGTTTCTGGTTTAATCAGCGCCAAGGAGCAGGTTGATGCTTATAAATTCACGGTAAAAGCAGGGCAAACTGTATCTTTTGGAGTGGTATCGCACCGATTCTTTTACAAGAGACACAGCCAATTTCTTGCTATCGATCCGATGATCAGCATCCATGATTCAACCGGAAGGGAACTTGCAGCGAATGATGACTTCCATTTTGCAGACCCCAGCGTGAGTTACAAGTTTACCTCACCGGGCGAGTATATGGTCGTGGTTCGCGATGTTGATTATGCTGCAAGTGTTAACATGCCTTATAACCTTGTAGTTACAAGTGGCCCCTATGTTACTTGGTGCTACCCTTTGGCGCTTTCCCCAAAGGGGCCTTTTCAAGTCAAGGTTGGCGGAGGCAACGTACCCGAAAATCCTGTGACACTTGAGGGGATTTCGAATGCCAAAGACTCTGGAAGCACTCTTAATGCCCTAATCAAAACCGAAGCAGGCTTGAGCAACTCATTTCCCGTATATCTTTCCAGCCTCAAAATCATTGAAGAATCAACCACCAACACTGATACATCATTCCCCTGCACCATCAACGGTAGGATTTTAAAACCGGGCGAAGCAGACATATTCCCCATCAAGTTGAAAAAAGGCGAATCCATCATTGCAGAAATCCGGGCCCGCAGATTGGGTTCCGAGCTTGATAGCTTTCTAAGTATCACCGACGACAAAGGCAAAATTGTTGCAAGCAATGACGATCAATCCAATGCGACCAAGGATTCTTATCTTGCCTACACTGCTACTGCTGATGGCAATTTCAAAATCGTCGTGCGGGACCTGCTAAACCGGGGCGGGCCGGGCTTCAACTACCTCTTGAACATCACCCACGAAGAACCCGACTTCATCGCCAATTGCGATGATGATAAAGCGGGCATCTCACCTGGAATGGCTGCTGCTTGGTATGTGCGAGTAAAACGAACTGGAGGATTCACAGGCCCTATAACTTTCCATCCAGAAAATCTTCCTTCGGGAATTACCATGGTGCCACTAACCCTACCTGAAACCCAAAACGATGGCCTTTTACTATTTCAATGCGCCAAGGATGCGAAACCAAGTGCCTCACTTGTCAACATTATCGCCAAGGCAAAATACAAAGACAAAGATGGCAAAGAAAAAGAAATCATCAAAAGGGTCAACCCTTTAACCGAATTAAAGATGCCCGGCGGTGGCAGAAGTACCTGGCCTGTTGAAACCCAAATAATTGCCATCACCCCTGAAAAAGATATTCTGGAGATTAAAGTCAGCCCTGAAAAAATCGTACTCGAACCGGGCAAAACCATTGCAATTGATGTGGAAATTGTACGTGCAGAAAACTACAAAGGGCGTGTTAGCCTTGATGTCAGGCATCAACACCTAGGCCAAATCTTTGGCAACCCCCTGCCACCTGGTGTTACCATACTCGACACGGGCGCCAAAACCGCCCTATCAGAAAAAGAAACCAAGGGAAAAATACTTCTTAAAGTAGCGCCGGATGCCAAGCCTTTCGCTGAGGTTCCGATTTGCGTCCTAGCAAATGTGTCCCTCAACTTCACCGTCAAGCGAGGCTATGCAAGCAGTCCCATCATGGTAAATATCCCTGCTAATTAATCAGGCTTTAGCTGGCACCATTGCGGGCTTTTCAAATCTTCCATTATTGGCGGGTAATTCCAACTCCGCCACCAGGTCTTCGTCCTCTGAAACCATCATACCCTCGGGCCATATGTGAAACCCGCCCTTCAAGGTTATGGAATTAGCTTTATCTTCGATCAACCAAGTGCCCCAAATGCCCTTACCTTCGTTAAAACCTTCGTAATAAACCGGGTGATTGCCTTTATACAGTTTGTTCCAACTGCACTTTCCCGAGATGGTTTCGTAATGGCCTTTAAATACAAACGCACCAATTATGTCGTTACCGCTTGCGGTGATGATTCCCCCAGCAAACATACATTGCAAGTCCATCCATTGTTTCCCAAGCGGTGGATTTTTCTGGATAAAGAAACCTGTCCACTTTCCACTTGGAAATCGGGAATCTTGCTCCAATTGCTTGAATTTATCATCCATCTCAATCGCTCTTAACCGTGGGCTTTATGGAACTAACAACCCCCATGACATCACTTCGCAAGCCTGCTTTGTTTTCCTGAGGGCATCGACAAGCGATAGTGAAAACACTCCGCCCAATCCTATAAAAAAAATAAAGCAAGTACATTCTGCGACTTTCAATCTGCACATCAAACGAAAAAAAATCCAATCCTGGTGTATCGTTGACAGCCTGGATCACACCCTGATTTTCTATCCGGAACTGTTGCTGCCTAATAAACCCCAGTGCATCGTCCCTATAAATTGCACTTGATGCGTATTTCGATTCTTTCTCTTTGGTTATCAACAAGCCAGCATCCTTCGAATGATCCAGAGTTGCCTGAAATTCTGATTGGGATGTCACCCTCCAATCTCTTGGGTAATGGAAAGAAAAAGCAGTTTCTCGACTTTCAAACAAAAGCCTGGTGTTATTGGCATCTGGTTCATATTGTGCAAGAAATTTATTGTCCAAATGAATTGCGGGAAGTAATTCACGCGAAAGAGTGTATCGCCCTTCGATTCTTCCAACGTCCTTGCCTTCCTTATTTTTAAGGATACTGGTTCCTTTAAGATAAAGAAAAGACAAATGCCTGGTTTCACAATTAAAGAATATATAGCCATCCAGAATTTGCTGGTTAGGGCCATCTTCGTTGATACCAGATGCTTTGCCCAGAAAACTTACCCTTGCGGTCTGGGAATTGTTAACCAAGTTGACTGAATCCAGCTTGCAGGAAACTTGGCATGACTCCAGCACCTCCAGATCAGTCAGTTCCTGAACAGCCTCCAGTCCCGCTCCCCAGGATTCATTTAAGCCAACAGAACGAGAGGAAAAAAGCCCCGATAGAGCACAGGGAAAAACTTCAGTTCGGATCAAATCAAGTTCATTCCAAGTAAGAAAGGCCTCAAGAGAAAAGGGGATTTTTTTTAACCCTTGTCTAAAAAGTGCTAGTCTGCGAGTTTCTGGCCTGAGGGTTGTTTCCTGTTTTTGGCCATCCAAGGTTCGAGATAATTCAACTTTACGGTAATCGCGAAACGATTTATTTACTTTATTAGAAGAATCCAATGCCAAAATAGTTTCATCAAAATCAATCTGACTGCTGCCTTTGATTTGAATATGTTTTTGTTGTTGGTTATTTGGAGTGAAAAACATCGACCCGGAAAGCTCTGTCGTGGTTTGGATTCTGAAACGGTTACCAATCGAAAAAGTTTCGCTTAGGCGATAATTCTCTGAAGCCTTTAACGACAAAGGCCAAAAAATCGAACTTAAGCCTATACATTGCAACAAGTTGCGTCTTTTTATCATCGCAGCCTTAAACCTAGGGCAAAAATGAAACCAACAACAAAGTTTATCTCAAAAAAAGGTACAAAAAGCAGAATAAGGAAAGGAATTTAAAATCTTGTTGGAATATTTAACCCTAAATCCAACAAGAGTAACCTTTTGTACACCTACTTTGTAAGTATTTTGAGAAAAGTTTTACTTTTCCTGCTAAGCCACGTTTTTTAACCTATGTTTAAAAACCGTTGTTTATCCACGCAAGTAAATGGGGAGTGGATGTTTTTCCTACAATGGCAAGTATTTTAGAAATTTTCAGATTCTAGCGCTAATAAGTTTAGACCATTCCCGAATTAAAAGGTGTAACCATGAAAAAAATAGTTGAACTTTTTCAATGGTTGACTCGTATGGATAATAAGCATCGCGAGGATGCGATGTCTCTGGTGAGAAAAGACAGTCTCGTTTTAAGGAGGGATTCTTAAAGTGATTTTCAGGCACCCTGCTTTAATGCTGCTGGAAGACCAGCTTACCCGTTTCACCCCTGTAGGCCGCAAGGCCCAACAACAGGAGCGTGCGGAGAAGTTCTTTCAAGAAATTGATGCCTCGAAAAAATATCCTTACCAGTTTGTCTGTTTCAGGATTACCGGATATCGACCGGATTCTTTTCCTGATTTGCAGATAGATGGTACCGACCTCCTACACGACCTGCCTATTCTGATTCAGTCGCTTGCAAGTAGCCAGCCCGAAGTTGAGCCAGTTTATACCGTGGAAGAAGTCAGTAAGCTTTGGAATGTTTCAACAAAGACGGTGAGAAGATGGAAAAAGCTCGGGTTGATCGGTTTGAAAATTGTCCGGGGAGGAAAGCGGAAACTTGGCTATACGAGAAGTGAAATCGAGCGGTTCGTTTCCCGCAATCAGGAAAGAGTTGAAAAAAGCGGAAGCTTTTCCCAACTCTCTAACGAAGAAAAAACCAGGATTATCAAATATGCAGGCAGAATGGCCCGCTTAACCAACGCTAATTTGACTGAGATTAGTCTTCGTATTGCGAGAAAAATTAAACGCTCACCGGAAACGGTAAGATACACGATCAAGAATCATGATCGCATCAATCCTGCTAGCGCTGTATTTCCAGACCTTACCAATCCTTTGTCTCCCGAGTCGAGGCAAAGTATTTTTAACTCCTACTCTCGAGGTGAAACCGTGGATATTCTTGCCAAACGCTTTCAACGAAACCGAACCTCGATGTACCGCGTGATACATGAGGTAAGAGCGCAAAAATTGCTTGAGCACAACTTGGATTTCATCCCGAATCCAAGCTTTGAAGATGCAAACCTTGAATTGGCGATTCTTGCGCCTATGCCAGGCGCAGATGAATACGAAGCCAAACGAAAATCAATGAAAGTGCCCAAGGATGTACAAACAGAACTTGGAAATCTTTACGAAGTACCCCTCTTGAACAAGGAACAGGAACAGCACCTTTTCCGTAAGATGAATTATCTGAAATTCAAGGCTTCCAAACTTCGAAACAGTATCATAAAGCAAGGTGTGATACCTGCAGAAATAGATCTCGCAAAAGTGAAAGTTCAAGTACTTGATGAAATCGAGGATTTGATCCATCAAGCCAACACCGTGAAAGATCTCCTGATAAACGCCAATATGCGCTTGGTGGTGAATATTGCGAAGCGTCACAATAGCCAGGTTGAAAACTTTTTTGAATTGATATCTGATGGCAATATGTCATTGATACGCGCAGTGGAAAAGTTTGATTTCGGGCGTGGCTTCAAGTTCAGCACCTATGCTAGCTGGGCCATCATGAAGAATTTCGCCCGAAGTATTCCAACAGAAATCCATCATCGTGAAAGATTTGTCACGGGCAATGAAGAAGTATTCAGTACAACCGTGGATGGTCGAACCGATGAAAAAGAACTTATGGCGCAGAAGGAACGTGCCAGCCATAGTATCAACAGGCTTTTGAATTTTCTGGATCCAAGGGAAAGAGAAATCATCAAGCTGCGTGCAGGGCTCGATGAAAAACAATCATCAGCAACCTTGGAGGAAATCGGTATACAATTCGGAATTACCAAGGAAAGAGTACGCCAGATTCATGCAAGGTCAATGCGCAAGCTAAGGCATATGGTCGAAGAAAAACATTTGGAAATGCCTTAATGAGTTGCAATACCAAAATGAAAGCAAAAAGGCAGATGAATTCATCTGC
>RFZJ01000036.1 GCA_009920765.1 Planctomycetota bacterium | reverse complement strand
CCCAGCTTCAAAGAATCCAGAACCAGTTAAGGAAACTAAGAAGGTAGAGCCAGCCCCAGCTTCAAAGAATCCAGAACCAGTTAAGGAAACTAAGAAGGTGGAGCAAGCCCCAGCTTCAAAGAATCCAGAACCAGTTAAGGAAACTAAGAAGGTGGAGCAAGCTTCTTCTGCTAAAGCCTCCGCAAAATCTTCTGCGACTGATGTAAAAGAAGAAGTTGTTGAAGAACGGAAAACACCAATTAGGGACTTTTTCAGGAAGTTGCGTAATCGATAAATGAAGTTTAAAAAATAAGCCGGGGCCTCTTATTATTAAGAGGCCCCGGCTTATTTTGTTTACTGAGTGTCTGATTGTAGTTAAAACTGTAATTTAAGCTTCCCTAGGCGCTCTACGGTTTCTTTCATCAGAGCATCTTCTTCCGCCTCATCCTTGGCAATATAAGTGACCGAAAACCTTAGGAAAGGACCCGCATCATCCCAGGGAACGCAGCAAACCGACTGCTCGGTAATTAAGAATTGGGAAGCTTCTTCTGCGTTAGCAAAAGTTTGTCCAATGCAACCCTTGGGCGATTTGATGTAAAGGAAATAGGTGCCCTTGGGCATACTTGCCTGAAAGCCTACTTGGTTTAAGGCTGCTACCAACTTCGCAAGCCTTCTGCGATATTTTTCTCGTACCTGCTCGCCTATTTCCGGGTGCCTAAGAGCCTCGGATGCTGCCTGCTGGATTGCCATGAACTGCCCAGAATCGCAGTTATCTTTAACATCCGCATAAGCTTGAACGATTTTTGGATGTCCTGCAACAAACCCTAGACGCCAGCCAATCATGTTGAATCCCTTAGACATCGAATGGACTTCGACGCCCACTTCCCGTGCGCCTTCAACTTGCAGGAAGCTAAGTGGGGCTCCATCGTAGCTTAATAGAATATGTGCAGCATCTTGCACAATGATGATTTTATTTTTGTGTGCAAAGTCAATCACGCGTTTGTAGAAGTCGCGGGTTGCAACTTGCCCGGTGGGGCTATTGGGGTAATTGATGACCAGCAGCTTTGCTTTTTCGCGAACATCTGCAGGAATGTTGTCGAGATCAGGAAAGAAGTTGTTCTCAGCAAGCAAGGGAAGCCTATGAACTTTGCCCCCGTAATATTCAGTATGAGTGCCTGCCACGGGGTAGCCCGGAACCGTCATCAGGGTGATATCACCTGGGTTGATGAAAACAGCAGGTAGCATTGCATAAGCGGGCTTGGAACCAATGCAGTGGTTGATTTCGGTGACTGGATCGAGGTTGACATTAAAAACCTTTTGCATGAAGCCCGCTGCTGCTTCTTTGTATGCTGCGATACCGTTATCCGCATAGCCTCGGTTTTCCACTTTATCGACTTCAACCTTGAGGAAGTCCCTGACTAGTTTAGGAGCCATATCATCGTTTTCCCCGATACCAAAATCGAGGAGCTTGCGTTCTGGGTGAGCAGCAAGTGCGGCGCGCTTGGCTCGTTTGATTTTTTCGAACTTGTAGATTTTGGTGGATTTTCCATAGTTGGCGCCACCGATGCGATCTGCGAAAAGAGACTGAAACCAAGGATCTGTGCTACTCATAGTGCCTCTGATTATAAATTTCAGGTAAATGTGGGTTATGGGCAAAATGCCCGGTCACCCTTTCAACAAGATAGCCTAGTCAATTCCTAGTGACTGTTGTATCGTTATTGCAATAGAATAACGAAGTTAATGGGTTTTGCCCAGTTTCTAAAGTAAAAAATGTAAAAGAATGGCATCAAACTCAGCGGATAAGAATTTGGTGGAAGGTTGCCTGGACCGGTTTCCCGGTGCTTGGAATCAATTGGTAGATGAGAATATCCAGTTGATCTTCCACGGAATTTATCAAGTCGGTTTTCGCATGGGCTATCATGTGACCTCCGAAGATGTGGAAGATATAACCTCGGAAGTATTTCTTGAAATACTCAAGGATGATTTTGCATTCCTTCGGGCTTATCGGGGTGAGAGTAAGTTGTCGACCTATCTTAGCACCTTGGTTCATCGAAAAGCAGTGCAAGAGATTAATAAGCGGGTTAGCTATTTAAATGGTAACAAAGGTGCCGTTGTTCCCAATACTTCCTCGCATGGCAAGGTTTCGAGTGTTATTCAAAATAATATTTTAAGGGAAGCAATTTCCAAATTGGCAATGCCTGAAAGGGCAATGATAGGTATGTTTTATCTTGAGGGGCTAAGCTATAAAGAGATTAGTGAAAGTCTTGGCTTGGCTATGAACTCTATCGGGCCGATGCTGGCAAGGGCCCGATTAAAGTTAAAAGTTTTGCTTGCGTAGTACCTAAGGCGCAACTCCTCGTGTGCGCTGAATGGGTGCTCCCTGATCGGGTGCCCATCGTGCAAGATCAAAACCAGGCAGGTTGGATAAATCGCCCCTGCTGAATAATCGCTCAGCCCGATCGGGTGTTACCGTGGTGACCTGCATATCGTTTAAACGCAGTACCATTTCCATTTTTTCTTCGGGCCAGATAATTTTGATTCGCTGGGGGAGAATAGCCCCTGTTTCTTTACTTTGTTGTACTTCATAGACAGTTGCATTGCATATTTCCCTGCCTTGTACATCTCGAAGTATATGCCCTGCGACCTGATATTTCCCTTGGGAAAGGGCTTTTCGCAGAAACACGGTTGATTTACGAACCTGCTTACCTTGGTAGTTTGCAACCGGTTCAACTAATTCCACATTCTGCTGGCTCACTTTTACTTCGTACTGCTTGGATGGATCGTATTCGCCCATGCCCAATGCGCTGACAATCATATCGGGGTGGAAAGGAAAAGGTAAACGAACATTTCCTTTTTCCAGTTCATCATAATTGCAATGAAACACGTAGGGAACCGGTTCTACCTTGCTGATCCAATACCAAAACTCTTGGTTGTTGGAGCCTATATCAACTGCAGGTTGGCCTATAACCTTGGCTTTAAGCCTAAAGTTTCTCGGCTTTTGGCAAACCATCAACCCATCTAGGCCGGGGGCTGTTTGATTTCCCTGCTTTGCATCAATTGAAACTTGATTACATTGAATTGCCTGAACTCGCTGGCCGTTATTATTGAGATAAGCGACCAGTTGTTGTGAGGTTGGAGTTTCTCCAGGCGCAGTCCTTGCAGTATCGCGATCCCTCAACCCAGGCCAGCTATTGCACCCAACCATCAACGTCAGAAGTGCTAAAGACGAGGCTTTTTTAAACAGCAAGTTTATTTTGAGCAGAACCATGGCGTTCTCCATTGTCGGGGTTTTTAATCCCACCCCAGAAGTCCCATGACTTCTTCTTGAACTTTATCAAGTTCGCTTTCGGTCAGCTTGGTGTGTAAAACTTCATGGTCGGTACTGGTTTTTGCACATCGGAGCACCAGTTTTTCCATGTCACCAAGATTTTCAGTTTTAACCAGTTTTAATTTTCGTTTGCGTACCAGCATCAATCCTATTATATACCGGAAGTTCTGTTGTTTTGGGTCGTCCTGTCCTTCCAATCTTTCGAAGCAATCCATCAGGAGACTTTCATCCACAGGAGAGGTTTTTTTGGTTGTCGTTTCCTTTACTTTACCTTTCCAATGAGAGAAACATCCCTCTGGTGGTCCCTTCCAGTTTTCTTCCGCATAATCCTTACGAACCAATTTTCCCTCTTCATCCGCAAGAACCGTAAACACGGTTTCGCCAGATTGCAGCACTCTGCCACTGATTGCACACTTCCGTGTATTCGGTTGTACTTCGTAATCCACCATCGTTTGCACTACCTCTTTATCGTATCGGCAACAAGGCAAAAGACTCAAGCATGAATCCAGCAAGAGTTGGAACAAAAACAATCAAGAGAACCGAAGTTGCGGCCTGGAGAACATGTAAGGGATCAATTAATCTTTATCAATGTTTCGTTTCAATTCGGAGTTGATTTCCGATTGGGTTTCCTGCCCCCAACCCAGACAATTCAATCGTACAATCCCCTTGGCATCCAATAGCACTATTTTGGGGGTGGATTCAAGACCATAACTTGAACGTAAACCGCTGCCATTAAGTACATCGAAATTGATTTTGGACGCTTCGGCTTGCTTTTTAACTATTTCATTATCATCAATAACGCTCATGCCAAGCACGGTGACCGAGTCGCCATGATTTGCTTGCATAGTTTTTGCGAAGGAAAGGATTTCGTTGGAGAGTGGTGATTTAGGGTTGTAGAAGACCAGAAGGATGGATTTACCTTCCAATCTAGCGAGTCTGACAGATTCCTGTTTGAGCATATTTTGGGCAATAAAATCAGGGGCTTTTTGCCCTAATTTTGCAGTTTGCAAACTTGTTGCAGATACTGGCACGATCACGGTCTCGGAATTCTCTCCCTTTAAGAAGTTTTCCAGCCGTTTGGTGGTCTGGATAATTGCATCACGGTAAGGGGTCTGGCTCATGATTTCTGATTGGCTTTTAACCTGCCTGATCAAAGATTTTATTTGGGCGGAATACTTTGCGATTTCCTGGGTGTATGAGTTTGCCGATTCACGGTAGTTCGTTGCCAGTTGAATTTCGTTTTTCCGGTCGAGGAACAATTGTCCCGGGTAAACCAAACTGGTTTCAAGTTCAAGCCGCAAGGTGCTTTTTTGTGAAGGTTCGTTATGTGCTGGATCTTTGATCTCGATGGTTCGTTCGAGTTTCTGGGCTACTCCCATTTGGGGATGAAGCCAGACGGTGTCGGTTCTTTTCCATGCTTGTCGGTCTGCACGGGTTTTTAACCAATCCTCTGTTTGCTGGGTGCCAATCAGTTTGATGCATTTAACCCCTTGTACCATTTCAGTACCCGATACGATCCAGATACAAACAGGCCTGCCATCTTCCGTGGTTTCCCAGGTGTCATTTTCAGCAATTCTGTTTTTTGGCAATTCGATCAGGTAGCCATATTCAATGGTCGATGGGCCCTCCAGAGATAACTTTCCCAGATTATTTCCGGGTTGGATTTTACCCTTGGAATCGCAGATGAATGTTTCCAAGCGTACAGAAGTCGCAGGAGGCTCAGACGTAACGGTGGGTAATGATGCAGGATTGGTGCGTTGTTTTAAAAGAGTAAGGCATGCAAGTTGGGAATTATTTTTGTTTGTTTCCAATACCAGACATCGTGATTCGATGCGGTAGGATCTTTGAAATTGAACCCTGCTCGATCGAGCTTCCTCGGTGAATAAACCGCGGTACAGCAATTCCTGCGAGGTTTGTACACGGAAACTTATATTGTTTTGAACCTGAATGGATTTAACGTTTTTTATTTCTTCTGCTTGTGCCAACCCCAAGCCTGTTGCAAGTATTAAAACGGAATACACTTTGGCACCTCTCTCAAACAGGATTTTAAATGAAAACCATCACAGTCCAGCGGGGCGGATTATAACAATGTGCCTGATTCTCACAAGATTGCTTTGCTCTGGCCTAACTTGGAGCTGAAATCAGGGCGAAAACATATTTTGCGTAAATACCCTGTTTGTTCGATTGTTTAAAATGGGGTATTTTATTTTGGGCCAAATCTGTATTTTTGAACAGGTGGGAACTCTGGGAAATTGCTCGGTTTCTAATATTTCATTGCTTTTTATTCTCCTGAATCTAGTAAGCTAGGGCCATCATATATTGAATAGGTAAACAACCAACCTTGATTCATGGAGTTGTACTTTGCTTGGATTATTTTTTGGTGTCTTTTTGTTATGGCTTTCAATTACCGTGGCGAGCGGAGCGTTCTCGCACTTTCTTCAAGGTAGGATTTATAGTCAACCAGCGGATGGTTTTATTTGGCGCGCCCCTGCAAGTGGGGCGGTAATTACCCTGACGCTTGGATTGTGGATGATGTTGGATTATGGCTCTCCTGGGATTTACAGGCCCATACATGAATTACAGTCCTATACCCCTGATAATAAAAAGGCCAGCTTGAAACCTGATGAAGGTGCACCTTATTCTTCCATGACTATAACTCGTGCTGATGGTAAAAAAGAAATGTACTTCAAGCAGCCTGGCACCCGCCTGGAGTACAAATCCAAAATCAATATGCCTTTGCCTTCCACGCCGGTGGAAATTGAAGTGGATGAAGAGGGCAAAATCTCCGTCTTCAAGCCCGAGAAAGATGCCAAGGGAAATTACCTTCGAAGGGCAGGGCAAGCGCTGGTATATAAAGATGAACGTGGCAGGCAAATGATTGAGGGGGGATTGGGTGCGCTTGTGATTAATAGGCCAGGCGCCACGCTTTTAGTATTGTTCTTGCATGTACTTCATTTTTTTGCATGGTTTGCCTGCCTTTGGTTTCTGTTGGAATTTCAACCATTGCATGCATTTGGCCTGGGGGCAGCCTTTTGCGCTTTGCTGACTATTTTCTTTCTGCCACCCATACTCAATTTCACCGAGACTGTTTCCAAGCAGCGTAACAAGCCTGAAATTGTTGCAACGCCCACCAAGGCATCATAATTTTTTATTGAGGAAGATGCATGTCATTCAACCGTGTAGCACTATTGGAAAAATTCCGCCATCAACTCTCTCAGGGAAAGCCAATCGTAGGCGGTGGCGCAGGAACCGGTATAAGTGCCAAGTGCGAAGAAGCAGGGGGCATCGACCTGATAATCATCTACAATTCAGGCAGGTATCGGATGGCAGGCCGTGGTTCGCTTTCAGGTATGCTGCCATATGGTAATGCGAATCAAATAGTTAAGGAGATGGCTTATGAGGTTTTGACCGCTGTGAAGCACACGCCCGTGCTTGCAGGTGTTTGTGCAACAGACCCATTCATGCTCCGGGATCATTTTCTAAAAGAACTTAAAGACATGGGCTTTGCCGGAATTCAAAACTTTCCCACAGTTGGATTGATTGATGGATTAATGCGCGAAAATCTTGAAGAAACCGGCATGAGCTATGGCCTTGAAGTTGAGTGCGTTGCTGCTGCTAGAAAGCTGGAATTATTGACCACCCCTTACGCATTTAATGTTGAAGAAGCAAAACAGATGACCCATGCTGGAGCCGATATTGTGGTGGCGCATATGGGCCTTACCACCAAAGGGGTGATAGGTGCAAAAACCGCCAAATCACTGGACACCAGTGTTTTAGAAGTTCGAGCAATTGCAGAGGCCTGTAAGTCGATAAGGCCTGATGTATTGGTGCTTTGCCATGGTGGACCGATTGCAATGCCTGACGATGCGCAATATATTTTGGATAGGGTAAAACTAGTGGATGGGTTTTATGGTGCGAGTTCGATGGAGAGGCTTCCCGTGGAGGATGCCATCGCCAATCAAACTCGAGCATTTAAACAAATGAAGCTGGGTACCCGTTAGATTTTTAGAAGCAACTGTCTTGCAGCGATTGCAGCCCCCAAAATACCCGCATCATTCCCCAAGGTTGCGAAGCAAATGTCTTCGGCTTGGGCGCATTCTTTAAACGCCTGATCTTTTACAAACCAGCGTATGCGTTTTAAGAAATCATCGCCTGCAGCAATCATGCCACCCCCTAATACGACTTTTTCCGGATCAAAGAAATGAAGGATGTTGATAATCCCAACAGCCAGGGCAGAAGAAGTTTCCTCAACCAGGCGGTCAGCGAGGGGGTCGCCATTGCGGGCTGCATCAAAAACATCTTTGCAGGATAAAGTCTTTTTCTCAGCAGGTTCGTGGAGGTCGGAGATTTTATTGAAATCCTCTGCAAGCGCTTCATAAGCCCGTTTTAAAACAGAAGTGGCACCTGCGTAGGCTTCCAAGCAGCCATAATTTCCACAAGAGCAAGGCCTGGGCCTTGTCATTTCGATTCGTGTATGGCCAATTTCGCCCGCCAACCCGTGCCTGCCCTCAATAATTTTTCCCTGATGAACCAACCCCCCACCAATCCCTGTGCCAAGGGTAAGGAAAGCCATACTTTCTGCACCTTTGCCTGCACCCAGCCAAGCTTCACCCAAGGCCGCAGCGTTGGCATCATTCAAGAATGCAACAGGTTTGGAGAAAATGTTTTCGAGGTGATTCCGCACAGGAACATTTTTCCAATCGGTGAGATTCACAGCATCAAGAATCACACCATTCTTCAAATCGATAATTCCAGGAACTGCTGCGCCAATACTCTTGATTGAATCAAGATTGAGCCCCGATTGTTCAATACAAAGGCGGATTACTTTTTCCATCAAAGCAAGGCCCGCCATTGGGCCGGCATTTTTATTGGTAGGCTCTGCGAGGGTCTGGATTAAGGTGCCACCTGCGGAGATAATCCCCGCTTTCATTGCGGTGCCACCTACATCCAGTCCAAGATAGTATTGCGAAGTATCCATGGCCAGCATCGTAGCGGAAACAGTGGTATTTGTGCAGATGAATTCTGGATAAATAAAAAAAGGCCGGGGTTCTAAGCCCCGACCTTCTCTTTTAGGAAACGCTGCGCTGAAAAGCGCAGTGGATTAATGGTTTAAAAGGAACTCGTTACTGTTGAGGAGAGCCCAGAAAAGATCTTGGTATGGATCCATCGGGCTTTTGTCCTTAGTACGCATTGCAAGCCCCTTGGAAATTTTAAGGGACTCCGCAGGCCTTGCAGGGCGATTCAGCGTTGCTAGAAACAATTCGTTGATGATCCCATTGGCATTAGACTTATTGCGGGCCATTGCCAATGATACCGTGCCTTTTTCTTTTCGGCTGATGGCCTCATTGATTTCCTTGCCATTCATCATCAGCAAAGCTTGAACAACGGTACCATTGAAGTTTACTTCGTTTCCTTCATCATCGCCAAAATTGCTGACCAGCTTGTTAAGCCATGCAGTACGGAGGTTTTTCTTGGCATCTTTGCTTTCAGCAGCTTCAGCCTTGGTGGATACCATCAGTGATTCAAAAAGCTGCTCAGGGCTCATTGATTTCAAAAGCATTCTGCTGAAAAGGCCTTCAACTTCAGGCTTATCGTTGGTTTTGTTTGCAACGAAAGTGAGGTTATAGGCATTGCTGTTGCAAATCCAGCGAACAAGTTTCTTCAAATCGTAATTGTAATTTTTGAAACTTGAGGAAAGCTCTTGAAGAAGTTCTGGATTGGTAGGAATATTCTGTTCGTTGAAGTCATCGATCGGGGAGGTGAATCCTTTGCCAAAGAATACACTCCACATACGATTGACCGCAGATTTGGGGAAGTTTTCATGATCAATAATAAAGGCTGCCAACTGTTCGCGCCTGCCTGTGGAACCAGATAGTTTCTTTTCTTCCATGAATATGGGCTTGGTGGGTAGAATCACACCATTTCGTTTCTCAAAGAAGATGATACCATCTGCGTTGGTCGAAGTATTATCCTTAAGACCAAGCTTGGGAAGAGTCATCATCCGATTCCCAGTTTCTGGAGGAGGTGTACCGGTTCGTTCCACCTGACGGAGGAAGGCATTAATACCCCAGA
Source organism: Planctomycetota bacterium (assembly GCA_009920765.1). Classification (GTDB taxonomy): domain Bacteria; phylum Planctomycetota; class Planctomycetia; order Gemmatales; family Gemmataceae; genus UBA969. Next base: position 27,789 of record RFZJ01000036.1, on the reverse strand, counting down.
AATGTTTTTGCGTGATGGAATTATTGAAAGGATGATCATGACACTGGGCGCATTGCATCTGAATGCCAAGGAAAAGCCTGGTAATTCTTGAAGTAATTGGCACCATCTCAAACTGGCCTTCCTGGCTTTGCTTTGCAGCAGGAACACGCTCACCCAGATGCGCCAAGATGAAATTCACAGCAGCGTTTTCTGTGTTTTCACCCGTGGCAGTAATTACTTCCTTTGCCAATTCATGATAACCACGATTACTTGCGAATTGGTCTTCAAGCCATACTGCCATTTCTTCGTGGTATTTACCTTTGCCGAATGTGCCGGAACGGGTCAAAAACCAGTTGGTGAAGTGATTGGCCCAATGGCGGGGGTAATCTTCGCTTGCAAGAAGATCTTCAATGATCTGGGATCTTCTGCTGGCTTGGGGATAGCGCATGTACTTTGCGATTTCTTCCGGACTGGCAATCCTACCCACAACATCCAGGCTTACCCTGCGAATAAACTCATAATCATCAATGAAACCAGAAGGAACAACTTTGTTTTCCTTCCATGAAGATTCCAGCTTTTGATTGATCGATTTTACCACTTGCTCGGTGATTTGTTTTTCTTCTGGAGTCTTACCGACAATGGTCAGTTTTGGAAAAGTTGGATAAGGCGGCAGGGGGGCAGATTTTTCAGCCATAGGATCTTTTTCCTTGGCATCTTTCTTGCTGTCTTTTTCATCCGTCTTGGAGTCTTTTTCTTTATCATCAGCAGCAACTGATTGCTTCTTGGTTTCTTTCTCCTGGGCGGTAGAAAAATCCGCGCTCAGTAATAGTCCTGTGGAAACCGTTCCGAGTGCTACCAAGTGCCAAAAAGAGAACTGCTTGGTTTTTGACTTATGTGCCATGGGTAAAATCCTTAAGGTTTAAAATGTGCATATTTATCTAAAGTGCACACACTATAATTATTACCACTACGCCACCTTTAAACAACACAATTTATTAAAAAAGAGCCCGTTACCAACAAGGGTAAAAGTTCTTTTTTTGCGCCAAATCCAAAAGTTATTAGGTTTAGCTTGCCTTTAATGTTATCTCTTATTTTAGTCGTAGGGGAAATGGATTTAGTTCCCGATAAATTGGCAGGTTCTTGGATTATGCGCCTAGATCTCGAAAAAGTACGGATATATGCAAAAAAAGCTGATAATAGGGCCCTTCTTGATCGGGTGACCGTTTTTCAACATGGAATGGAACCCGCAGCAATTGAAATTATTAAAAAAGAACTGATCCAAAGGGGCTTTTCTCAATCAGATATCAAACAACATGAAAGCGTTTATAAGGATTTGGTGATTTGTGGCCCTGAAGGCATGCCTAGACTTTGTAAAAAATGCACCCTCCCCGCAATTACCAGCGAGTGGGGGTGGCTGAAAGTATTTGGATTTATTCCTGTCATACCTTGGCGATTTTTGTACTGTGAAGAACATAAAACAAGGCTTTAAGTGCCTAAAAGCAGCCCTTTTATGAAAGGACTGCTTTTAGGTTTTAGAAATCAGCAAAATCATTACGCCTTCAAAAAGGCATCTACATCCGCTTGAATGATTTGTTTGGAAGGCTTGTCTAACGCTTGGCTTAACCAGCTCATTATGGTGGGAGTGTAAGGAAGTTTGCCTTTTGCAAGGGCAGCTTTTAGCCTGAGTTCTTTACGGTCTCTTTCTTTATTCTTTCTCGTTCCATTTTCAATCCTAGAGCGGCGTTGATCTTGCTTTTGCAAGGTTTTTCGAAGTTTTCGGGAAATAGCTGCCATGTCAGGCCTCAACTTTAAACATTAAAATTTCAAAATTACAATCTCTTACAAGGATATTAAGATTTCGGTGCATTGGCTAGGGGTTGGGCTTTCTTATACCGCTGTAAAGATGCTTCCTTGGCCCCAATTTGCTTTTCTAAATCTTGAACTTTCGTGGTTAGTGTGGCAACCAAGCTTTGCGCAGCGGGCATTGATTTTTGAATGGCATCAATCTGCTTTGGCAGGGCGGGAACCATTGGAGTAGCAGCAGCAAGCTTCATTTGTGCATCTTTAAGGCTTGCAACAGCAGCAGTATAAGCCGCAGTTTTCTCTTGAAGTGCCTTTTGCAAGGCGGGTAACTCCATCTTTAATTTGTCAAGTTTTTCTTGAGCAGCAGTCACATTTTTCGCCAAGGTTGCATCCAGCTTGTTCTTATCCGATTGTTCTTTAATTTTTTTCAAGCTATCAGTGCTTGCCAAAATCATGGCTTCCCGGGCTTTAACTTCATTGGTGGCTTTTGTCTGCTGGGCTAATGCGGCTACTTGATCTGCAGTTAGTTGCTTGATTTTGGGGGGGAGATCTTTGACCGCTTGGGTGGCATCTGCAAGGTTTTTTTGTGCAGTTGCAAGATCACCCTTTAATTTTGCATCTTGAGTCTTTGCACTGGTCAATTCTGCACTTGACTTGGACAATTGCTCACGAAGCAAAACAATTTCCTTGGCAGAAAGTTCTACACGTTCCTTGAGGGGGGGCGGGTTACTGGGCAATACATCAAACTTTTTTCCATCTGCAAGCTTGTATGCAACCACATTTCCATTCCAGTCGCCAACAAAAGCAAAAACAGCGTCATGTGAAACAGCAACCCGAAGTGCCAGATCGGTCAAGGGTTCCATAGTAAGTATTGCAGTCCCATCGCTTTTCCAAGATTTTGAGGTTTTATCCCTGCCACTGGTAACAATGGTGCCATCGCGATGAAAAACAAGGCCCTGTGCACCACCAGTGTGAGCAGGTATGGATTTAACCAAGGTTCCATTTTCGACTTCCCAAAGCTTGAGTGAGGCATCTTCACTTACGGAAGCGAGAATGTTGCCATCTGCGCGCCAGGAAAGATTGTTGATGTAATTGGTATGCCCTTTAAGGGTGAAATATTCCTTGCCATTATGGGATTCCCAGACAAAAAGATTTCCACTGCGATCTCCTGAGGCAAAAAGAACCCCATCTGGACTGTATTCAATGCTGGTAACCCAATCGGTATGTTTTTTTATTTCATGAAGTAATTTACCATCGATGGTGGAATAAACACGAACAACCTTGCTTGGCCCACCAAGAGCAATTTGAGTTTGATCTGGGCTTATGTCAGCAGCGAGAACTGCATCAGATTCCTGCCCGACGGTAAGGACTTTTTGTCCGGTCTTGATGTTAAACAAGGTTGCGGAGCCATTTTTGCCCCCGCGACCACCGCCAGCAAGAAGGAAACCACCATTTCTGCTGAACTTCAATACAGTGGGAAAGCCATCAGGAAAAGGAATAACACCAAGGTATTCCATGGTATCGGTGTTATAAAGCACGATTTGCTTTTGGCCACCTACCGCTAAAAGTGGTGCCCAGGGGCTTGCTGCCAATGCAATGACTGCATTGCCTTTGCGGGTAACCACCAAAGGATCAAGGGCCATCCCTTTTTCGGGCATTGGAGGCGGGCCATCGGGTTTGCCTCTACGGACAGTACCCAGAGCAATGTCGGTGGTGGGTTTGTTCAAGGCCAGTGCCTTGCCATCTGCTGTTTCCAGAAGGCCTTCTTTGATCCATTTTTCAAGCATCACAATTGACGCATCCGCAACTTTTGGGCTTTTAGGGGGCATGACTGGTTCAGATTTATGAGCAACCACCTGATAAAGTGAACTACCTTCAGGGTCGCCCGCCTTTACAATAATGCCGCTGCTCCCACCCTCAATAATCTTACTGTAACTATTGAGGATAACCCCGGAGCTCTTTTTGTCCTGGTTATGGCAGGCAACACATTTATCCTGAAAGAAAGGAAGGATGTGATCCTGATAGTTGATTTTCTTGGCGGATGGCTGTGCAATTGCAGACTGGGTCGCCAATGAAAGCAAAGCAACCAGCAAAATGGTGGTACGAACCATGAACTCAGCTCCGTTATCTTAGTGGTTAAACATATATTCGCGTGTGTTAAGCACCGCCCAGAAGGCATCTTCCAGAACCTGCTTTTTATCTTTCTCTGCATTTACCAAAGCCAGAACCTTGGTTTTTTCATCCGAAGAAGGCATTCTTGAAAGGCATCGAATATAAATCTCGTCCAAGATTTCTTCTGGAGTTTTCTTTTCTTTTAGAAGCTTGCCAACCAAATTACCCTGGGTAATTCTTTGGGTTGTTGCATCGCCATTAAGCAGGTGCAAACTCTGGCTTAGGGTCGGATCGAGCTTTACTTCGCATGAGCATACTGATTCACGGGTGGCCCTGCCGAAGGTTGTAAGGAAGTAGTTCGATACTTGCCCATCAGCAATTTGCACGGCACGAGCGCCCAATGGCAAGCCAGGGAACTTGTTTTTCGTTTCAGTAACCTGACTGATGCAATCCAGGAAAGTTTCAGCCTTGATTCTTCGGATTGAGGAATGGCTGAAATTCTTTATGTCGCTTTCGTTGCTGGGGTTGGTTTGAGTAGAAAGCTGGTAGGTATTGGAAAGGACGATATCCTTTACAAGCCGTTTGAAATCGTAGTTGTATTCGGTGAACTTCTTCCCTAATTCTTGAAGTAATTCAGAATTGGAAGGAGGGTTGCTGACACGAACATCGTCAACTTCATTGATGATGCCCAAGCCGAAGAAGTGAGTCCAAACCATGTTGGCCAAATTGGTGGCAAAGTAAGGGTTTTTAGGGGATGCAAGCCATTCAGCCATTAATGCCCGACGATCTTTGCCGGTCACATCAGGGACTTCTCCACCCAAATACTTGGGAGCCATGCGCCTTCCACCAACAGGATGGTTGATTTCGCCTGTACCACTATTGAATACAACAAGTTCCCTTGGATCATCAGTTCGTTTTCTGCCAATCTGGGTAAAGAAAGCCGCAAAGCCATAATAATCATCCATGGTCCAACGATCGAAGGGATGGTTATGGCACTGGGCGCATTGGATACGCATACCCATGAAAACTTGTGCAACATTTTCTGTCACTTTTAAAATATCTGTTTCGTTCTGATAGTAGTTCGTAACGGGATTATTGAAGGTTCCACCATTGGCACCAAGCAACTCTTGAACCCATTGGTTAAGTGGCACATTTCGTGCGATACGATCTTGAAGCCAGTTGTAATAAAGCAGGGTTGCCTTGTAACTAACTTGGTTGGAGCTGCGAATTTGCAGGAGTTCGGCCCACTTTAAAACCCATAGTTCTGAAAATTCTTTCCGTTCCATGAGCTCTTTAACAAGTTGTTCTCTCTTGTCTGCTGACTTGTTTGCCATGAATGTCTTGTATTCTTCAACCGAAGGCAGCATACCCGTAAGGTCGATGAATATTCTGCGCAAGAAAACTTCATCAGAGCAAGTCGCAGAGGGAGCGATACGAAGGTTTTTAAGCTTGGCATTTACCAAGGTGTCGATGTAATTCTTTTCAGGGGCGTTGGGGAAAGAGAATTTCAGATCTTTGGGAAGAACAATGAATGGAACACCAACAGTGAAGGTTGAAAAGCGAGCCATAACAAAGGCTTCACCACGGTCGCCTGCAGTTACCAAACCATTGGGGCTTACTTTGCCCGAGCTATCATTGCTGCTGAGGAAAAGGGCAAGAGATGTAACATCGCGTTCAGAGCCATCACTATACTTGGCCCTTACGATTAATTGCTGGGTGCTACCTTTGCCATCCAAAAGAGCGCTTTTAGGATAAAGGTCTACCGATACTGGAGTTGGAATGCCAGCAGGATCTTGAGGGCCACCTGCATCGACCCAACGAACTAGGTCGTTGTAATATTGCTCACCTACAGCGAATTTCTGCCCACCAGTATGAGGCACCTTGCCAATGGATTTTTCAATTAAAAGGCTTTCCTCAGGAATCGCAAGGTTGATTCTTCTGCCATTGAGTTCGCGGGTTAAACGATAATGATCGCCATCGGGATCAAAACCAAAAAGAGAAAGACGAAATCCATCCTTGCCCCTTGCTGCGCCATGGCAACCACCTTGATTACAGCCATTGCGTAAAAAAATGGGCATGACATCGAGCTTGAAACTGATGGGCCTATCTTTGGTGGCATCTTTAACATCGACAGGAACCTGTGTCGTTTTACCTTCAAATTCAACAGCGACGGAGCATTTTCCATCGCCTACTGGAAGGACTTCGAGGTCAACAATTTTGGCAACCTTGGGGTCGCTGATGTTAACCTTGGCTTGGGCGGTTACATCGCGTGTAATGCCATCTGCGTAGCTGGCTTGAACGATGATACGTTGTTTGCCACGGGCGGATTGAATATTAATGTCGGGTGGGAAAACAGCAATGCTAACGGGTGCAATTGCTTGTATGGAGGTTGCTGAAGCAAGTAGCAACATTGCACAAGCGCCAGATAAAATAGAAATCTTCATCGTAGGAGTCTCCAGAAAGCCTATTTCTTTTCGGGGGTGGATTTTTGAGCTTTTTCACGTTCTTCTTGTTCGAGCCTAAGCTTCTCAAGCCTGCTTAGCCTCTTTTCGCCTGCGGGAGCAACCGCTGCTGGTTTACCTGGTGTAGCAGGTGCATTAGCAACGACTTTAGGCGCAGCCGGTACATCAATTCTTATATCCGTTTTACCCAAGGTATGCACAATCGGTTCACCATTCTTGGTGATCACTGCGGAGCAAATAATGTTTTTGTGCTGGCCAACAGGTGAGGTTTTATCAATCTCAACTTTGACAAGAACCTCCTTGGTTTTGGAGTCGATCTCAACGGGTGCTGAGGTGACTTTCAAAGGAAGACCGATTAATTGGAGTTGAGCCTTCCCTTCGAAGGGGCTCGTTTGATTAATCTTGCAAAGGATTTCGGAAGACTTACCCTGCTCAATCGCACTTCGTTCAATGGAAGCGGTTATGAACGGTGCAGCGATTTCCAGGTTGAATAATTGGGAAGAAGCCCAAACCATTCCCGTAGGTGTAGTTGCATTTGCTAATAATGCAGTCTTCCAATTTTTGATTCTTGCACCAGCATTGGCATTGATGGCAAACAAGCCTTCGTTTTGGTTTTCCGGAATAGTGATGGCTGCAATTGTCCCAACACCGGGAGGGGTGTAAACTGGAATGACATTTATAGGTCCATTGAATCCTTCCTTGCGCTTTACAACCACTTTCAAATTCATCGAGCCATTTTGAACCAGGGGCACTTTTGGTTCAATCACCTGGATGGAGAATGGTGCTTCCTCGGTAACAGCAACACCCAGTGTTGGCATGTTGTATCTCCAATAGATCGACTGCCCTGGATTGCCAAAAGTAAGCTCAGCATTGGTGTTGAACTCGGTGCTGCAAGGAATCTTAGGATCTGTGGGAATAGCCTTGATTTCAGAAAGCGAACCAGCAATTGCTGCATCTTTGGTTGCTTCAAAAACTACTGCAAAGGAATCAATCCCATTTGAAACCTCATCCACGCTGATAGTAACGCCTGAAGGTAATTTTTCTGCAATAAGTTTTAAATCACCTGCGAGGTCACGCCTTTGAACCGTCATCAAGGTTGCAAACCGATTTCCCTTGGGAATACTAATCGTTTGTCTATCTTGGGAATACTGTGCCACCTTGGGAATAGCTACAAGGGTGCTGCCTTGAACTGGCGAAAAACTTACACGGTAAGTGTAATCAAATCCACCTTTTTTAAGATGATCTGTAATCGTCAGTATGTATTCCTTATCGTCGAGTGTAGCTCTGAAATAGCTATCGGTACCGCCCGAATCATCATTGGTTGCAACATTGGCACCGCCGGCAATTGCAAGAGTCATCACGGGATCGAGCGGGGAACCATTTTTGCGTGCCACGCATCGAATATCAACAACCTGCCCCTTCACACCCTTGAAGCGGAAACAATCGACATCGCCATTCTTTTCGATGATGCCATTGAAGCTGCTGGGGAAGTTTACAAGAGTTGCTTTGTCGGGGGTGTCATTGGGTTCAACTTCAAATGTATTGGGATAGTCGGAAAGACCGAAACGAATACCTGAAGGGCATATACCCGTGGAGTCTTGGGGAAAAATCTTAAACTCTGGATCAATCACAGAAGGCAGTTTGATTTTTTGTTTCAGGGGGCCTGCGGGGTCGCCTAGAAAAGTCACTTCGACTTCTTCTCCAGCTTTGCCACCAGTGGGATAAACCCCGGTTGGTCTTGGGAAATTACCCACATGTAGCCTGTATTTGCAATTGCCATTGCCACCATAAGCACTTTCACGAACCAAGATGACATACGTGCCATCTTCGGGCGCAACGATAGAAGCGAAACAATCCTGAGCGGTCAGTGGGGAATCATCACGCGCGCTTAGTTCAAATCGTTTCATATTGAGGATTGCTACGAATGGATCAAATACCACGGTACCAAGACGCATGCCTTCAACTTCAGCACTTATGCGTTCACCTTTTTTTGCCTCAACAAGGAAGTAGTCTGCATCTTCGTTATTTGCAACCCCGTGAATAGTGACATTCATGGGTATTTTTTGGGGGGTTGTGAATTCAGAATTAGGTTCTTTTTCTTCGATTACAGGAAGTGCGCCCACATAAAAAGTACGCAGTTCACTAATACCCGAGGCAGTTCGAACTCGTACACCATATTCACCCAAGCCAGCTTCAGGGCTGATTTTCACCATGGCTTTTAACTGGGTATCACTTACCACTGTCATCTTGGTGGTTTCGATTCCCTTACGATAAAAAAGCAGTTCCTTGGCATCGGCAAGTCTTGCACCGGTAAAAGTCAATTCAACTTCGGTGCCCCGCTGCCAACCCCGTGGAGCAATGCCACCAAGATTGGGGGAGGCTGCATTAAGGGTGGAGGCCAATGCCAAGACAGTGATGGACATCAAGAAAAATCTAGAGAGAAAAATCTTCATGGATGAGTCTCAGTACTTAAAATTCGAGCAGCCTTAAATAAAGCTGCTCACAAAATTGGAAGGAAGAATATTGTGTCCCCGGCTTGAAGCTAATCAACCGGGGATACCACAATGATTACGATTCGAACTAAGCAAGGATTTCTTTGACAACCTTGCCATCGCGAACAATATCAATTGGCCTGTTACCAGGAGCAATCAAGCGTTTTTCGCCATCAATGCCCAACTGATTATACACGGTCATTGACAGATCTTCTACAGAAAGCGCATCGTCTTCTGGTTCAGAAGCGGTGGAATCGGAACTACCGTAAATCATACCCTTCTTGATACCACCACCAGCGAGCATTACGCTGAAAACTTTAGGCCAGTGATCGCGGCCAGCGGTGGCGTTGATCTTGGGGGTACGACCGAATTCGGATGATACCATGACCAAGGTGGAGTCAAGCAAACCGGTGCGATCCAAATCGCGAATCAAGGTTGCAAGGGCTTGATCCAAAGCTGGAGCTTGGTTTGCCATTGCTGCTTTGATTCCGCCATGCATATCCCAACCACCGTAGGTCAGGGAAACAAAGCGAACGCCCGCAGCAACAAGCCTGCGAGCCAAAAGCATACGCTGGCCAGCAGAGTTTTGACCGTATTCGGTGCGAATTTCTTCTTTTTCTGCACCGATGTTAAACGCTTCCTTGGCTTGATCAGAACTGATCAGGCTGTAGGCTCGTTTGTAGAAGGTATCCATTGCGTCAAGATTATCCGATTTTTCTTTGGCCTTGAAATGGTCATTAACCGCTTCAAGCATGGACTTACGTTGCGTAAAGCGACTTACATCAATTCCGCCTGGAAGTTGCAGGTCGCGAACGGAGAATCCCTTGTTCGCAGGATCATTGCCCAAGCTGAAAGGTCCGTAAGCAGAACTTAAATAACCGGAACCTGCAAATACATTGGGCTGGTTTGGAATACAGATGTAAGGAGGAAGATTGTTTTTTGGCCCAAATTCATGGGAAACAATACTACCAAAGCTAGGGTAGCTTAGTGCAGGGCTAGGACGATAGCCGGTGAACATATTATGGGTACCGCGCTCGTGAGCAGCTTCGCCATGAGTCATGGAACGGCAAACGGTGATTTTATCAGCAACGCCTGCAAGGTTTTTGAAATGTTCGCCGAAGTATACGCCTTCGAGCTTGGTTTTGATCGGGGCAATATCGCCTCGGTATTCAATTGGGGCCAAGGGTTTTGGATCGAAAGTATCTTGATGGGCCATACCGCCTGGAAGGTAAATATGGATTACAGATTTGGCTTTGCCATCAACGGTGGGTTTGCCGCCAACTGAATCAACAGCTTGGGCCTGCTGCATTTTGAAATATTCGGGAAGGGTAAGCCCCAGGCCACCGATCATGCCAATTTGCAGAAAAGATCTACGGGTTTGTTTTTTAAAATGAGCAGGATCTGCAAACCAAGTTCCAGGTTGATGAGCCATTGTTTTCTCTCCGGTTCCAAAAGAATTAAAAAGGCGGGTAAATCGTACACATATTTAGGCAGGTTGCCATATTCTACAATAAAGCAAGCAAAAAATCAATGCAAAACAAATGCATGGATATTTAAGTTAGCTTCATAATTAGAGATCGGAATTAATCATGTGTCAATTAAAAAGAAGTGAATAAATCTTATTTAAATGTTCTTTTGTACAGGTGTAGAGTCGGAAATACTGTAAGTATCAGCATCTTTTCCCTGAAAAGCGGTGATAAGTTCGGCCAAGAATCCGATGGACATCATTTGAGCACCCAATAAAAGAAAAGCAGCTGCATATATGAGAAGTGGCCGATCATGGAGTGGGGGAAAAAGATCGGGTTCCCAAAGCCGAATAATCCATGTAATCGCTAAATAACTGAGGCCTAAACAGCCTGCAAGGAAGGAAAACAAACCAGCTCCCCCTAAAAGATGCTGTGGCCTTTGGCCAAAGCCTGTTAAAAACTTAACCGTTAATAAGTCTAAAAAACCCTTGATAAACCTGCGCACCCCATATTTTGAATGCCCGAACTTCCTTGCCCGGTGCTTAATGGCGAGTTCGCCTACCTTGAATCCCCTTGCAGCTGCCAGCACTGGAATAAATCGGTGCAATTCACCATAGAGCCTGACTTCCTTAAAAATGGGTGCCCTGTAACATTTCATGCCACAATTGTGATCGTTTAAATGCACATCAGTTAGATTGCTGACCATTTTGTTGAATATTTTGCTAGGAAAAGTCTTGTGCCAAGGATCCAGCCTTACTTTTTTCCATCCGCTTATGACATCAAGAGAGGCGAAGGGTTGGCCATTTCTGGCCGGGCCACCTTGTTCCAGTTGTTTTAAGAAGTTTGGGATTTCCGCTGGATCATCTTGAAGGTCTGCATCCATGGTGATGAAAATATCCCCAGTTGCAGCCTGAAACCCTGCAGACAAAGCTGCGGCTTTGCCAAAATTCCTGCGAAACTTTATACCCCGTGTATTGGAATGCATTGCTGAAAGTTCGCATATTTTATCCCAGGAATTATCTTTGCTGCCATCATCAACAAAAAGAATTTCAAGTTTCAAATGATGAAGCTGTGCGACATTTAAAATTTCGCCATGCAGAATAGCTAGGCTTTCATCTTCATTGTAGACGGGGATAATAATGGAAATCATGGCTGGCTTGCCTGGCTGGAATCGGGTTGGAATTTATCTCCTAGGTTTTTTCTATCGGTTGCTGGGGTTTAATCCAGTAAAACCCAAAAGCTGTCAAAACTTCTGAGGCTGTCCAGATGACTCGAAGAAGGATGGCTGCGGTGACAGCTTTGGATCCAAGGGTTGAATCCATCATGATTTGTAGAATTTGTTCACGAACACCGAGTCCACCCGGGGTAGATGCAACAAATCCCCCCACATTCGACAAAGTTATACAGCCCGTGCACCAAATAAAGCGCATGAAAGTCATGCCATTTACCGAGGTGTCCATGGCTTGCCATAGCACCATAAAGCTTGCCCCAAGGAGGAACCAGCAAAGTAGAGTGGATAAAAGTCCGCGAAAAAAGGAGCGAAAAGATCCTGGGATTACAAGCAGTTGCTCAGCAGGCAAAAATCGCTTTCCCAATTTTTTTACCATGAAAGGAAAAAAACCAGGCATGATGGGGATTCCTGTTACCAGCATCAAGAAGATTGCTGCGGTTATTTGTGTGGTTGAAGTATCTGGGGAGAGTAAACCCAGGGTAACCGCCAGAGCCGCCCCTGTTGCCATTGTAAAAAGCACCTCGTAAATGGAGGTGGTGACTCCTGCGGTGATGGTGACATTTTCTTTCATTGCAGAATTGATGCGAAGAAACAAAGCCAAGCCTTTGCCTGGTACATATTTTCCCAACTGGGCGATATAGAAACAGCGTAACGCAAAAGGCAGGGAAATCGGTTGTTTTATATCATTTAAAAGGTCTGCCCAGAACCATCCGGAAAACCCGATTCCAACAATATAAAGTAATCCACAAAGTAAAACCCCGGATAATGAGACACTTTGCAATTGTTGTAAAAGCAGGGTTAGAGAATTATGCTTGCCATCTGGATCTTTAAGAGCTTCAAGATGTAGGATTCTCCAAAACTGAAACCCAACAGCAAACGCCACCAGAATCCAGATGAATATCTTGATCGCAGGCCAGAATTTTTTCATTCGATCAATCATGTGGGTCTTAATTAGTGGTATTCGGGGTGGATGTCTGCTATATTGTTGTACAAAACCTGTTTAAATAAAGGAAAAAACGATGAAAAAAATTGCTGGTCTAATTGCTTTTGTAGTCTTCCCGGCTTTTACTCTATTGGCATCCGCCCTGATTTTTCAGGGGTCTGATGATGCCGCAAGGGGGGTAGCAATTGAATTGTTCAAGTCCTTGGATGAGCAGCAAAAAAGCGAGGCTTTAAAAACGTTTGATGATAAAGATCGATTTTCAGAAGTCTTTCCTGCAGTTGAAAGAAAAGGCCTTGCGATTAGTAAATTGAAGCCTGAGCAGGCTGCCCTTGTTGAAAAAATGATCCTTGCAATGACTTCCTCTTATGGGGCGTCCCGCTGCATCGAAGTTGCCAAACAAACTCCAGCCAATCGCAGGTACATTAATTTTTTTGGTGCCCCGGAAGCAGGGAAATCTTTTGCCTTTCGACTGGCACAGCATCATCTGACCTTGTTGCACTGCGAATTTTCTTCAGATGACAAGGGGGAATTTGGCCCTGTTCTATTGGGGGGAAATCCGGTCAACAACCTTTGGGAAGAAGAAGAGACTATTTTACTGGCACTTGCCAAGACTTTGGATAAGGAAAACTTGACCAAACTGGCAGGTCCCGGGGGTTCGGGGCAGGCGATAGGGAAATCTGGAGTTTTACTGAAAGACCTTCCCAAGCCCTCTGCTGAACTTGCCAGGAAACTGCTAGCCAAGAGGCTTGATGTTTTTTCTTCAGATCGAAGAAAGAAGCTTGAAAAAATAATCGATGCGCAGGGAGGGGTTGATCAGTTAAAGCTTGTTTTGTCGGGTAATGCTTCGCAGGGGCATTTGCAGGGTGGAAATTATTCTTGGAAGTTTGGTTCTGATTCTGTTCTCATTGATTGGCAGACTTCGGGAAAAAACCATCTTCACATGACGGTTCGTGCCAAACCCAAAGCTTAGATCTTATTAAGGAAATGAATTATGTGGTTAAGGCTGTTTTGTTTGTTTTTGTTCACACCCATTCTTTTAGCCCAATCTGATGATGCAATTGAGTTGTTCAATGGGAAAGATCTTTCGGGCTGGGTGATCGAGGGGCCTTCAGAATTTGATAATAAAGGTAATAAAGAACCTATTTGGGTTGCGGAAAATGGCATGATCACATGCAGGGTTAATAATCGTAAAAGCTACGGCTTCCTGCGCTACGATAAAAAACAATTTGCAGACTTTGTATTTAGCTTGGAGTACAGGCTTTCAGAAAAAGAATTGCCCAAGCAATCACCTTGCAATAGTGGAATTGGTATCAGGACGGGTGCTTATGATCCTAAGAAATCGGATTCACCACCTTCCAGGGCAGGCTATGAAATTCAGCTACTGGATGATGCCATGAAGAACCCTGATAAGCATTCCACAGGTTCGCTTTACCGCTACATTGCTCCGAGCGTTAAGGCAGTAAAGCCTGCTCCCGAGTGGAATAAAATAGAAATAGAGTGTAAAGGGCCTCGAATTAAAGTCACACTGAATGACCAAAAAATTATTGATGTCGATCAAACCACGGTTGAAGAGATAAAAATGAAGCCTCTAAAGGGGTATGTTTGTGTGCAAAATCATGGTGGAAAAGTTGATTTTCGAAATCTTAGGGTTAAAGAACTCAAATAATTTTCCTATCTCTCTATAATACTTTAGTTCCGAAGATTTATTGGAGTTTGAATCATGAGCAATGGACCTTCCCACCAAGATAATGATAATTTGCCCTCTACCCGCACTGATAACCCTGATAGGACCCCACCCCGGAAAATTGGTAAATATGACATGAATAAGGCGGGAGATATGTTCAAAGCGGGAAACGCCCTTGAAGTTCAACCCGATCCAATCTTCGACCAACCCTCTCTTCTCTCTAAAATTGATAACGATGCCTTCATTGAGCGGGAACTCGAAGCAGCAATGATGGGTATTACGGAAACCGACCTTATGGGTGGTGGCCCCATGCCCAGGCGCAAAAAAGGGCAGGAGCCTTTACCCCAGATGAAATTGGGAAAGGTCTTTCGTATCCATGACCAGGATGTTTTCATTGATTTACCAGGTGGTATTAAACAGGGGGTGCTTTCCATACTTTCATTCCCCGAAGGCAACCCAGTCATCGGCCAGGAAGTTGAAGTCAAAATCGAAGGCTTTGATAGTGCCAATGGCGTCATGCTTCTATCTCGCAAGGGCTCGGCTGTTTCCAACGCCAACTGGAATACCGTTGCTGTTGGCATGACGGTTGAAGCCAGAGTTACAGGGGTTAACAAAGGTGGTTTGGAAGTTGATGTGCATGGCATACGTGGTTTCATGCCAATAAGCCAGATTGAAATATTCCGCATCAATGAACTTGAACCCTACTTGAATCAAAAGCTTATTTGCATGGTTTCTGAAGTTGATGTAGCAAGCCAAAATCTTGTGGTAAGCAGAAGAGACATTCTCGAAAAAGAAAAAGCGGAGGCCAAGGAAAAGCTTTGGCTGGAACTCAAGGAAGGCCAGGTTCGCGAGGGTATTGTTAGGTCGGTAATGCAGTTCGGCGCATTCGTAGATTTAGGCGGAGTTGATGGCTTGTTGCATATAAGCGAAATGAGTTGGAGCAGGCAGGTCGATGCCACCAAGTTGTTTCAATCGGGCCAAAAGGTAAAGGTTATTGTTTTAAAGATCGATCCCGAAACACGAAAAGTCGGACTCGGATTCAAACAATTGGAAGAAAACCCCTGGGATGTATTTTCGAGGGATAACAGGCCTGGCGCAATCGTTACTGGCAAAGTTACCAAGCTTGCAGAGTTTGGCGCATTCATCGAATTATCGCCTGGCATCGAGGGGTTGGTTCATCTGTCAGAATTATCCTCTGTCCGGGTTCGAAGAGCTCAGGATGTGTTAAAAGTAGGTCAGGAAGTTCAGGTTAAAATCCAAAGCATGGATTCAGAAACCAAGCGAATTTCTCTTTCCATCAAAGCCTTGACTGCGCCCGAAGCCAGTGCGGCTGAACCCGCAGAACCTGAGCCAGTTACTCCTTCAAAACCAGTCAGACCTGCGCCACCGCGAAACTTTTCGATGCGGGGTGGCATAGGTGATTCAGGTAATAAGCCTCTTTTCTAAATACCCTGTTCCTTCATAAACTGCCTGCATTTGCGGGCAGTTTCTACTGCATCATGGCTGTGCCTGCTTAATTCCCAGTGCACTCCACCCTTGTATTTTATTTTATCAAGCCCCTCGAACACCTTGGCGAAATCGATTGACCCCTCACCCGGTGGCAAATGATCGTGAACCCCACGCCTCATATCTTCCAGGTGAATGTTCCAAAGCACTGAACCCCATTTTTCAAGATGAGTCATCAAGGGCATTTCATTCATACATTCAAGATGGCCTATATCTAATGTTAATCCAAAGCCTGGCATGTTTATTGCTTTGTAAAGCTTTTCAAACTTGTCCATCGTATCAATGAACATTCCAGGTTCTGGTTCGAATGCAATTTTCATCCCGCTGTTTTCAACCTGCCTTCTGATAAAGCCGCACTGTTCGATTAGTAACTCCCAATAAGCGTCGTCAGGGGCTTCGAAATCAGGTTTACCGGACCAAAAACTTAGGATGTTCGAGCCCATTTTGTTACCAAGTTCTGCACAGCGCAGCAGGAAGTCTGCTCTCTTTTTTCGATCAGTTCCAAGCTTCGATATAAGGGTTGGTTGGTGCTTTTTTCTAGCGTCTAGAAGGAATCTTGCTCCCGTTTCGATTACTACATTCAAACATAAATCCTGAGAAATCTTTCCCAGTTCCCGAGCCCTATCAACAGCATTGGAAGCAAACGGATCAAGGGTATTGTAATCCAAAGTGAACGCAACAGATCGATACCCTAGCTCTGCGATAATTTGCAAAGCATCTTCAATTTTGTGGTGTGCAAAGCCATTGGTGTTATATCCGGGCAACATCGTGGCGCCTTCCTTTATCATTTAATTATCCCAATATAAGAATAGTGGGCAAGAACCTTTAGCCTGCTTTTCGAGATTTGTGCATTCGAGATAAGCTTGTTGCATGTTCTGCAAATCGTCTTGCAACGGCATTTACAAATAGGTCGGGTGGGGCGCCATGCCATTGGCTTTGTACATGAACATCGCACTGATCATTGAAATAATCAATTGCAACAAGGGGAAGAAGGGATCCATCTTCGGAGCGGATTTGATGCTTGGAGTGAGAAGGTTTTTCATGCAGGCAAATTTCGGTGGAAAACCAATCAAGGCCGCTTAATTCCTTCAGTTCATCTGCAAAATCCAAGAGAGGCTGCAAGCGGAAAGCGCGAATTTCTGAGGGTTCCAGAGTTAAATAGCTTTTTTCACCGGGTGCGCAGTATTCTGCGGGTTTCCACCAGAATGCATGAAAATCACCCAGGCAATAAATGATGCGCCAGTAGGCTGGTCGTGTCAAACCCTGATTGGTTTGCATGTATCTACAACGTACCTCTTCTTGCAGTAGGTACGAATCCGTGGGGTCTGTTGCCAATACTTTCTGAACCTGTGGGATAAGTTCTTCCGTACCCTGGGCTTTTAAATGGTTTACTCCCTTGTTGCCAAACCCGTTTCCTTTTTTAAGAAACAAGCCACCTTCCCAGTTTGGATTCTTTTTGTTCAAGAACCCAACAATCATCTGCCTGACTGTTTTTTCGGGTAAGCCTGGGCGAAGTATCAAGGATCTGGGCACACCTAAGTTGTGCCTGGTGAGTTCGAAATGGCTTGCAGCCTTATCTGTAAATAAACGAGAGCGATGGGGTGAGTTGACTGGTTTACCACCGGAGTCCTGGATTGTTTGCGCAAGCTTTGCGAAAGGCTCGTTGGCTTCATGCCAAAGCGAAAAAAAGTCCAGATGAAATCCCGAGCTTACTTTACCAATACGAAATTTTTCAATGGTTTCTGCAACCATGGCTTCGTGCACCAGCAAAAAGCGTAAGCCTCGTTTCGTACATTCTTTTTTCAAGGATTCCAGAAAAACACCAAACGAAGGGTGTAAAGGGTCTTTCAAACTCATGGTCAAGTCGTAATGCTCGGAAGCATAATTTACGATGGGTTCGTCCAGCGATTCTGAATAGGAATCTTTCAGGTAAAGCCTTGGAAAGCTTTCGCCTGAAGGAATCTGGGAATGTTCCATATGGCCTGAAATCCTAAAGCACTTCCTCACACAATTTGCTTTATGCAAACAAATACAATTATTCATTGATTCGTGCTTTTATGCTTACAAACATTAGAAAATCTAAGGTGGATGCTCCTTTTCAATCGGCCTGAGGGTTAAAAAAGTCGGCATTACCCCTTTATGGGTAAAAGTGGGGGAGTTGCGTGTGAAAATAGGCAGCAGGGGTAGTTTTCTTTTCGTTCCTATAGAACTCGCCTTGTGTTTCCCTGCAATCATTCCTACCCTGTGCCCGCTTGGTTGATTTTGTTGGGCATGATGCCCTCGGAATCATCTATTTTTTAAAGTTGATTGATCAGATTATTAACCATTGTTGGGGAGCATGGATGCTCGTTATGAATACCTCGAAATTATTTCTAGCTGTTTGTATTGGTGTTGCATTAACCTTTGGGACGTTGCTTTATGCAGCAGATAGCGATGCTAAATTTCAGAAAATCCTAGCGGTTCAAAAAGCCCTCCTTGAGGGACAGGATCACTTTAAAAAAGGTAATTATCAAGCTGCGGTCTTCATTCTCGAAGGGCAGGTAGAATCAATCGATGGCAACAAGGAATATTTGCAATTACTAAAAAATGCGTATCAAGGGCATATCCGAGATCTTCAAGCGAAGGGATTGACGGATGAAATTTCGAAGTATGAAAAGCGCCTGCAAATACTTGATTCGGGCATAGCCTCAGCAAAAGCAACTGAACCATCACCAGCATCAGCGAAAGCGACATCCACATCCACAGCCCCAGCAGTGAGTATTGCATCAGCGATAAGTAAGTTTGCAATGCCTACAAAAACTGCAGAGCAACCTAAAAAACCACAGGATCTTCCAAAAGTGCGGGGGAAAATCGAAGATGCGAACGAGGATAATCCTTTTTCGTTCACCAATACCCAGCGCTATTACGATGCCCGTCTCAGGTTGGATCAGGCGGAGAGAGAATTTGCAGGTAAAAACTTCAGGCTGGCTTCCAAGCTTTATGAGGAGGCATACAGGCTTGAGCCCAAGGTTATGCCACAAAGTGTGGAACGCTGGGCCTATTGCAGGCTGTATTCCGTGGTTGAAGCGATGAATCAGCGCCAGAATACCAAGCTCGATCCCTTGTGGGAAAACGAAATCCGAGTAAGCCTTTCGATGGCCCCACAATTGCAATCGTTTGGAAACAGCCTGTTGCAAAATATCGATCAGCGTAAACAGGAAATAGGGGCAACCAACCAGCAGCAATCCGGTGCTTCAGTGGTGGAAGTTAAACATACCGGGCCTTACCAGGGAAATTGGTATCTTGCAGAGACAAAAAACTTCAGGGTTTGGCACCATCTAAGTCAGGCTGATGCCACCCAGGTAGCAAAAGCTTCGGAAGCCTGCAGGGTTGAGGCTGGAATGAAATGGTTTGGATCTGTTGGAAATGATTGGACGCCCATATGCGAGATTTATCTTCATTCCACTGCCCAGGAATATTCGAAATCAACCGGTGCACCAACGGCTTCTCCAGGACACACCACCTTGAAAACCGAAGGGGTTCGCGTCCTTTCTCGTAGAATTGATTTGCATACGGATGATGCCAATATGATGACGGGCGTTCTTCCCCATGAGACTACCCATGTGGTTCTTGCGGGCAGGCTGGGCGAACAACCTGTGCCTCGTTGGGCGGATGAAGGCATGTCTGTGTTATCAGAGCCTAAAAACCGTATCCAAAAGCATCTTGATAACCTTCCCAAACATGCACGCGAAAATACTTTGTTTCATGTTTCGCGGTTGATGCAGATGTCGGATTATCCCGAGCCAAAACTTGTGGGCCCGTTTTATGCGCAGAGTGTATCGCTAGTCGATTATCTGACCCGTTTGAAAGGCCCGCAGGCTTTCAGCGAATTCATGAAAGATGGCCTGAAGAATGGTTATGAAAGCGCGCTTTCAAGGCATTATGCAATTCAAAGTTACAATGACCTTAACCAAAGTTGGTGGAATGCATGCTTCAGCAACAACACTGCTGCCAAAAACTAATTTCGCATTGGTTATCTTTACTAGGCTTCGTCAGCAGCTTGAGATTCCTTGAATATTCGCTCTTCCTGTTCGGAAAGATAAAGAAGCCTGTTGCATGATTTGCAAGGCACAAACATATGGCTTCGCACCTCATTCATCATTTGTGAAGTTACTTCGGTGGCGCAGGACGAGCATATTTTGCCTTCAAGGGGCGATAGCGCTTCATGCTTGAAGGATTGCACAATTCGCAGGTATTTGGACAAGTGTTCTGGAGAAAGTTGTGACTCAGCGGCTTTTAACAATACAGTCGTTTCGTTTAATTGCTTTTCCAATTCAGCTTTGCGCTCGGTGGAACTTTTTTCAATGGAGGCAGCTTCAGCCTTGGCTGTCTTCAACAATTTTTCCTGTTCGGGCAGCGCAGCGGTTTTTTCCTCCTGCTCTGTGATTGCTAAAAGGATTTCGTCCTCGACTTTTGCGATTTCCGCCTTGGTTGTGGCTATCTCTGTTTTTAGTGCATCATAGGCTTTGTTGTCAGAGGCTTCATTTTGTTGTTTTTGAAGCTTGGTAACCCTGGTGTTGAGTTCCTTGAAGGAAACTTCTTTTTCATGAATGGATACCTTGAGTTTCTTAAGCATTTCCTGAAAATCTTTGAACTCTTTCTCCATGCGCTCAATTCTGGTCTTTTGGGCCTTTATCTGTCTTGGAATCCGCCCTATATGTTCTTGCAGTTCAAAAGCATGCTTGCTGTACTTGTGGATTTCCTTGAAGATTATTCCTGGCTCGGTCATTGGCTTTTTCGTCCTTGTATTTGAAGATTGACACGGTGCAATAAAAAAGGGCCCTTGTGGGGGCCCCTAGGATCTACTGTTTTAGTGAAAGGTCGATAAAACCTTCCAGTTGCCTGCTGCGCACTGGGTGCTGCAGTTTCCGGACTGCTTTCGCCTCGATCTGCCTTACCCTCTCGCGGGTCACTTTGAATATCCTACCAACCTCTTCCAAAGTATAAGTGTAACCATCGCCCAGGCCGTAGCGCAATTTGATGATTTCCCTTTCCCGGTAGGTGAGAGTTTTCAGAACGCCATCGATTTTATCTTTCAGCATTTCCTGTGCGGCTGCATTCACGGGTGAATCAACAGAATTATCTTCGATGAAATCCCCAAAGTAACTGTCTTCGCTTTCGCCCACTGGCCTATCAAGGCTGATTGGGTGCCTGCTGATTTTCATGACTCTTCGGGTTTCTTCAACGCTTATTTCAGCAGCCAGGGCGATTTCTTCAATAGTAGGTTCACGACCCATATCCTGAAGCAGTTTTTTGGTAACATTTCTTAGCTTAGACATCGTTTCGATCATGTGCACAGGGATGCGGATGGTCCTGGCCTGATCTGCAATTGCACGGGTGATCGCTTGTCTGATCCACCAGGTGGCGTAAGTGCTAAACTTGTAACCTCTGCGGTATTCGTATTTATCAACCGCCCGCATCAAGCCGGTGTTTCCTTCTTGAATCAGATCAAGGAAACTCAAGCCACGATTGCGGTATTTCTTGGCAATACTTACCACCAATCGCAGGTTACCTCCTGAAAGATCGCGCTTGGCTTGTTCATATTCCATGAAGCGGGTATGCACAGTGACAACTCTTCTGCGCAGTTCGGGGGTTTCCTCCATGGTGCTGAACATGTAGTCGCGGAGTTCTTTTTCCAAAGCCTGAATGTCTTCTTTCGGGCCGCGGATATTGTTGAGGTATCGGATTTCGGTTTCGAGTTCTTCCATTCTTCTTGCGATTTGTTCCAACTTCTTCATCAAGGGTTGGATTTTCTGGGTTCGAATGCTCAATTCTTCGACCAGGCAAACCGCTTTGCGTCTTCGGTTTCTAAGGGCCCTGCGGTAATGCCTGCGGGTTTCTTCATCTATATCCGCACTCATTATCTTGTTGAAATCTTCCTGGTTTTGCTCCATCAATCGTTCCAATGTCCGTAGATTGTGGGGCATTCTTTGCAGGATTTTGTCTTTTTCAAGATTTTCGGTAAGCGATACCTTGATGGTTCGATCGAAAGGTAGCTCGCCTGAATGCACCCTCTTCAGGGTGTCAACCACTTGATTCATAGCACCATCACACTCTAAAACTTTCCTGCGGAAGCGCTTGCGTGTAACTTCGATTTTCTTGGCAAGATTGATTTCCTGTTCTCGTTTCAAGAGTGGAATTTCGCCCATCTGGGTAAGGTACATTCGCACCGGGTCATCAATTCGTTTGCCTTCTTCCTGTTCGATGAAGCTAAAATCAAGTTCAGGTTGGGTTTCGGTAGCAGTACCATTGGCTCCGCCCTCCCGATCTTCCACCTCGGATTCATCGATCAACTCGATTCCCTGTTCTTCAAGAACAAGCAAAAGCTGATCAATCTTTTCGGGGTTGGCATCATCTTCGGGAAGGTGTTCGTTGACTTGGGTGTAAGTCAAGAAACCTTTTTCTTTGCCAGCTTCCAATAATGCCTTGAAAGTAACTTCAATCTTTTCCATCAATGGCCTCCATCGAGACGGGAAGGGGTTGGAACCGAACCAGATCCAACCGAACGGGACTGCAATTTCCTTAAAAGCTCCAAGGCGGTTTCGTGGTCATTCGCAGCGTGTAACTGATCCTGAAGGATCTTTACCACTGGTTTAACCCTGCGCTCGTTGAACCGTTCAAGAATATTGCCATACCATGTCACGGGTTCTGGATTTCGCCGACCTTGGTCAGCTAAATCCAACAGCCTCGAACCAATCGGGCTGTCACCCATGCGGGCGCGAACAGCATCCAAGTCAGGAATTTGTTTTTCATCCTGTAAATCGAAAAGGATGGAAACAATCTGCCTTAACCCGGGATGATTCAAATCGTCGGTGCTAAAATCCTGCCTGGCACGAAGCACCAGATCAGGGTTTGCCAGCAGAACTTCAACCAGTTCTTTTTCTTCAGGGGCTGGCTTGGCCCGACGCGACTCTTCAGTTGTATTAATTGTATTCGTGTCCACCTTGCGAGATTCTGTTTTTGGCCTTAGCTCGTTCACTCGATTTTTCAAGGTTTCTTCGCTTAAACCCAATCTTTTACCTATTCGACCCAACATCAATTGAAGCTTGAGTTGGGAAGATGGGCTGCTCTCTACGGGTATTCTTGCCAATACACTTAAAATCGAATCCGTAGCCTTGCGCTTGGCTTCAAGTGAAACCCCTTCTTTGCTTGTTTGTGCAAGTATTGAATTCAATTTGAATTCGAGGGCATCCACTGCGCCTTTTAAAACTTCCTGAAATGGCTCGGGGCCGTCATTTAATAACAAATCGCATGGGTCTAAACCTTCTGGAAGAGTTGCAATTGCTAAATCCATATCGTTGGTGACAAATAATTCCAACGCCCTGTCCACACCTTGTTCACCACCCGCATCTGCATCAAATACCAGCACAACTTTGCTGGTCCAACGCCTAAGTTGGCGAAGGTGCCTGGCATTAATGGCTGTCCCCATGGTTGCAACAACATTTCCCACACCCATTTGATGAGCCATCATCACATCGGTATAACCTTCAACCACTGCAAGATAGCCTGCTTTTCCAATGGCAGTGCGGGCCTGATCGATTCCATAAAGTTGTTCGCTTTTGGAAAACAAAGGGGAATCGGAAGAATTATAGTACTTGGGTGCCTTGTCCACGAAAGGCGATGAGGGCATGATTCTGCCACCAAAACCCACTGTGTTCCCCAGCACATTACGGATCGGAAACATGATTCTGTCTCGGAATCGGTCGTAAAGCCCAGGCTTGTCTGTTTTGCGGCCTATCAAGCCTACTTGTTCCAGCATTCCCACATCCACCCCATCGTTATGTGCAAGCTCCAGCAGCCAATCCCCTCTGCGTGGAGCAAAGCCCAATCCGAACTGCCTGATAATTTCGTCTTCTAAACCCCGGCTGGATAGGTAACTTCTCGCTTCAGCAGCCAAGGGTGATTCTTGCAAGCACTGGTGATACTGATCTGATGCCCAGCGCACTGAGTCAAGCATTGACCCGCGCAGCCGGTTCTGCACTAAATTTTCTTTTTTTTCTAGATTTATACCTGCCCTCTTGGCCAAAATTTCCAAAGCTTCGGCAAATTCGACTTTTTCGTACTCTTGCACAAAGGTGATTACATCCCCATATTTGCCACAAGACCAACAGCGGTAACGACCTCTTTTTGGGTCGACATCAAAAGAAGGCCTGTGATCATCATGAAAGGGGCAAAGTCCCTTGAAGGTTTGCTGGCCAGCGGGGCGTAAAGAAATGTAGCTTCCAACGACATCAACGATGTCACTAGCTTCCTTCACCATTTTAACCCTGTCGTTATCCAAGTATTTAAACCTTTTGAGTTTGATGAATACTACTAAATTTAGGCCATTATTACGTTTATAAGTGAACCGGTGGCTAATTTAGGCAAATTAAAAAATACTCTGGGTTTGCAGACCTATAAGAATCACCTGTAAAAAGCATTTGGGCAGTAGGGCGTTTATGCTGTTTGCAATTCTCCTGATTCCCTGCAGTTATAGGCAATGTGGTAGATCGCTTTTGAATACAAATCATTGGGTGGCACTCCTTTGCCAATATAATTGCCGGCTATAGGTTTTCTTCTCAATCCGAGAAATTCCAGGATTGGTAAGGATCCTAGTTGTAATTGTAAATTTTTCATGAAGGGGGTCAAGGACAGCAGTAGTAAAGACTTAGGGAATGTTTCCTATTTATTTAACGACTGAAATTAAATAGCTTGACAAACGCTTGTGCACTCTATAGCTGTTTTTCAGGTTGTAACCTTTGTGCAAACTTTTTTGATTTTAACATCAACTTCCACCCCCTCTTTTGCCGATCTTCTTTAGGTAGGGGGCTTTCTCCCCGCTTTTTATTGGTTTCTGTGAAGGAGTTTGGTATGCGGAAGTCTTGGAAGTTTGCTGGTCTTTGTTCAGGCACCCTTTTCTTGTTAAACGCTGCGATGCCTGCTTTTGCTGCGCCACCCACTGCTGCCGCAATTCTTTCTTTTAAACCTAAACAAGAGGGCGTTGCTATTTACACCCCCTCACCTGAGGAAGAAGCCGCATGCAAAGTGGAACTTGCCAAGGGGGCCAAAAAAGGCTCTGGCTGGATTCTTAAGGATGCCCAAGGCAATCTCGTTCGTAGATTCTTTGATTCCAATGATGATAATCGCATTGATGTTTGGTCTTATTACAAAGATGGTGTCGAAGTTTATCGTGAAATTGACACCAACTTTAATGGCAAAGCCGATCTTTATCGTTGGCTTAATTCAGGTGGCACAAAAATCGGCATCGATGAAAATGAAGATGCCAAAATCGATTTCTGGCAAGCCATCAGCCCGGAAGAAGTCAGTCAGGAAATCTTGAAGGCTGTCGCTACCAAGGATTTCTCCCGCCTTAAGCCACTTCTTCTTACCGAAGCGGATTTAAAAACTTTGGATCTTCAAGGCGATGCTGCAAGAAAAGTAAGGGAACAAGTTGTCGCAGCAACCGCAAAGTTCCAAGCCACACTTACCAAGCTTCCAACCTTGGATGATAAAACCACTTGGCTTCATGTAGAAATGGGCATCCCCCAATGCCTCCCTGTTGATCAAACCGGCAGCAAGAACGATATCTTCCGCTTTGCAAAAGGTACCATCCTTTATGAAGCTGCAGGAAAAACCGATTGGCTGCAGACAGGCGAAATGTTCCTGGTCAATGGTGCATGGAAACTTGCCGATGCTCCAATCCCTGGCGCTGTAAGCGAAGAAGAGGGCAGTGTTCGCCCTGGGACCAACAAAATCGATTTAGAGAAAGATCCTGAATTGAAAAAGTTGGTTGACGAACTTGCAGCAATTGATGCCGCAGTTGAATCCAACAGCACCGGGGGTGCCAGCCCTACTCTTGCCAAACATCATCTGCGTAGAGCAGATCACCTTGAAAAAATCCTCGCCAAGGTCAAACCTGAAGACCGCGATCCATGGATCAGGCAACTTGCAGACAGCCTCAGCAGTGCTGCACAAAATAGTGCAACAGGGGACACGGTTGCATCCAAGCGCCTTTCTTCCTTGGAAGATCAACTAGCAAAAGGATTGCCAGGAAGCAACCTTGCGGGTTATGTATCCTTCCGTGGTTTGCAAGCCGACTATGCTGCAAGAATTTCCAAGCCAGGCGAAGACTTCAACAAAATCCAAAATGATTGGATGACAAAGCTTGCCACTTTTGTTCAAGCCTACCCTAAAGCTGATGATGCTCCAGATGCCTTGTTGCAACTGGGAATGGTGAGCGAATTTTTGGGTAAAGATGTTGAAGCGAAGAACTGGTACGCCCAGATCGCCAAGAATTTTGCAGGCAAACCCCAGGCGGCCAAGGCAGCAGGTTCCATCCGCAGGATGGAAAGTGAAGGCCAGCCCTTCACCCTTACTGGTGCAACCCTTGCAAACCCAAGCCAAACCTTCGATATCGCTTCCATCAAAGATAAAATGGTAGTGGTATATTACTGGGCTAGTTGGAATGGTCAGACTCTGGGCGATTTTGCCAAGCTTAAGTTGATCATGGAAACTTACGGGCCTAAGGGTTTGGATCTGGTATGCGTGAATCTGGATACCACTTCTGAGGAGGCTGCAGCTTTCTTGAAGAGGTCTCCCTTTGCAGCCCAGCATCTTTATCAACCAGGTGGCTTGGAAGGAAAACTCGCAACCGACTATGGTATCCAAGTACTTCCCCAGGTGTTCCTGGTGGGCAAGGATGGCAAGGTCGTAGGCAAGAACCTTCAGATTTCCACGGTTGAAGAAGAGATCAAGAAAAGTCTCAAGTAATTTGTACTAAAAATAATTGAGCCACCGGTTTGAGAAATCAAGCCGGTGGTTTTTTTATAGCGAATGTTAAAGCCCATTGACTGCGTTTCATGGAGCTTTTGTTTTGAATGATGAGTGTAAAAGTAATACCAACAATCAGCGCAGTGGGTGGGCTTGAGGGAAATAAAACAGAATAAGGCAACAAATGTTAAAGGTACGGCTTATGCAGACTTGTTGGCAACTATTATGGCGTTTATCGCAAGCAATTGATTGACAGTATCCGGTGCTAATATTAGACTTATATTGCATCAGTTTGCGTAATTGTCCCTCCTCAACGCTTTCCTAAGAGATTAAGTTCGTGAATTCAGTTTTTTGCTTCTTGCGATTGTTTTTCATCCCGATTTTCAGCCTATGCTTTCTTATATTCCCGGATGTTTATGCAGCGGATTCCTTCACGGATAAAGTTTTACCCTTCATGAAGACTTACTGTGTGGAATGTCATAATCAAAAAACCAAAAATGGTGAATTAGACCTGTCTCGTTACACAAGTGCAGCAAAGGCCATTGAGGATTTTAAACAATGGGAGCATGTGGTCACCTTCGTAAGAAAAGAAGAGATGCCACCTGCAAAGTCGAAGCAACCCTCTGCTGAATTACGGGCAGAAATGTTGAGGTTGGTTGAAGGGATGTTGGTGGAAGAGGCGCGGAAATATGCAGGGGATCCTGGTGTAGTAGTACCACGCAGGCTTACCAATGCGGAATTTGATAATTCAATTCGAGATATTACGGGGGTGGATATTCGCCCTACTGCATCATTCCCGCTGGACCCTTCATCGGGGGAAGGGTTCAACAATACGGGCGAAGCGTTGATGATGTCGCCCAGTTTGTTCAAAAAGTATTATGGTGCTGCCCAGCAGGTTGCAGAACACGCATTGTTGACATCCACGGGATTAAAGTTTGCACCCCATGCGGTTACCACATTTGCAGACCGCCAGAAATATTTCGAACAATCAATTTTAAAGTTTTATGATGCACACAAAGTTGAGTACGAAGCTTATCTTGCTGCGCTTTGGCTTTACAAATATCGTGTTGCAAATGACAAAGTAATTACTGTTGAAGCATGGGCAAAGAGCAAAAACCTTAGTTCAAAGTATATGGGTTTGTTATGGGGCGCCCTTAATGGCATGCAGGAGGATGGACAGTTTTATCTGAGTTGGTTGCGCCAAAGCTGGGAAGCTATTCCTGCGCCTAAAAACCCGCTTGAACCCAATGTATCAAACGAGGTTGCCCAGGCATTAAAAACACTTGCTAACGATATTCGCGAATTAAGTATGAAACTTTGCCC